>CALKGG010000110.1 GCA_938084885.1 uncultured Acidimicrobiales bacterium
TCGAACGGCAGAACCGCTTCGATATCGGTAAGGGCCGACGTGCCGTCATTTACCAAGGTCAGCGTGTAACGGATCGTGTCGCCGCTACTCGGCAAGCCAGTGCCATCAGCATCGACCTGCAACGAATCGATGAGTGTCACAGCCAAGGCCGGTGCACTATCAACCGTCGTGATCACACGACCATCGACCGGGCCGTACTCGTTGTCGTTTGCATCGATCCACGACGTTTCAGCCACGAAACGATACGGATCTGGAACCGAATCGTCTGGCACATCAAACGAGGCAGACGCCGTGGCGATCACCGCCGGAGCGAGCTCGCTTGGTGAGCCGATGAGGCTGACAGCCTCGCCCTCAACTGTGGCCGATGCGTCGAGCGAAAGAGCCGTTGCCGAACCGGTGTTGCGGGTGGTGAGCGTGTAGTCGAGGGTGTCTCCCGGCTGAGCGTTCGCCGTTCCCTCTGCGGTGATGCCCACCACTGGAAGGCTCTGCGTTACCCGGTCAACCTGCTGACCGCCAAGAACGAGGCCCACTCCACCAGTCGAGGTGCCAAACACACCAGCACCAAGGTCGGAGCCATCCAAGTTCTGCAAACGAGCAACGTACGAATCGCTCGTTTCGCTCGCTGCGCGCGGTGCGGGCACGGCCACGGCGCCGTCAATCGAAAGGGTGACCGTCTCACCCGGGGCGAGTTGGCCAAGACCAGCATCATCGCCAGATCCGAGCACCGAGGTCGCACCGTCGATTGCGGTCACCGTCAGTTCAACATCGGTGAGATCACCGGTTTGTGCAACGAGCGCAGGGAGGAAGTCGTTGCCGAATCGGAACAAGCGACGAACTGGCTGAAGCGGATCGTCGAGTTCGAAGGTCACAACGTTGCGCAAGCCATCCACCTGAGCTGGATCCAAAAGGAAGCTCACCGTTTCGGCGGGCAGGTCGAGCTGAAGCTCCGCACCCCAACTCGCCGTCGACCCTGCGTCAATAGTGGTGCCAACCACACCGTCGACGTACGAAACACCGCCGGTCGCGTTGGGACGAGTCGTGAGATCGGTTGGCGAATCAAGCGCAATCCACGCACCGGTAGTTGCGTCACGGTATTCGAGGCCAACGCTCACATCGGTAACGGCCACGGTTGCGTCACCAAGGTTCTGCAGACCGATCAAACCAGGAACCAACAGCAGCGAACCGGTGTTGGTTGCGGTGACCGTCGAAGTGATGCTGTCGCCAGGAAGGGCAGCGTCGGCGCTGTTCTCTATCGACAGGTCGAGCGCCGGAACGATCGTCGGTGGAGCCACCGTGCGCTCAGGCCGAGTGCAATCGGTTGCGCGAATGGCTGCCGAGTTGCCGCTGATGTCGATCGTGTCGCCAACCAGCCCACACACGAACAACTTCTCGTTGCCAGAGGTTCGAATCTCGCCCTCGAGCGCCTGGATGTAACCGAAGTAGGTGCCGCCATTGCCGGTCAGGCTGATCGCATTGTTCCCCGACTCATTGGCCAAGAACAGGAGTCCATCGACGAACGGCTGGAAGTTCGACGTGCCGCCGGAAACCGAAATGCTTCCCTCGGAAACGATCGTGACGTTGCCAAGCTGCTGGCTGCCGGTGAGCTGAACATCACACGGCACGTAATAAACACCCGGTGCTAGTTCGCCGCTCTCTCTCCAGCGATTGCCGCACTCAGAACTGAGATCGAAGTAGTTCGCTCCAACCTCAAGAGCAGCGCGACCACCTGGACGGTAGTCCGCGATGTCGAATGAGATCGGAGGCTCACTCGCAGCAACCTCAACCGGGGCACTCGAGAAATCTGCACCGCGCTCATCGAGGCGCCCCGCGTACTCGACCGGCCCAACAAACGTCTTCGTGTTTCCACGCACACGGAACCCGTCATTGGAATGCACCAAGCCCTCGATACGACCCGCGTTGCCGGTCCACTCAAAGGCGCGGCTGTCGTTCGAACTGTTTGCCCACACAGCGATCGCGTCGGTGACCGTGACCGAAACCGCCTCGGTGGCTGTAACGCCGCCGTCATCGTCGGTGATCGTAATCGTCGCCGTGAAACCGCCAGCCGAGGCGTACTCGTGAGCAGCAAAGAGCGAGCCCCAACCGTTGCCCTGCGCTGAAATCGTCACGTCTTCGACGGTGCCGTCGCCCCAATCGACAACAGCGGTATGCGAATCGAGAATGCCCGGATCGGTGAAACTCGCGGTGATCAACGCAAGACCGCCATCGGCAGCATCATCAGCCTCAGCCGAGATTACCGGCGCGCCGTTCTCGACGATGATCTCGACTTGATCGGTCGACTCACTCGAACCATTCGACACCGTCAGATCGAACTCGTACACACCGTCATCGAGCGACAAGAAGCTCGCCTGAGCGCTCGACGTCGACGAGAGCACAACCGGCGGCCCCGTCTCAGAAGCAACGCTCCAGGTGTACGAGAGCGGAGAACCATTCGGGTCGGTCGAACCAGACCCGTCGAGTTGCACGAGCGAGCCTTCAACAACAACCTGATCCGCGCCGGCATCGGCTACGGGCGGATTGTTGCTCGACACCGTGACACATTCTGTCGACGTGGTTTCGACATCGCCAAGGAATCCATATGAGGTCACGCAGATCTCGTCGAACGGACCAGTCAGCGGGCCAACGTCAACCGACCATGGCACCTGAGCGGGTCCCGTGATTGGCAGACCATCGATATCGATGTCCACCTCGGGCCCACCGTTTACCGAAACAGCCACACGTTCTAGCTCGACTTCGACTAGCCCCGAAAGAACCTCAGGAAGGTCGTCAGGCTCTTCAACTTCGGTACAAGAACCATCGGTGAGGTCGGCTATGTCTTGGAGTGTTCCCAGATCGAATGGATCTGCGTCGCAGCTACTTCCCGATCCAACGGCGAGCGTAAGGAACGGCGTCTCAACAGCGCACGGCAACGAATCGGTCAGTGGCGCACTTCGGAAGTTGCCGCCATCTGACAAGAAGATGACTGTGCGGTTCGGGTTCGCCGCAGACGTCAAGACCTCGCACGCAACGCGGGAGGCTTCAGCGAAGTTGGTGCCACCTGCGATCCGCGTGTTGGTGAACTGTCGAACCCGTTCGGTTACCGAGCTGCGGGCAACAACTGCAATGTCGGTCTCGCCATCACCGTCACTATCGGTGCCTGGTCGCACGAACACTTGCCGGCCTGCGGCCGGAGCTGAATCAACGATCGTCGCACCACCGGCAAATGCCACCAGAGCAATCTCGCCGACAGAACCTGAGGCGACAGCCTCGGCTTCTAGAGCCAACAGCGCCTCTATCTCACAGTCCAAGATGGTGTTCACTCGACGGTCGCCATTGAGGTCGCCACCGCAGTCCCCGCCAGCGTTTTCCGTCGAGCCAGAAAGATCGTACACAACCACTAGCGAGGTGTTTACCTGCTGGCCGCCACCGACGTTCACGACACCGGATACTTCGCCATTCGCGACGTTCGCTCCGTCGAGCGGAGAGATGATGTCCACATCGAGCGCGTCCGAGCTCTCTGGCAGGTCTTGGGCCGCAACCACGGGCACCGAGCTCAGCAAGCTAGCGAGCATCGCCATCGCTAGCAGTCCTGAAACGAACGTACGAGACCAGTATTTCACAATTACCCCCACCGGTATGAAAGACGCTTGTCTTGAATGGTACCACTTAGAGTGCTGGCGCCAACGATTTGGGTGGTAATTAGATGTGCGAGGTTATGCCGTGCGGACGAGATGTTCGACCCGCCAGTTGCCGTCTCGGAGAATGAAGACGACCCGAACTTCGTCGGTGAAGGCGCCGGTTCGCTCGATGTTTGTGACGAGGATCTGCCCGTCGATACTGTAGAAGTTCGGCGTGATGTCGTGGCTCGTCCACGCTCCGCTGCCAACAACGGCGTTCGTTGCGAGGAGCTCGTGCACCTGATCTTGGGCGGGACCAGAGAACCAGATGTCAACACCGGTCGTGTCGCCGTCGCCAGCTGCGTTATCGACCGCTGAGAGCGCCCGTGTCCAAGCAAACTCGATCGCTTCGATCGTCTGTGGTTCGAGCGAGCGCAGCAGCGGCTCGCCTTCGAACCACGTCAGTTCGGCGTCGGTGTCGGCGGTTCGGGCAGGTTCGTTGAAGACCTCTGAAAAGTCTGCGCCGCGTCCGGTTTCGACGACGGTGTGTGCTCCAAGGGCCAACGCGATGGCCCCGACGAACGCCACGATGATCAGAAGGATTGCCTTGTGAGTGAATGTCATTGTGATGCTCCCATTGGTCGTTGCTCTGCTCTCATTGGTCGTACCTCCGTGCCCAAGATTTCGATGGGGGCTGTGCTCTCGGGGCTCGCTCCTGCTGGCAACCGAATCTCTGCAGCTCCTAGGCGGATCTGCGTTCGGTACTCGCCCCAGACGACTTCGGTCCCGTCAGCAACGAATGCTCCGGTCGGGTCGAGGGCGACGTCGATGCGAAGGACCGTGTCGGTTCCTACTTGGCTGAGGGTTGCCTCGAACCCCGAGATTGCCGATTCGAACTCGACCGAGATTTCGTTGCTCACCCGCCCATGCAGTTCGACGTGCCCGGTCAGCGTTCCCGGCTTGTCTGGCGAGACGAGCTCGACCGAGAAGACCCCGTTTTGCACAGTTCCAGCAACGACACCAAAACCCGAAGGCCCGTCGAAGACGAAATGTCCGACCGTGCCGTCGGCCAATCGGTTGTCGAAGGTGTCGAACAATTCTGTGCTTTCGATTTCGATGAGCGCTCGGCCGTCCGCAAACCCGCTCAGGGCACTCGCCGAGATCTCGATGTCTGACACCGTGCCGGGAACCTCGTCGATCCGGATGGCGGCGCCGTTGATCTGTTCGCCGTCTTGGGTTGTGGCGATCGTGCGGGCGATGGTTGGCCCTGCGACCTCGCCAGAGGTCAACAGGTCGAACGCCATACCGTCGGTGGTCTGTGTAGTGACTGTCGTCAGCTGCTCGGTCGTCCCCTGTGCGGAGGGTTGTTGCCACTCGACCACAACGTTGGTGCCATTGGCGACCTGGTTGCCGAATCGATCGACCGGGAAGATGACGGCGAGCGTCGTGTCGGCACCGTCGGCGACGATCGTGCGAGGTCCAACGAGCGGCGCCACAACCTCGGCCACCTCGCTCGGCACGATCGATAGCTGTTCGGTTACGTCTCCCGCAGTGATGCTCAGCACTCCTGCGTGCTGAGTAACCGCTGGGGGAAGGTCGAGGCGGCCGGTTCCGTTAGACAATCGAACGCGAAACGAGAGCCGTCCCAAACCACTGGTTGCGTGCACCTCAACGATGCCCGATGCCATCTCAGAGGTGATGGCCACCGAGACGGGTTCTCCTGCCTCGATCTCTGCCGGCACCAAAATCGTGCTGACCGAAGGTGCGGCTGTTGCATCATCATGAGAGGCAACACGGTCTCCGGACACGGCGGAAAGGACGATCCACGCTCCGACAGCGACGACAGCAGTGACAACAACCGTGACGACAAGCATGGCGGCGACCACGAGCGTTGATGAGGTTGTGCGTGCTCGCACGATTCGAGCGCTCATCAGCCGACTCCTCGCTCAAAGGTGGACACGGTGATCGCAACGGCTTCGACCTCGCCGAAACCCTGAATAGACATTGCAACAACCGACTCAAACGAACGGGAATCCTGCTCGGTCCGTCCGTTGATCGTTCCGCCGCTGTCGAATGCCAATCCGGAGAGATCGGCGCTGTCCAGCGTCGTTGGATCGGTCAGATCGAAGGTCACCTCAGCAGAGCGTTGGGACCGGATAGCAGTCGACAGCGGGAACGCGTCGACCCACAGCACCTCGCCGTTTCCATCGAGCAGACTGATCGAGGCCATGGGGATGGTGGCCGTTTCGGTGCCCCGATTGCTGATGGTCGCCGACAGGGCCATGGCGCCGTCCGGGGTGTGTTCGGCCGAAACGTTGCTCACGACGAGCCGATCGAGGTTGCGACCGGTGACGAGCGCCTTGGCTTCGACCTCATAGCTCACGACGTCCTCGGTCAGTTCGAGTTGCACGACAAGCTCGGGGTCGAAGACGCCAGCCTCTTGATCTTGCGCAACGTTCGCCATCGCAACCGTCGCCACCCCCTCAAACGCCACACGGAATGGCACGGTCTCGCCGGGAAGCACCTTGTGAACCGTGCCCTCGCCGCCGTGATAGGTCGCCAGCGCCGTGCCGTCCGCTCCAAGAAGTCGCCCGGTCACGGTGATGTCTGCGGGGTCGACATCGAGGTTGGTGAGCTGGCCCACGATGAACCACTGCCCCGCGCGTGTGACGAGTCGACTGTCGAGCACGGATACCCGAGGGCGGTCGAGGATGTCGCCGTAGTCGCTCGTCTCGGTCGTGACACGGCGTCGACCGTGATCGACATAGTCAACAACGGTTTGGCGAGCGAACTGTTCGACAGGAATCGCCGACTCGGTTCCGACCCAACCAAGCCGCCACTGCCCATCCCGCTCGACAACGATGTGGGTTTCTTCGACGGTCCACGCGGTCAACGACGTCACGTAATGCGCAACAACGTCTACCTCTCCAGAGCCGTTCTCGATTCGGGCGTCCACTAGTTCGAGGCGGTCGAGCTTCGCGTACCCGTCGACGAGGCCGTCACGTACGGAGCGTTCGAGGGTGAACTGCTCGAGGCTGGGCGCAGTGTGTGGGTCGAGCCGCTCCCACGCTGCATCCAAGCGGCCGAAGTCGATGTCGTCGTAGTAGTCGTAGACCTGCGCGGTAGCGCCACTGTCGCCGCCATCCCAAGTTGTTGCGGCGACACCAACAACGATGCCGACGGCGCATAGGGCCCGCAGCCACGTCGGGCTCACGAGACGTTGCC
This sequence comes from uncultured Acidimicrobiales bacterium, assembly GCA_938084885.1. Classification (GTDB taxonomy): domain Bacteria; phylum Actinomycetota; class Acidimicrobiia; order Acidimicrobiales; family SHLQ01; genus SHLQ01. Next base: position 6,840 of record CALKGG010000110.1, read on the forward strand.
GCAACGTGGCACCGTCAGGACCGTGAAGGATCTGGCGCCTTGCCAAAACGACTCCGCGATCGTGCTCACGGGTGCGAAGTAGCGCTGCGGCGTTTGCAAATGCTGCCGAAGTCACCGCTGCCAGTGGCAGGATCCCCCACAAAATCCGCTGCCACGCCGGCAGCTCGCTCACCGGCAGGGTGTCGGGCAGCGGTGTGATGTCGGCCCGCTCCCACACCACGACACCGTTGATCAGCGTTTCGACACGATGCCATCCGTTTGCGAACAACAGCGGGTCGTAGAACGTGTCGTTCGAGAACACGAACTTCAGGTTGTAGCGCTCGGGGGTCGTGACGAACTGGTCGAGCGACCCAAGGCCCGGCATCCCACGAAACTTGGCCCCTTCGAGCCGTTCGACCGGTCGGCTCACCAGTTCGGGCAAGCGGCGAGCGGAGTGGTAGTTGCCATCGACGGTGGTGGCGGTGGTGTGGGCGCTCAACCAGGCCATCTGGTCGCCGAAACCGAGGGGCAAGTATCGCCAACGGTCGTGCTGATCCTTCGCGAGAAAGTCAGCGATTGGAGCGGGGTCGACATGGTCGGGTTGGATTTGGCGGAACTGGCTGAGATTGACCGTGAAGATGAACGCTGCGATCATCGCCAACCCGAATAGTGCGCTCGCTGCCAGCGTCCGGCGGCTCTCCATCGAACGAGCCGCCAGACGTTCGACCACAACACCGGCGAACGGCAAGATCGCGATCGTTGCCCAGAAGGTGAAGCGATCGAGCGTGAGAATGTCGAACGCGCCGCGCAGCAGCAGTCGAGGAATCGGTGTGGTGCCACCGGTACCCAAGAGCGCCAGCAGCGCAATGGACAGCCCCAGCGGCCAGCACCGCCCGCGGAGGGCAACGAAGAGGCTCTTGACCGAAATCATGAGCAGCACACCCCACGGGATACCCCAGAAGACGAGCCCGGCGTTGGTGTTGTCGAGGAAGTCGGCACGGCTGTCGTGCGGGATTGGCACCTGCGAGATTGGGTCGCTCGAGCTCCACAACCAGTACGGAAGCACGACGGTCACGAGCGTGGCGATCAGCAGTCCACCAAAGACCGCGGCGCGCAACAGGCTGGTGATGACGCAGCGACCGGTGTCTGGGGAGCGCCAGGCGTCGACGATGACGCGAGCAATAACCGGGCCGAGGAAGAACACCGAGCCGAACAACGTCGTGACGTGGTGGCACGCGGTCGTCGCTGCGAGCGTGGCGATTGCCATGACGAGGGTGGCTCGGTCACCGGTGCGCAACCACCGGTCGACGAATGGGGTGGCGTTGAGCAGCAGCCCGAGCGCGATGATCGTCGGCAGCTGGCCGAACACGTGGATTGCTTCGGCCACCGACGTCGACACGACAGCGAGCAGCGCCGCCCATCGCCGGGCCGCTGGCCCGACCCAGATTCCCGCCATTCGATAGACGCCGGTGACCAAGATCAACAGACCGCTCAGCTGCACGATCACGAACGCCGCTTCGAGGCCGACGACCTTGGAGAGCAATGCGATCAGTTGATGGGTGCCCGGCGGGTAGCTGACGGTGGTGAAACCCGTGTACCAACGCGTTTCCCACGTGCTGAACCAGTCTCGGGCGTAGTGATCGCCGAAGAAGATGTGCACGTACGCGTCATAGGTGCCTCGGAACGTTCCCGAGATGAGAAGCGAACCGTGGATGACGAGGGTGAGGCACAACGAGGCCGCAAGCGGTGGGCTGGGATGCGTTGGTGACGAGTCCATGCATGAGGTGTCGGCCCGTGGCCTCACCGGTGGCTCAAGTGAACCTCAAGATCTCCTCAAGATCGCCGGCTCACCAAACGGTCTGCCACCTCGCCCAACTGGGCCGGGTTGAGCGCCCCTAGTGCTTGTGTCACCGATCCGTCCGCTTCGATCAACACGTTCGTTGGCTGTTGAATCACCCCAAATCGTGACCACAAAAGCCCAGGCGAATCGTCGAGATGGAACACGTTGTGTTGCCCGCTACCAGAGCGATCAAAGCCGACCTCGTCGAGGTAGCTCGAATAGTCCTCGGTGCTGCCGCCCGAGTGGACCATCACGTAGGTGATGTCGGGATTTTCCATTGCACTCGTGACGAGGTCGGGCCCCGCAGCGATACACACGCTGCACTGCGGGACGAGAAACGACATCACGACAGGACCGTCGGCAACGAGCTCCGCCCCGCTCACGGAACGGCCGGTGAAGAGCTCCGTTGCAAAGAAGGAAAACGCATGATTTCCATGGACACTGCGAACTTCATTGGTGTCGCGCACGCCGCCAGGCGTCACTGAGATGGAGCTGTCGGCGGTAGCGCCCGACACGACTCGTTCTCCGCGAAGCTCACCGCAGGCGCTGAGCACACAGCACAACAAGATGATGAGGGCCAGCACTCGATTCATGATGCCTCCACCGCAGGGAGTGCGGTGAGCTGAAGGTTGCTGAAGGTTGCCGCAGCCCGACTCGTCACTAGACCAACGAGCCCACCACCGTTCTCGCTGGTGAACTCGGTGACGAGCGCGCCATCGACCATCACCTGAATTTCAGCGACGTGGACTTCGACGGTGAGTGTGACTGGACGGCCAACTCGGCTGCTGTCGATTGGGGCAGATCCGATCATCTGGTAATAGCCGCGGTCGTCGTAGAACCCCCAACGCACGACTCGACCCTCATCGGCGAAATCGATGATCGTGGCTCCGCTGCGCGTGAGCGGGCTCGACTGGTTGACGATCAGCCCGCCGTGGTTAACGCCCCCTACCCCATCGATAGTTGCTTCCCATACGAAATGGTCGAGCGGTTGCGACCGAAGCAACGCCGTGTAGTCGTATCCGCATGTGTGTGCTTGCTCAAGCCCGGCGCCATCGGCCGACCACAACCCCGACAAGACATCGAAGTCACCAAGGCTGGGCGAATCGCCGCTCGAGTAGATGACGGTCGGGGTGGACACGTGTTGAGTGTTCACAGCCACCCGTGACATCCGGTCCTCATCGACGCCGGTCGCACACGATGGCCCATCGGCAATGCCGGCGCTTGGAAAGCTGAACGTCTCCAGTTCGCGTTGTTCGTGCGCAACGGCGGCAGCTTGCGCTTCCGGGGTCGATGGTTCGGTCTCCGGAATGGGACCGTCCACATCGACGATGCCGACAGGTGCAGGAGCCAAAGAGCACGACGCCCCATCATTCGAGTTGGTGGCCGGAGCGGTAGCGACCTGGGTAGCTACCGGCGAGCTGCCGGAGTAGCCAGTGATCTGGTAGACCTCACCGGAGTTACGACCCACGTAGAGGTTTCCGCCAGCGCTCGACCACGCTGCACCGTACGACGTTGGCGTCTCGGGTAGTCCCGAGACGGCTGCGACCGTTGTGCCGGTTTCTGCCACTGGATCGAAACGCATCAGATCGCCTGAGCTGCTGACGCCATAGAACACGCCGTACACGTTCGTAATATCGGCAACGCCGTATTTTCCCGACAGCCCTGGCATCGGTGTGCTCTCACCGGTCTCGACATCGATCGCATGCCAATCGCTTCCTCCGCGGCTGACGTGCAGCCGACCGTCGTCACCGAAGTCACCGGTGTACGAGCGCCCGTCGAATGGGAGCCTCGCGACAACCGAAACCGTGCCTGCAGCGTCGATCTGGAGCAGTTCTTTGCCACGGATTCCGTAGAGGAGCCCGTCGGCAATGCGGTAGCCGATGGCGTTGTAGTTCGACGATGGCGACCCGATCATTTCGTAGTTCCCACCGCCGGGGTTGAGGCGGGCGAGTTGGCCGGCAATCACTTGGTAGAAGCCAGGTGCACAATCAAAGACTGGAGCCTCGTTCGTTTGAGCTGCTGCCGGGGCTGTGACTGCAAGTGGCGCTGCCAACGCGGTAGCGATGGTGAGCGCGGTCGCGATGCGGCGAACGCTGCTTCCTTGGGATGACATGACAAGATCTCCTCGTTGGGTCGAACCTCAAATGTTTCGACCGTCATGTCAGAATTCTCGACTCAAGATCTCCTCAAGCTTTTGTCGACGAGCTAGCGACGAAGTTGCGGGTTGGTCTGGGTGACTCGTGAGCGCACCGTAAAGACGCTGTCTCCGCTCAACACACCGCCGCGGCCAAACAGGCGACCGAACTCCCAGTTCGACAGGCCGAGCTCGGGCCGGTTGAACGCATACTGGCCGTCGACCCAGCGGGTGAAGCCGTCGCCGACGAACGGCGCATTGACTCGTTCGAAGAAGCGGGCGTGTTCGGCTTCGTCTTCACTCAGCAGCGAAATCACAAAGCGAGGGGCTTGGGCATTGAAGAGGTCGACAGCGTGATCGACAGAGTCCACGATCACCAACGTGACCTCGGGGCTGTCTTCCCATTCCCATTCGTTTCCGAGGTCATCCCATGTCAGCGTCGATGTGCGCGGTTCGGTGACGACACCTTCGGCCCGGCCAATCTGGGCATCCTCGAACCACTCTGCGGGCAGCGCATCTGTCTGGTCGGCAACGATGTGGAGTTTCGTCGTGGCTTCTCGATGATTGCCCGCAGCGTCGAGCGCTCCGAGAAACGCTGGTACGAGCCGGTCTGCTTGGCTTCGAGTGATGCAGCACGTGTTGAGCGTGTTGCACACCTTGCGATCGAGGCTGCTCACCACGGCCGAAGCGAAGCGGTCGGCGTCGGCCGACTCAGCTGCGACCATCCACGCGCCGCCGGTGCCGTGCAGGCTCACCGACACTCCCGCCTGTCGGGCCACCGCGCCGAGTTGGGCAACTGCAGCACCGCTCCCCCGGGCAACCGCCAACGCCAATCGTTCGTTCGAGAACATGGCATGGCCAGCCGCACGCGACGCGCTCGCGACGAGGCTCGCCGCACCAGCGGGCAAACCTGCCTCGGCCAGCGCTGGCGCCAGCGCGTGTTCGACAATCGCTTCGGCAGTACCGAGCGCATCGCTCCCGATACGGAACACGACCGTGTTTCCGGAGCGCAGAACGCCGGTCGCATCGGCAAAGACATTCGGACGCCCCTCGAACACAAAGCCCACGACACCGAGCCCAGCACGCACCTGCTCGATCGCCCAGCCATCATGTTCGACCCGTTCAACGACCTGACCGCGACCCGACGGTTGGCCAGCCCAACCTCGCAAACCGTCGATCATGTCGGCGCGCATCACCTCGGTGAGCTCTAGGCGTGTCGTACTACGACCTCGCTCCTTCGCCTTTTCGATGTCGTCCAGATTCGCGGCTACGATCGGCGCGAACGTTTCGTCATTTGCCAACCGGTCGGCGAAGAGCGAAAAGAAGGTCGAGATCGCATCGTCAGAGACGGTGCCCATCTGCTCGAAGGCGGCGATCGCGGCGCCAACGGCGCCATCTGCGATCGCTGCCACATCGGCGGGAATGTGGATCAAATCGCCCGTCGTTTGAACCACGATCAGTGAATCGCCCGGCTCGAACGCCGAAGCGAGCTCCTCGGGAACGGTCGTCACCTGGTTCCCTCCGTAGATGATCGGCATTCCAGCGGGTAGTTCGTGCAACTCGGCCATAGCGTGAACGCTAGCGTCCGGATCCTCCGGCGGTAACCGGACGCTGCCCTTCCACGTTTTTTGGGCTGGCAGAAGTACCGTGGTCGAGATTCCTGTGAGCCCTTCCTCTTCCTCTTCCGCGTCCGCCGAAAAGCCGAAACGCTCGGCATCGGTTCTCGTCGCGGCCGGAATTCTGTTCTCTCGACTGTCGGGCATTATTCGCGAGGTCGTCTTCAGCGCGTTCATGGGCGTCGGTGGCGCCGCCGACGCATTCGGGTTCGCGACACGCATCCCCAACGTGCTCCAGATGCTGCTCGGCGAAGGCACACTTTCGGCATCGTTCATCCCCGTCTACTCAAACGAGCTTGAACGCGACGAAGAAGAAGCCGGCCGAATCGCCGGTGCGGTTGCGACACTGTTGGCCCTCACCGCCGCGACCATCGTCGTCCTGAGCTGGATCTTCGCCCGACAGATCACGTGGGTGATCATGCTCGGCCAGACGAACGACCCTCGGTTCGAGCTCACCACCTCGCTGCTTCGGGTCATCTTCCCGTCCGCTGGCTTGCTCGTCCTGTCCGCCTGGTGCCTCGGCATTCTCAACAGCCACCGCCAGTTCTTTCTCTCCTATGTGGCACCCGTGCTGTGGAACATCGCCCAGATCGGCACGGTCATTGTTGCGGTCCTGTTCTTTGGCGTTGGCGACACCGCCGGCTTCTCGGTCGACGAACTCACAAAAGACACCACAAACATCGAGGTCCTCGGCGAAGTCGCCCGAGTCGCAGCGTTCGGATTCTTGGGCGGCTCCGCACTGCAATTTCTCATCCAGGTACCGAACGTTCGACGGCTCGCACGCGGGCTGCGTTTCCGTCTCGACGTCGGCCGCGAGGGCGTTCGAGAGGTCATTCGGCGCTTCGGAGGCGCCGTCAGCGGCCGCGGCGTCATTCAGATCTCGGCGTTTGCAGACACGCTTCTTGCCGGTGCCATCATTTCCGGAGCAGTCGCTGCGCTTGTCAAAGCGCAGATCCTCTACATCCTTCCCATCAGCTTGTTCGCCGTCAGTATCGCAGCAGCCGAACTCCCCGAGCTCAGCCGCCTCAAGGACCCCGAAGAGATTCGCAAACGCGGCGAGGGCGGATTCGCCCAGATCGCGTTCTTCGTTTCGTTTACTGCGCTCGCCTACATCCTGCTCGGCGACAAAGTTGTGTCGACGCTCCTCGAACGAGGCCAATTCGGGCCCGATGAGACGCTGCTCGTGTGGTTCACGCTCGGCACCTACGCCTTCGGTCTGATCCCCTCTGCGCTCTCACGACTGACCCAAAACACGCTGTGGTCCCAAGGAGACACGAGCGGACCAGCAAAGGTGGCGCTCGTTCGGGTCATCATTTCGATCACGATCGCAGCGGTCGCCATGCAATTCTTCGACCGGATCGCTGCCGCCGATGTCCGAGATGCCCTCCCAACGCTCTTCGACCCCGGCACCCGCAACAATGCGCTCCGTTTCGGCGCAATGGGTATCACGCTCGGCTCGGCCGTTGCGGCATGGGTGGAGGCCGTGCTGTTGTGGCGCCTGGCCGACAACGCAATCCCGGGCGTGTCGCCACTACGCCCGGTTAAAGCACTCATTCCCGCGCTCGTTGGCGCTGGTGTTGTAGCGATCGCGATGCGGTTCGTGACCGACGATATGTGGCCGCCGCTGGCGATGATCCTGTCGGTGGGACTATCCGGAGTGACCTATCTGGCCATTTGCTGGGTCACGAAGGTGAAGGCCCTGAACGTGGTCCTCGTCGGTCCGCTTCGGTCTCTGCGACGATAACTGCGAACCAAATCAGACGTTTTGCCAGTCGACAGCTGTGAAGTACTACGATCAGAGCCATGATCCAACAGATTAAGAAATGGTGGAAGTACCTCACTGCGAAAGCTGATTCGGAGTTCGAGAAGAACGCAGATCCGAAGATTCAGCTCGAACAGGCCATTCGGGAAAGCAAAGAGCAACACCAGCGCCTGAAGGAACAGGCCGCGAACGTCATTGCGCATCAAAAGCAAACCGAGATGCGCCTCGATAAAGCCATGGCCGAGATGGAAAAGCTCACCGGCAACGCCCGCCAGGCCGTGATGATGGCCGACGAGGCAATGCAACGCGGCGATGAAACCAAAGCGGTCGAGTACACGAGTGCCGCCGAGGCTTTTGCGCAGCGTTTGATCGGCGTCGAGCAAGAGGTCGAGGATCTCAAGGCGCTCCATCTCCAGGCAACCCAGTCGGCAAATGAAGCCAAGACTGCGGTGTCGCAGAACTCCGATCGCCTCCAGACCAAGCTCGCCGAGCGTCAAAAACTGCTGAGCCAGCTCGATCAGGCCAAGATGAAAGAGCAAATGAACGAGGCCATGGACTCGCTCACCGAACAGGTCGGAGGCGATACTCCATCGCTCGATCAGGTTCGCGACAAGATCGAAGGACGTCTGGCCAAGGCGCAGGCATCGTCTGACCTGAGCGCATCGTCGACCGAAGGTCGCATGGCCGAAATCGAAGCCGCAGCCAAAGGCACCCAGGCCAAGGCCCGCCTCGAGGAGCTCAAGAGCCAGCTCGGCGTTGGGTCGGCAACGACGGCAACGCCCACCGATGCTGCAACTACCGCCCCCGAAGAGGGCGGCACCACCGCAACAGCGGGCTAAGCAATGACTCCCGAACAGGTGAGGGCGCTGCGTGAGTCGGCGGTGAACATCATTGCGTACGAGAACCAACTCGAAGCGCAGCGAACGAAGCTCTATAGCGAGTTGGAACGAGCGAACACCAACGCTCGACAAGCCGTACTTATGGCTGCTGAGGCCGACCAGGAGGGCGACACGGCCAAGGCTGCGAAGTTCAACGAATCGGCCGAGCTGATCGCCAGCGAGATCGTGCGTATCGATAGCCAGATTGCCGCGATCGACATCGAGCTCATCGAGGCGAAGCAGGCCTCCGACGAGGCAAAGTCGATCGCATCGGATTCTGCGATCGAGGTGACGCAGATGAAGGCGAAGGGCGCGGCGCTTCGTGCCGACTTCGAGCGTGCCAAGATGGCCGAGGCCACCCTCGAGGCTGAGGGCGGAACGAGCTTCGATTCGGTGAAGGCAAAGATCGATGGCCGCTCGGCACAGGCCGAAGCAATGGCAGAGCTCAACGAAGTCGACGGACAGAACGACGTTGCGGGCGCAACCGCAATGGTCGAGAAAGCTGCGGCCGAGTCGAAGGCAGCGGCCAAGCTCGAGGAGATTCGCTCACAGCTTGGGTTCGTAAGCAATGTTTCTGAGTCGCCCGCCGATTCGGGCGATACCGATGCTGGCGACCTCGGTGATGATGCCGGTGATGACGGGGCCGAACCAACGGCATAGTCCGAACGGCACTCGTGCGAACGTGACTTCCCGACCACACTTTTGGTGTGGTCGGGAGTTTCTCTTTTCAACGCAATTCGGTGCTCATCGCGATCATCTTCGCGATCGGGCTGATCGCCGCGTCAGCGAGTGTCATCACGGCATCGCCGGCTGACGCGCAAACGACCAGCACACGCACGATCTCTGGCGGCCAGGGCGTGGTCAGCGTGGTGGCGGTCGCTCCAGGGTCATCTCCAGCGACCGGAACGGGCAGCCCTCCGGCACGCAGCCCCGGGGTCTGGCCGTACACCTGCAATTTCTATCTCGGCGTAACACTCGACTCGCTCGCAATCGGCGTGATTCCGAATCCGGGCAGCACCTATCACCTCGTGTGCGTGCCTCGCCCAGGTTTTGAAGATCGACCACGAATCGACAACCTCGTCTACCTGTACCAACCGGGCGCTCCCCTCGACCCAACCCAAGTCGACCTACTCCCCTCGACCGAATTGCTCAACGACGCAATCGCAACGTTGAACCCGACAAACCTGCCGCCCGCCTTCAGCCCAGACGAGCAACAGATCACCGGTATTGAAACATGGCTCTGGCCCGACGGACCTCGTGAGTCGACCTCAGCGTGGGCGTCGGCTGGAGGCCTCACCGTGACGGTCGAAAGCCGCTACCGACACACCGACTTCACCCTCTCGGGCGCCAACACTGGTTCGGTACGTTGCGCGGATGCCCGCGAGTGGGCGCCGGGCGCAGACGGCAGCGATTGCACCTTCACCTTTCGAGAAGAAGGCGCCCAGTCCATTGCTGGCACCAACACCTTCGACCTCTTCTGGTGGGACAATGCCGCATCGCCGGTTCCGCAGTTCCTCGGCACCATTACCGAAACGTTCGAAGCGAACGTCGAGGTCGTCGACCTCGAAGCCGTAATTACCCGAAACCGACGTTAGGGAATCAAAACCAGGTCGTCGGCGTGGACGACTACCTTACTGGCGTCATGGCTCGCGAGCTCTTCAGAGCTCGTGCGGGCAATGCCCTTGGCGAAGGCCGAACCATCGGGCCCGACGATCTCGATCGGGTTGCGCCGATCGAACGTTCCGTCGATGGTCGTGATGCCGACCGAGAGCAGCGATGCTCCCCCGTCGAGGAGTGCACGACGAGCACCCGAGTCGACGTGCACGGTTGCGACCGACGGCATAGCGAACCCGATCCAGAGCTTGCGGGCTGTGAGCGTGGTCTCGCGTGGCTGCACGACGGTGCCGACCCCGGGAGTCCCGGCAACAGCATCTGCAATCACGCCGTCTCGAGCGGCATTGGCGATCACGGTTCGCACCCCCGACCACGACGCAATCTTGGCTGCTGTGAGCTTTGAAGCCATCCCCCCCGACCCACGAACCGAACCCGCACCACCGGCGAGGTCGTCGAGTTGCTGATCGAACTCGACAATCTCGTCGATCAGCGACGCGTCCGGATCGATGTTCGGGTCAGCGGTCAGCACGCCGTCGGTGTCGGTGAGTAGCACGAGCGTTTCGGCCTCGACAAGCGTCGCGACCAAGGCCGCTATCCGGTCATTGTCGCCGTATCGGATCTCCGCATCGGTGACCGCGTCGTTCTCGTTGATGAGCGGCACGACACCGAGCTGATGAAGACGTTGGAGCGTTGCGCGAGCGTGCAGGTACTGCTGGCGGTCGCCGAAGTTATGGGGAGCGAGCAGAATCTGGCCGACGACATACCCGTGCTTGTCGAGCGCCTCGGACCATGTGGTGACAAGCGCTGGCTGGCCAATCGACGATAGGGCTTGCAGGCTCACCGCGCTCGTCGGCCGGTCGTTTGCAGCAATGCCCATCACCGGCATGCCAGCAGCGATTGCACCGGAGGTCACAATGGCTACCGGGACGCCATTGGAACGTAGTGCAGCGACTTCGTTCGCCACCTTGTCGATGACCGCTGAATCAATGACGCCGTCGGCGTTGGTCAGCGACGATGTGCCGATCTTGACGACGACTCCGTTCATAGGACCTGAGGCTAGTCGGCTTCGTATTCGAAACTGAGGTCCCCAATGTGCACGATGTCGCCTTCACGAGCGCCGGCTTTGCTCAGCGCTTTGTTCACGCCGAGCGAGTCGAGTCGTTTCTGCGCGTGTTCGAGGGCAGCGGGATCGGTCAGATCACTCAACCGCACGGCCCGCAGTGCCTGCCGTCCGTGCACCACGAATTGGCCTTGGTCGAGGCGTTCAATCGAGATCGTCTCGACGACGGGACGGTGAATTACGATCTCGCTCGTATCGAGTTCGGCTTCGACCTTGCGAACAGATGCCACCGCGTCGGCCATCTTCCCGATGAGTTTGGGCAATCCATCGCCGGTGATCGAGGAGATCACGTCGTAGCCATGGGTTTGGGCATCGTCATCGAACACCATGTCGGCTTTCGAGCCAACAACGATGCGTGGGCGTTCGAGTAGTTCGGGACGATAGGCCTCGAGTTCCTTTAGTAGGGCAGTCTCTTGATCCTTCGGGCTGACGCCGTCCCAACTGGCCAGGTCGAGGAGCATCACGAGCACGCGAGCACGTTCGACGTGGCGAAGAAACTGATGGCCGAGCCCTTTACCTTCGGCAGCGCCCTCGATCAGGCCGGGAATGTCGGCGACGACCATTTCGAAGTCGTCCTTGTCGTCTTCGATCCGCACGACGCCCAGATTCGGTTCGAGTGTCGTGAATGGGTAGTTTGCGATCTTCGGTTTCGCCGCCGAGATGCGTGAGATCAGCGTGCTCTTTCCCACATTTGGGAAACCGACGAGCGCAACGTCGGCAACGAGCTTGAGTTCGAGGCGCAACCATCGCTCCTGGCCCTCTTCGCCCTGTTCAGCAAATGCCGGTGCACGACGTTTGTTCGACAAGAACCGAGCATTGCCCTTGCCGCCCTCACCGCCGGCGGCTGCGAGAAATCGGTCGCCGTGGTTTGCGAGATCGGCAAGTTCGTGACCGTCAAAGTCATAGACGACGGTGCCTTCGGGGACCTTGATGTCGAGACTGTCCGCAGACGTGCCGTGCTTCTTTTTGCTGCTGCCGTGCTTGCCAGACCCAGCCTTGCGATGTGGGTGGTCACGAAAGTTCAGCAGCGATGCGGTGTTGTGATCGGCAACGAACCAGATGCTGCCGCCGGCACCGCCGTCGCCGCCGTCGGGGCCGCCCTTCGATACGTGAGCTTCGCGACGGAACGAGACGCATCCAGCGCCGCCGTTACCACCCTGCACATTGATGTTGCACTCGTCGACAAAGTTGCTCACGGAAAAACGGTATCCATATACGCGCAAAAACCAGCACGCTGACGTGCTGGCTTCGCGATTCCAATCGGCCAACGGCCGCTGGACAAGAATTACTCGGTGACGATATCGACGAGCTTACGCCCGTTGCGCGAACCGAACTTCACCTTGCCGGCTGCGGTTGCAAAGAGGGTGTCGTCGCCACCACGGCTGACGTTGTGTCCCGGATGAAACTTGGTTCCACGCTGGCGAACAAGGATGCTTCCAGCGGTGACTGCGCCACCGTCGAATACCTTGACGCCGAGGCGCTGTGCGTTTGAGTCACGACCGTTCCGTGTGGAACCGCCGCCCTTCGTCTTCGACATGAGATCTCCTAACCTCTGTTAACCGGCCTTGATCGAGGTGACCTCGATACGGCTCAGCTCTTGGCGGTGTCCCCAGCGCTTACGCTGGTTGGACTTGTTCTTGTAGGTGAACCCGTTGATCTTGGGTCCACGAGCGTTCTCGACGATCTTGATCCCAACCGATGCTCCAGAGAGCTGGTCGGGTGTGGCGAGAACGGTGCCCCCATCAACCACGAGGATGGGAGTGAGCGATTCGGTTGCGTCGACTTCGCCCATACGGTTGACGTCGAGGACCTGGCCCTCTTCAACGCGGTACTGACGACCGCCGGTCTTAATCACGGCATACATGTCTGTGAGGATATCCCGGGTCGGGGCCCTTTGCGCCATCTATGAGCCAGCGATTTCGTTGAATGGCACACCCTTGTCCACCGAAATGTCTCGGGGAAGGCCAAGAACCCGATCTCCAATGATATTTCGCTGAATCTCGTCGGTACCTCCGGCGATTCCATCCTGGAAACTATTCAGCACGTGACGGGTCAGCTCTTGGCCTGCGTCGCCTTCGAACTGCCACGCAATAGAGCCAAGTCCGTCGATGTTTTGGGCAACCGCACGAACTCGTCTGGAGATGACCGATCCGGACAGCTTGCCGAGCGACCCTCCCGGTCCGGGGGCTTTGCCCGCTTTCATCTCAGCGCGAGTGCGCATGGCGACAAGGGACTTACAGGTCTCCATGGCGTAGATCGTCATGAGTTCGTCGCGAACGACCGGATCGGCAATTCGGCCGTTCTTGCGGGCGCGCTTTGCCAACATGTCGAAGTTGCGGCGGGTGATATCGCCAGATCCGGCGGTGCCGATGGCGACCCGTTCATACATGAGCATGGCGGTGGCTTGGTTCCAGCCGTTGTTCTGCTCGCCGAGAAGCCAGTCCTTTGGTATGCGGACATCGGTAAAGAACACCTCGTTGAAGTGTTGACCACCGTCGATCTGATGGATCGGGCGAATCTCCACACCTGGAGCTGCCATATCAACGATGAACATCGAGATCCCAGCGTGCTTGGGAACCTCGGGGTTCGTGCGGGCGATCAAGACGCCGTAGTGCGACCGGTGCGCGAGCGTGGTCCAGACCTTCTGTCCGTTGATGATCCATTCGTCGCCGTCGAGCACCGCCGTTGTTCGAAGGCTCGCAACATCAGAGCCAGCATTGGGCTCTGAGAACATCTGACACCACATGTGTTCGCCGGTGATGTTCGACGGCATGAACTGTTTCTTCTGCTCGCTCGTCCCAAAGTCGTTCAGGACGGGGAGACACATGCCATGGGAGATGATGTATTCGGTATCGACGAGCGGGAACCGAGATTTCTCCGACCGCCAGATCTTGTCGTGCTCTTTGGTGAGCCCGGCGCCACCGAACTCTTGTGGGTAGACAATGCCCCCGAGGCCTGCGTCGACCGCCGCGCCAAGAAAGTCTCGGGCGGCCTCGATCGACCGTCCTCCCCCGGTGTGGGCCGAGAGGAAGGTCCGGCAACGTTGCGCAAAGTCTGCGGCTTCTTCGGTACGTAGCTTCTCGCTCATCCATCCGCCTTATGTTCGTTGGTTCATTCTTCTTCGCTGTGTGAGGCTGCTGACTCGTCGGTGGCTCCGTCGCCGTTGCCCATCCATGAGAACGTCGTGCCCGAACCCAATGGCGCGAAGTTTGCTGGGCGCTTCTCGAGGAAGCTCATGACACCCTCTCGTAGGTCGGCTCCGGCAAAGGACTCTTTCATCAGTGCATTCGACGACTCGAAAGCGAGCGCGGCGCCCATCTCTGGCTCGATGAGCAATTGATGTTTCATCGTGGCCATCGAGGCTGGCGACACGTTGTTTGCGAGATGTCCGGCCAGTGCACGGGCTGCGTCGATCACGTTTTCTTCCGGGACTGCACGATTGACCAAACCAAGGTCGGCCATCTCAAGGCCGCTTACGACTCGGGAAGTGAGCAGCAGATCTGTCGCCACTTGGCGGCCGACGATTTGTGGAAGTAACCAGGCCAGGCCGTATTCGGCGATCAGTCCACGCTGAGCAAAGGCGGTGGTGAACTTGGCGGTGGTCGAGGCAATCCGGAAGTCGAGCATCATTGCGTGGCCAAAGCCCGCGCCAGCGCACGCGCCGTTGATCGCCGCGATCGTCGGTTTGGCGATGGCCATCGGCATCGAGTTCGCAATGACCCCGTTCGGCAGGGGCAAATCGCCCTCCCCGGCGGTGTAGGCAAGGTCGGCGCCCGGGCACCAGCCTTTGCCAGCGCCGGTCACGATGATTGCGCCGACCTCATCGTCGGCCTCGGCCTGCATGAGTCGTTCGAAGTAGGCGTACTCCATGTTGCCGATCATGGAGTTGAGTTGCTCCGGCCGGTTAAAGGTGAGCGTCGCTATCCGGTCGCTGACTTCGTACAAACACAGGTCGGGATGCTTCATAAAGCAATCGTAGTCTCCCCGTTGTTCTGAACAGAATCGCAACGCCCATTGGTGTCCCCCGCTCGGCATCGAAGACTCGATACGGTCATTCGAATGGACGACCAATTGCCTACCTCGACTCAGTATTCGATCTCGTTGCGAGTGCGGTTGTGCAACGTGCCGGGGGTACTTGGACGGCTCACCACCGCTATCGGTGCTGCTGGTGGCAATATCTTCGCCATTGAGAACTTTGTGAGCCGAGGCCCAAATCTCGAGCGAAGCATCGTGGTGAACTGCTCGGGTGTAGAGCATCAGGACGAAATCGTGTCGATCGTGAGCAGCCTCGAAGACATCGAGCTGCTCGACCACTACGACCGGACGATGGCCATGCACGAAGGCGGCAAGATCGAAGTGCTACCTCTGGCTCCCGTGAGCGACATCGACGACCTCTCGATGGCCTACACCCCCGGTGTGGCACGGGTGTGTCTGGCGATTGCCGAGGACGAACGCAAAGCCGATGAACTCACCATTCGCAAGAACACCGTGGCCATCGTGAGTGATGGCACGGCGGTACTCGGTCTTGGAGACATAGGCCCGAAGGCTGCGATGCCGGTGATGGAAGGCAAGGCGCTCCTATTCAAAGAGTTCGGCAAGGTCGATGCCTTTCCGCTCTGCCTCGATACGACCGACCCCGACGAGATCATCGAAACCGTCGTCCGCCTCGCACCGACCTTTGGTGGCATCAATCTTGAGGACATTGCCGCGCCCGGCGCGTTCTACATCGAGGAAGAGCTGAAGCGGCGCCTCGACATCCCCGTCTTCCACGACGATCAGCACGGCACCGCCGTCGTCACCCTCGCCGGATTGCAGAACGCACTGAAGGTCGCTGGCAAGAACATCGAAGATGTTTCGGTCGTGATCTCCGGCGTCGGCGCTGCGGGTGTTGCGATTGGCAAGATCCTCCTCGGCGCAGGTGTTGGCCACGTGGTTGGCGTCGACTCCCGCGGGGTCATCTACGACGGCCGAGAGAACCTCAACGACTCGAAACAGTGGTTTGCTGAGAACACAAACCATCACCGCATCAGTGGCTCGCTGTCCAATGCCATGGTTGGGGCCGATGTGTTCATTGGTGTGAGCGCTCCCGACATTCTCACCGTCGAAGACGTGGCATCGATGGCGTCTGATCCAATCGTGTTCGCTATGGCCAACCCCGACCCCGAGATTAGCCCCGAGCTCATCACGAACAAGGTTGCGGTCATGGCGACCGGTCGCAGCGACTACCCAAACCAGATCAACAATGTGCTCGCGTTTCCCGGCATCTTCCGGGGCGCCCTCGACGCCCGGGCGACCGACATCACCGAGAACATGAAGCTCGCCGCAGCGAAAGCAATCGCCCTCGAGGTGACCGCAGATGAGCTCTCAGCGACCCACATCATCCCGAGTGTCTTCGACCCCGCTGTCAGCCTCAATGTGGCCAAGGCAGTGGCAGAAGCAGCAATAGCTGACGGCGTGACCCGGTAGAGGAACGACGACGGACTCCTAGCGCTTGGGTGGGCGGCCGGTCTCGACAAAGTCGAGCGATTCACGGACGTTGGAACTCACAAACCGTTCATTCCGTGGAGAGGAAAGATATCGGGCGGCAGCCAAGAGCGGCAGGTGCGAACCAGTAGCTGCTGCTTCGAGCTTGGCCGCGACGCTCAGCTTGATCTGGTGGACCACGACGATGAACGCCCCGGACTGATCCTGCAGAGACGCATCGATCAGCGCATTCCCCGCGTCCTCGATACTCATTGCGGCAACGTCATCGAGAACACTCTGGGTATCGCGGAACCGTATCCCCGCGGCAACGGACGCCGCACTCGCGGACGATCCGCCGGAAGCCGAAGGCGTCATCTCTGCAGACACGCCGCGTCGTTGCTCTCCCCTGCTGCTGTCGTACAGCAGCCATGTGGCGAACAGCGCCAGCCGGGCAACGTGGGGACCGGGATCGACCGTCCATGCCCAACGGACGGCGTTCGTCATCGTCAGCGCGTGGGTGATCGCGAGCCAATTGAACCCATGGTCCGCAGCGAACTCGACGTCGAGGCTGTGGCGTAAGAGACGGCGTGACGACGCAATCGATAGCGCATTGATCAACCCGAGGATTCCCGCCCCGTCGAGGACGGCCTCGATCGCAACGTCGATGGGGGCCTCATCGAGGGTGAGGAGGGATTCGACGAGGCCGGGATCGCTCCAGCCTTCGATCGCCTCGGCCTCCGCCAGAGCATCAAGATCTGCTCGGTCGATTCGTTTCATTGCCTTGCTCATGTATGGCAGCAGGTCTTCTCTGGTCATCCACGCCGTGCTGGCCGCAGTGTGCGGCAACAGCTCAGCCGCCTTGTCCCACCCGACGTGTTCGAGAAGCTCGAAGGCCTTCTGTACGTAGATGATCCCGTGCCCGTATCCGAGATGGTGCCGGGATGCCGCGTCGATGAACTCGTGTCGGAGCGCCGCAGGGTCGACTCCGTCAGCCAACAGAGCGAGCGTCGTTGCACGCAGACCGTCGATGTCCTCGTCCTCGACGGCTTGTTGAAAGTCGGCTGAGGCGTCCGGGGTTGGCAGGACGTGGGGTGCCCTGCCCCTTGCCTCTTCGGCCAACCCGCTGATCCCTTGGACGACCGCGAGCGCTTGGTCGATTCCGGCTCGTTCGAGCGCCACGGTCAGACAATCCGCAGCCATGGCCGTTTCGTGATCCGGCCCCCATTCCATGCGTGGCGCCCCGTAGCGGACGGCTTCCCAGATGACGTCTTCTGGTGGCGCACCTGCCGTGAGGAGACGGGCGGTGTCGCGGGCGATCTGCCCGATGTAGTTCGATTCGATGCCGCTTCTCAGACTCGGCCAGGTGGCGTCGAGGATCTCTTCGTTTGTGCGTTCGGTGACCGAGACGAAGATCTCG
>CALKGG010000111.1 GCA_938084885.1 uncultured Acidimicrobiales bacterium
CAGCTTCGAGGTCGCAGGAGACGGCGCCCGTGCACGCGCCGTTGCCGAGGGCACGTCCATCATCAAGAACGCCACAAGCCTGGGCAGCGTCGAGTCGACATGGGAACGCCGAGCAGCGATCGCTGGGCAAGAACATATGCCAGCAACGCTCATTCGCCTGTCCGTTGGCTGCGAGCACATCGACGACCTGTGGGCCGACATCGACACCGCACTCGCACGCTCGGTCTAAACCCCGAGGCGTGCATCGGTACAGTCCAGTAATGACCGCTCCCGACCCGAACTACCACTGGCTCGCCGAGCTACCAATGCCGCCGGGAGACCCGTTCTTGCGAATGGGCACGCGTTCGACCGACGAGGCTGGCTGGTTACTCCTCGACCATGTCACCAACGCCGAGCTAGAACTTCGGGCTCGGCTCGTGACCGAACACCCAGAGCACGCGCAGCTGCTACCAGGTCACGAGGATGAGCTTCGTGAGCTCATCGACGTGGTCGAAACCTGTCGACAGTGCCCGCTCCAAACCGGACCAGCGCTCGACGGTGTCCGAACCGAATTGGCCGACCTGGCTGTCAGCATCCAAGAAGACGTGCTGTTGATGGTGCGAAACAGCGAGCACTGGTACCTCGCTGGGGGAGTGCTGATGTTTCCTGATCAATGGACGCTCCCGGACAAAATTGGTCGGTCGATGGCACAGATTCACGAACCGACCGACGGCTACAGCGAACTTCTTCAGAAGAGGGCCGACCAGTTTCTCGACAAACTCGCACCCGGCCGCCTCGTCCGCCGACGCAACTGGTTTGTCCATGACGAACCCGTGCACTTCCTCGCCAACCACATCGACCAGCGTGCGTTCACTAACCCGGCCGAGGTTGCGAACCTGTGGCTCCGCTCCGAACGTCAGACACTACGTTGCCTACACCGAACCGGCGCCATCGTGTTCACGGTCAAGACGCAGTTCGCTCCGTTTCCACAAGTGAAGGCTCGACCCGTTGTGGCCGGAGATCTGGTGGAGTTCCTTTCGCTGGCGAGCGAGCAGTCCCTTCGAAACAAGGACGCTTTTGGTCGGAGTCAAGCAGTGATCGACTACTTGACCCAATAGGGCGGCCGCTTCTCGAGGTAGGCAGCGATCCCCTCGGTTGCCTCGTCTGAGCCAAACAGTTCAGCCGACCGGACGCTTGCGAAGGCGAGTGCCTCGTCGGCACCCATATATGGCACGGTCTCGAACAGTTGCTTGGTCGCAGCGAACGCCTCTGGCCCACCGAGAAGGAGATCGGCAAGCACCGCGTCGACCTCGGCGTCGAGTGATTCGGTGGAGTCGACCGACGTGGTGATGAGACCGAGTCGCGCCGCCTCGGCGCCATCGAAAAGAGCCCCACGTAGGAAGGTCGCTTTCGCATCGCCTCGACGCATCTTCGGCAGACAGATGGCCGACATGATCGCCGGAGCAATACCGAGACGGACTTCGGTGAAGCCAAACTTGACGTTGGTCAGCGATACCGAGATGTCGAGTGCGGCTGCGAGGCCGGTTCCTCCGGCGACGGCATGGCCACCAATGCGTCCAACCCACGGCTTTGGCGACCGCTGGATCCGACCAAAGAGTGCGAGCGAATCAATGGGGCCTGGTTGCCCGCCTGACGCTCGCCGTTCGTCGAGGTCGGCGCCGGCACAAAAAATGGGGCCGCTGTTGGTCAGTACGACGACTCGAACTTCGGGGTCGTTGTCGGCCCGGTCCATTGCCGAAACCAACTCGGCGGTGAGTGCTTGGCTCAACACGTTGCGCTTCTCGCCGTCGTCGAGCGTGATCGTGAATACCCCACGCTCGTCGAGTTCGGTTACTACACGCGCGTCAGTCATGGCGGTAACTTAGTTGCCGGACGCACGTTGTGGCACAGCTCCACCTCGGGCACTCAGCTGGCGTGGCATTTGAACGCTCCTCGACGGGACGGTCAGCTTTGGGCCCTGCCGTCGAAATTGCGTCGTATCTTCTGGTGCATCGGCGATCATCGGTCGAAGAGTTTGAGTCTTTTGGTTTGGCGGAGCTCATCGAGGCGGGGTCGGCCGGTTTTGGTGTTGTGCGGGTTTTGGTGCGGTATTTCGTGGGGTTTCGCGGGCCTGGTTTTCCAGGTTTGGGTTTCCCGGTGGTAGAAGAGCGTCC
The DNA here is from genome assembly GCA_938084885.1 of uncultured Acidimicrobiales bacterium. Lineage (GTDB taxonomy): Bacteria > Actinomycetota > Acidimicrobiia > Acidimicrobiales > SHLQ01 > SHLQ01. The sequence goes on from CALKGG010000111.1 coordinate 2,154, forward strand.
ATTTTCGTTGGTGGACTCGTGTGTGGCAATCGCCGCATAACAAGGCCAGGTTGTCGATGTTGGTTTCGCCTCGTTCCGGTGCTTCCCACGGCAAGAGATGATGTGCGACACAGTTCGAGTAGTGGGCGTCGCAGAGGACACAGCCGCCATCTCTGGCTATCAGCCCGTTGATTTGGGCTGTTGTGGCGAGCCGTTGCTTGACGGTCTGCCACAGGAGCTCGCCGTCAGCCGAAAAAATGTGCCCGATGATGTCGGCGTTGCACGCGATCTCATCGACAACCGACCGTGGCAATGGTTTGCCATCGGCGGTCATGATCGGAGACGAATCCTTGCCGGTCACTTGATCGACAGTGGCTTTGATGTGCAACACAGCACGAGTCGGTTTGGAGGGGGACCGCCTCTGGCCAGCCGCCGAGTATCGAGAGCCGTCAGGCTCGGATTGCGACCGCGAGATCAAATGGTGCGCAGCGTCGAAGCAGCGTTG
>CALKGG010000112.1 GCA_938084885.1 uncultured Acidimicrobiales bacterium
GTGTGTCACTGTTGGGTCATCGCCATCGGGAATGGTGAACGGCGCCGACTCACTCGCATAACCCTCCCAGCTCACCGGTAAACGGACGTGGTCGAATCCGGCCGCGGCAACTCGGGCGAAGTCGTCAGCACCGAGGGAAACTCCCCAGTCGCCCTCGCGGGGAGCGTCGAGTGCGTTGCCAAAGTTGATCCCGCGCCCGAGGGTTTGGGCAACCTCGACAGCTGTTGGCAAAGGGTCCGCCGATGCGGGCTCTTCGTTTCCGGCCGGAACTACCGCAATGCCTGCACCTCCCGAGATCTCCTCGACTTCGGCGACCGTTGACGTGCCCGCAGAAACATCATCGGCATTGGACTCGCTGTCAGTTGCTGGTTCGGTGTTCGCAACCTCGACACCTGAAATCGCCGCACCCTCACTGCCCGAACTGCACGCTGCCCCGAAGAGTCCGATCACCAAAAGCAGTGCGAAGAGGCCGAGCCCACTCGTATGAGCCTTTGCTGCTGCTCCCGTCGGCGCACTGAGTCCCGTCATGGCGGTGAGTGTAGACCCGGTACTCTACGCACATGCCGCGCCTACCTCTGTCTATCCTCGACCTCGCGATCGTTCCCGCCGGATCGACGAGCCAAGATGCGCTCGCAGCAACCACCCAGCTCGCGCAGCGAGGCGACGAGCTGGGCTTCACCCGTTTCTGGGTAGCCGAGCACCACAACATGTCCGCTGTGGCGAGCACCTCACCGCCTGTCTTGATTGCCCATCTCGCAGCCTCAACCACACGGATCAGCGTCGGTTCTGGTGGCGTCATGTTGCCCAACCACGCGCCATATGTTGTGGCCGAGCAATTCGCGATGCTCGAGGCACTTCACCCGGGACGTATCGATCTCGGGATTGGTCGGGCCCCGGGAACCGACCACAAGACACTGCGTGCACTTCGCCGAAACATCGACCCGATCAATGTCGACCAGTTCCCCAGCCATGTGCTCGACGTGTTGGGCTTGCTCGGCGACATTCGAACCGAAGACGGCATGCACACCGAGGTCGCGGCGACACCGAACGCCACAAGCACACCTACCGTGGCGCTCCTCGGATCGAGCGGCTACTCCGCGCAACTCGCCGGAATGCTCGGGCTCCCGTTCGGATTCGCCCACCACTTCGGGATGGGAGGCACGAGTCACGCTGCCGACACGTATCGCCAACACTTCTCGCCGTCGCCCGTCCTCAACGAACCGCATCTGATCGTCACCGCAGTCGCTGTTGCCGCACAGACCCACGACGCTGCCGACGACCTCCTCGCAACCCACCGGCTCTTCAAATACGGGCTCATGACCGGACAGTTCTTCGGAATCCTCGACCCAGAGGATGCGCGCGCTCACCCTCGCTATAGCGAGGCCGAAGCAATGGACTCGAACGCGATCTATGGAACGGCCGACGAGATCACCAACGGTCTCGACGAGCTTGCCGCCGAGATGGGCGCGCAAGAACTCATGCTCACGATCCCAACAGCCGACCCCAATGCCCGCCTCACCAGCCTCGACCTCACCGCCGGCGCCTGGTTCTCATAGCCGCGTCGAACCAGAGCTCGAAATTCAGAACGAACTCGCCCGAATTTCACAAGTAGCCAATGTATGGCATCTTGGGCAGCCCAACGGTGTACCCTTCCGAGCGAGGCAAGTACGACAAGACCGTCTCCAAAACAACACCATTTCGGTGGTGGCAGACTCCAGCCAGGAATACTCAAGTGAGAAGAAAAAACAACCAACTCGTTCGTAACGAACGAATCGTCCTCAGCGCCGCGATGGCACTTTCAACTCGGGGGGATACACGCTTTCACGGGTACTCGCTCACCGAGCTGTGGAAATCCGCAGGCAACGAGCGCAGCATCATGAACTACGCCACGATGTACCGGTGCCTTAACCGGCTCCAAGAGCGCGGCATGCTGACCTCGGAATACGAGCAGCGCGAGACGTCGGGGCCTCCACGTCGCATGTTCACCCTTACCGGCGACGGGGTTGCAGCTGCAGCCGAAATCGATACCTCGGATATCACCGCCGAGGTCGCCCTTTTCAAGCTGCAGTAGCGAAGTCACCTAGATGAACAATCCATTGGCGGACTTGTTGAGGTTGGAATTGCGCGGTCTGTTGTTCAGCTTGGTGTTGTGGGGCGAACCCCCCGAGGTGGCCGAACAGCATCGAACCGACTGGCAGTCATATCTGTTCGACTACGAGCAGGAACACTCGCGAATCGACACCTGTGGGGTCACGCTGCGGGCGTGCGTGGCCCACATTTGGTGGCGAGTCACCGCGAGAAGCGGGCTGAGCACCGTGCCAGCGCTCATGACAATGGGATTCTTTACGTTGGCCATGGCCTATCTCGGAGCCGTCGACCCGATTGCCTCGACGGTGTACGCCGACGCCCATTCAACACTTGCTGGCATGTTCATCGTCACGAGTTTTCTTCGTGCCCCTTCGAGGCTCGACCACAGCCGGCTTCTCAGTATCGCGTTGATTCTTTGCGGCACTGCTGCGGCTCACCAGGCCTTGGTTCTTGACACCAATTTGACTGCGTACAACGTCATGGCGACTGGTCTTGGACTGGTCTGCGTTGGAGCGGTCGGTACCGGGTTGTCGGCGCTAAAGACACAGACACCACTTGGCGTATACGTTCAGCTCTGGTCGATAACCGGAGTTGGAACCTTTGTAATGGCGATATCGAATCTGTTCCTCGCCTCGACGACCACTAGCGCACGGACAATGCTGGCACTACAGCTCTTGGCGTTTGCAGAACTAGCGCTCATCCCGCAATTCATTAACATTTGGCGGCTTGGACAGATGACGATGGAAAGCGAACACCATCGCTCGACTGCGAAAACCCACACGGTCGACCTGCCCAACGCGTAAGTCGCCAACCCGAGTTTGCGACGATGTCGCGACCTGATTAACCAACGACGCACTCGAACCATTAGCCTCAGGTGAAGAGCACACGGAGGCGGGACTCTGCGGGTGGATTCAATTGCACAACTTGCTGCTGCGCGTCGCGCTTTGGGGAGAGCCTCCTGAGGCCGTCCAACAGACCCGCCTCGACTGGGAATCGCACCTGGCCGACTACGCGCAAGATCATTCCCCCACACAAACAGCTATCGCCACCGTCCACGCATGCACCGCACACATCTGGTGGCGGATCACCGCCCGAAGAGGTGGACTGAGCGCTGTGCCAGCGCTTGCAATCGTGGGCGCAATGGTGCTGATCTTGTTGTACTTTGCGGCCGTTGATCCAGTTGGTTCAACCAGCTACGCCGATGCCCACACGACAGTGGGCGGAGCGCTGTTCGTGGTCGCCCTCGCCAGAAGGCCGTGGCAATTGCCATACAGCCGGATGCTCAGCACCTCGTTGCTCGTTCTCGGCACGAGTGGCATCCACAGCGCATTCGTGCTCGACATTCCGGCCCCCGCCTATCACGTCTGGATGGTCGCTCTCATTCTGATCGCAATAGGCGTCACCGGCGCTGGGGTGTCGTCGATCCAGACAAAGACGCCGCTCGGTGCCCATGTCCATCTGTGGTGGGCTCTCGCTGCTGGAATGGCGCTCATCGTTACCGCGAAGCTGGTACTGGCGCGGACGCTCGGCAACGATGCGTCCGTTGTTGCACTGGCGGCAATCGCCGTTATCGAGATTGCGTTCATTCCTCAGCTTGTGACGCTATGGCGACTTGGCCAAGCAACACTCGATGCACCGGTCAGCACGCAACAGCATCTGCCATCGGCTTCGCACCCGCAGTCGACGTGAGACGAGCACAAGCACGTGGAGATGCCGTGAACGCAAAAGGTCCGGCGCATCACTGGTGATGCGCCGGACCAAGCTGTCATGGCTTAGTTGGTAAAGAACTCGTCATCGTGGTCGTCCTCGTCGCACCAGTCGTCGTAGGACCATTCACCGTCGACGCCGCCATCACCATCGCCACCGTCGCGGTACCAGTCCTCGTCGTCGTAGAAGTCGTCTTCGAAGAACTCATCGTCTTGGTCGTAGTCATCGAAGTAGTCCTCGTCGTAGAAGTCGTCGTAGAAGTCGTCATCGAAATAGTCCTCTTCGAAGAACTCATCTTCGAAGTAGTCATCGTCTTGGTCGTAGTCATCGAAGTAGTC
>CALKGG010000113.1 GCA_938084885.1 uncultured Acidimicrobiales bacterium
CCGGTCGTTGGAACAAGCGAATCGTTCACCGTGAAATTGCCGTCGCCATCATTGAGCAAGACAACGTTGGTGTCCTGACCGTTCTGCTCGAGCGTGCACCCACCAAAGATGTCGAGATCGGCGTCATTGTCGAAGTCGGCAAGAGCGATCGAGCGACAGTTGTCGACAAGAGCACTACTACTGATGTCTTGCACAATCTCGAGGGTGTTCGCTCCACCAAAACCAACCTGGCCAATGCCGAGTGGAAGCTGACCTTCAAGGCTCGGATCGATCTGGTCACCAGCGCCATCCTGGCCGAGACGATCCTGCTGACGAGCAACGACAAACTCGATGTCGAGATCGCCGTCGAGATCGCCGAGGGCGAAGTCACGGGCGTTGGTCAAATTGTCATCAACACCGAGCGACTGGCGAACCGGGTTCAGTGCAGCGGTCGGCGTTGCCGTGCCGGTCCGAAGCGTGTTGATACCGAACGAGAATGCGTTGGAGGTAATGATGACCTGATCGGTACCAGGCCCAGTCGAGGTCAACGAAAGGTACCGAAGGTTGCCGTCTTCGATTGCGTTGTTGACGTCGTCCACCTCGGTAAAGGTGGTACCGGTACCGTCGTTGAGATACAGCGCAGACGGTGCAGCGTCGAGCGGAGGCTCACCTTCGGGGACAGCAACAACGGTGCGATCAAGATTGCCAACCAGAACGTCCAAATCGCCATCGCCCTCAATATCGACAAGAAGGGCACCGCGACTACGGGCATCGAGCGTTTCGATTCCGGTGTTTTCCTGCAATTCCAACGTGCCGTTGTTGTTGAGGAAAACACGGTTGATGCTGTCACGGCCAGCGGTTTCGATGAGATCGTCGTCGCCGTCACCATCGAGGTCGCCAAAGTACGATCCATGACTATCGGCAGGATCGCCAGTCGCCGTTGCAGATCCAGCAAACGCACCCGGGCCCGTCCAATCGACGAGCGCTTCAGAAAGCAATGCATGGTTGTTGACCCACAGGTCGACACCAGCGCCACCGAGATCCTCGGTGGTTGCGGCACCAAAGGCGGGGCTTTGCGCGCCATCTTCGAGATTCACCACGGTCGATGTAGCCGTTGCGGTAAACCCAGCCCATCCACCTTGTGCACCGGCGGTCGAGACCGATGCAGGTGCGGCAACTGTTGCTGAAACCAGCGCAAGTCCCGCTAACGAATGCTTCCACTTTCTTGCCATGTATATGTCCCCAATCGGTTTTAGCTAGAACACGATCGTACGATCGGTCCAGCACCGCCCGCCTGAGCACTTCGGCTCATGGGCGCTGCCCATTGTCCCAGATCGCCACCGCAATGTCCCGCACCCCAATGTCGACACCCCAATGTCCCGTATCCCAAACAGCGTGCGGTGACGAAGCACGTGCGTCGTCGTGTGGCAACCTTGGCCCATGGGTGCGCATAGGCGTCATGTGGCCCATGCTGAACACGACGACAAAGGCCATAGTGGAGTAAATGACCAGCCTGGTGACCAAGGTCCGTGCCATGGACCGACAGAAACTTGAATCGCTGTTTACCAGTTCGGCATTCCTCATCACCAGTGGCCTCACCTTCGTCAACCTCTTCGTCCTCGCAAACGCGCTCGGCGACGACGGTCGAGGCCTCGTCGCAGCCGCCTACGGCAACACCATCGTCCTCGGCTGGGCCTTCCAAATCGGTATCCCGGCCGCTGCTGCCTACTTTGCCAAAGACATCGACAACCGACGAATAGCAATGACGAGCTGGGCAATGATGCTCACCGGCGCACTGCCAATGGCGCTCCTGCTGATTCCCTTCTACCTCTGGCAACTCGGCGGGGAAACCTTCACCGAAGGGGGCGAAACCGTCCAACGCTGGTACATCGCCTTCATCGTGCTCCAGCTCTTCAACGGACCGTTCCTGTCGTCGGTGTTATGGCTGCGCGGCACCGGAAACCTCGTGCGCTTCAATGCCCTCCTCGCACTCCCCCAGCTGCTCATCACCGTTGGCTACGTCGGCCTATGGATCCTTGGCCAACTCACCGTCAACAGTGCCCTCGCCTCGACATTCACCTCGCTCGTCATTGGTTGGGTCGTCGGCCTGACCGCAACCAAATCCTGGCCGGGCAGAGGCTTCTCGAAAGACATCTTCAACGAGGTCCGCAGCTACGGCCTCCGAGCGTGGGTCGGCAACCTGTCCTTCTTCGTCAGCCTCCGGTTCGATCAGCTTCTCCTCGTTGGCTTCGTCGACCCCGGCGAACTCGGGGTCTACGCCGCAGCCGCAGCAATCTCGACACTGGCGAGCCCCATAGCCCGAGGTGTCGCCCAAGCCGTCCAGCCATTCATTCGCAAGGCAACCTCCGACCAAGAACGCGTCTGGCGAATCCAATCATCGTTCCGCCAAGTTGGTGTCATCTCGCTCGGCATCCTCGCCCTCATGGGCGCCACTGCATGGTTCATCATCCCGTTCGTCCTCGGCGAACGATTCGAACCAGCCGTCGGCCTGCTCCTCATCTTGCTTCCCGGTGCCTGGGCGACCGACGTCACCCAAGTTCTCGGCACGGCACTAAGCCAATTCGACAAACCCGAATGGGCATCAAAGGCCCAAATCGCTTCCGCGGTTGCGACCGCCGTTGGCCTATTCGCACTCGTCCCGACCCTCGGCGTCACCGGCGCCGCCATCACCACGAGCGTTGCCTATTGGGTCGGATTCCTCGCCAGCTATTACTATTGGCGCAAGCTCCAAGGCATGATCTCTCGCGGCGAGATCACGGGCGCAACCGCTGAGCGCACCGAAAACAACGCAGAGCTCGTCTGATGCGCCTGCACCCCGACGTTCTTCGCAACATGATCCGACCGCTCTGGCTTGGGCTCATCTTCGCGTCGATGCTCCTGGCCGCGAGCGCGGCCCTGTTCATTGGCCTCCAGCAAGATCAAGGCGAAACGTCGACCACCTTCGTCTTCGGAAGCCGAGTTGGTTTCGAAGCTCCCCTCGACGAACTCGAAGATCACATTTCGAACATCGTGAACTCGGTCGAATTCCTGCCCGTGTTCGAACGGATCGAAGATCGGGTGCTCTTGCGCGCCGACGACGACTACTCGCTCACCATCAGCATCCTCGATAACACCCAATCCGTCGTGGCCATCGAGATCCGCACCGACCGGTCCGGCGAAGCAGACCGCATCTCCCGAATCGTCGCTGAAGAAATGGTGCGTTTCGTTCTCGAAGGCGTCGACGAAGCGGTGGCAAGCAACGTGGTCGAAATCGAACGAGACCTCGCCGTCGTCACCGAAGACCAGGCCCGACTCATTGCCCTGGCAGGAAACGTCAACCCGAATCGTGCCGAGATTCGTCTCGAACGAGAACTCGCGGCAATCACGTCGGGCGTCGACGACGACCCGGTCGGAACCCTCGAAGGCGAACTCCGAGAGCGCATCAATAACGTTGCCCCGTTGGCAGCCGAGTTTCGCCAAAACGACGTCCTCGTCGCCGACCTCGAGCAGCAACGAGCAAACATCGTGGTGCAGCGAGCGGAAATCGAAGCGGCGATCGGCTCGGTCAGTTCGGATTGGTATCGGTCCGTCACACCAGTCGAACCAACGTCGAACGTCCCGGTCGCCATTGCTATGGCCTTCGTTGCGGCCGTCCCCGCGTTGTTCGCGGCGGTCATCCTCGTCGCACTCAACCTCAACCGTCGCCTGCTCGCCCGTGACCAAAAGAACCTCGCCGAACCGCCCACCGGTGTGGCCGCTGCGTGACCGACCACTATCCTCGCCACACAATGACGAGTTCACCTTTCACTCGACGCCTCCCCCGCGTCGCCGCCAGCGTTTTGGCACTCACTCTTTTTGCATCAGCCTGCAGCGGGAGCTCACCGTCGGCGAGTCCAGACTCGACCGACCCTGCCGGGAACGACACGACCAGCACAAGCACCGATGCCGACGAGGCGACCGGTGCCGGACGCGAAGGCGTCGAACCCGAGGAACCAGTCGAACCAGCAGCACTCGGACCAGCCTTCACCAAACTGACCGAACCCGGCGTCGGCGGGCGCATCACGTCCATTGCCTTCGACCCGACCGACCCGAACCGGCTCTTCGTCGGCGGCGACCTCCTCGGCATTGCCGTCACGAACGACTTCGGCGAAACATGGCAATCCACCACCGGCCTCGCGTCATGGGAAATCGGCGACATCACCACAACGCCCAGCGCCGACGGACGAATCTGGACCGGCAGCCTTTCCGGCCCGCAGGCGTCGGTTGACGGACGCACGTGGGAGCTGAGTCGCAACGGCATGCCGGAGATCTCCGCGTCGCAATTTTCGCTCGCGACCGAAACCGTCCTCGTCGACCCGACCAATACCGCCCGACTGCTCGCCTTCACTGGCAACCAACGCAACTGGGTCGCCCCCGGAGCCATTGGACCAGACGGAACATGGCAAGGCAACGGTTCGGTGTGGGAGTCGACGAATTCGGGCGCCGACTGGACCGAACTCGCCATCGTTGCACCCGGAGGGAACATTCGGGCAGCCGCGTTCAATAGCGACGGCAGCCAACTGTACGCAGCTGTTGGAAACCGAGGCGCGTTCACCTCGACCAACGGCGGCGCCAGCTGGACCAACATCACTAACGGGCTCCCCCACGCCAATCTCTACGACGTGACGACCCACCCAACCAACCCGCTGACCGCATGGGTTTCGCTCGGCGAAGGCCCCGCTGGCGACGACGGAAACTTCATTGCAGGCGGCATCTGGCGCACCACGGATGGCGGCGCCAGCTGGACCAGCGCCAACAGCGGCCTAAGCATCGTGTCGAACTCAACAGCACAAAACACCGGAAGCTTCCACCAGATCGTCGTGGCCCCAACAGACGGCAACCGGCTGTACACATCGAACGTGGCCCCCGGACAAGCAGCCATCTACCGAAGTGACGACGGTGGCGACAATTGGGAGATCATTGCCGACGGCGCGACCAACGTCCCAAACCCCTACGAAAGCGCACTGCGCGCCTTCGACATTGGCGTACACCCCGCCGATGCCGATCGCCTCGCCATTGGCTCAGACGACACCCTGCTCGGCTCGATCGACGGCGGCGCCACATGGTCCGATCTCACCACGCTCGAGGACACCGCCGGGTTCTACAGCGGCCGCGGATACAGCGGCCTCGTGAGCACCGACATCGTGTTCAACCCGAACGACCCAGATGACGCCATCCTGCTCGGTTTCGATGGCGGCAACTTCATCCAAACCATCGACGGTGGCACCACGTGGCGTCGTACCGTTCAAGATGTATCGGCGTGGGGTGGCGGCGTCGAAGCGGTCTACTCGCCAACCCAACAAGATGTCATCTACGTCCTGCTCGGCCAGTTCCAGAACTTCCGAGGAATCGGCGTATCAACAAACGGTGGAGCGAGCTTCACCCTGTCGGTCGGTGCCGGGGCAGGACTCCCCGAGGTCGGCAACGTCGACGGCGGAGCCACCGGTCTTGCCGTCAGTAGCGGTGATGGCTCCGACATCGTGCTCGCCACCGTCGGCGGCGTCCTCTACCGAAGCGACGACAACGCCAGCACATTCCAAGCCATCAACGGGCTCGGAACCGTCCGAGACGTGGCCGTTACCCCCGACGGCACCGTCTTTGCCAGCACGACAGACGGGCTGTTCGCATCGACCGATTCGGGCCTTGGCTTCAACGGGGTTGACTCCACACCAGCGGGCCTCAGCACCCTCTACACCTCAGCGTCAGAACCAGGGACCATCTACTCGGTGGCCTTCCGAGAAGGCGAAGGCGGCCTCTACTCCTACGACGGCTCGCAATGGAACCAGCTCTTTGGCGACTTCTTCACCCACGGTGTGGCCATCGACCCAGACAACCCAAACAACCTCGCACTCGTCACCACAGAACCACAGTTCAACGACATCAGCTCAGCAACCGGCGTGTACCTGTCAGATGACGGTGGACAATCGTGGACAGCAGTCACAGCGGGTCTACCCATGGACCGTCTCCGCACTGCCGAGTTCGACCCGGCCAGCCCCGACCGTCTCGTCGTTGGAACCACCGGACGAGGCTTCTATGAGATTTCCTTTCGCCAAGCACTCCAGTAGTTTCAGCTGACATCACCTCCTGCCGATAGGGCACACGTGCCGACACAAATCTCCGTCACCAGCTACTACTACCGACGCGGCGGCGCCGAAGCAGTCATGCTCGATCAGAACGAGTTGCTTGCCGACCGCGGTTGGGACATCGTGCCGTTTGCCATGGAGTACGAGAAGAACTTGCAGACCGGCTACGACGACTACTTCGTCGAGGAGATCGACTTCGCAAGCGATTACACCCGGGTCGAAAAGGTCCGCAAGGTCGTCAAATCGGTGTATTCGCTCGAGGCACGCCGCGAGATCAGCCGGCTGATCGACGACGTACGCCCCGACATTGTCCACGCCCACAACGTCTACCACCACCTCACTCCCGCCATCTTTGGCGCTATCCAAAAGAAGGGCGTCCCGGCGGTCATGACCGTCCACGACCTGAAAATCGGCTGCCCGTCGAAGCTGATGTTGGCCTCCGATGGGGTATGCGAACGCTGCCACGGTGGCAAGACATGGAACGCGGTCCAACAGCGATGCCTAAAAGGATCGCTCCCGCTGTCGGCGGTCGCCGCGGTCGAAACAACGCTGCATAATCTGCTCGGCAGCTACAAAAAGAACGTCGACCTGTTCGTGTTGCCGAGCCACTTTCACATGAACAAGCTCATCGACTGGGGCCTCCCGGCCGAGAAAGCCCGCTACGTTCCAAACGCCGTCGACGTGTCCGGACTTGTCCCCGACTACACCCCCGGCGACCGGTTCGTCTTTGTTGGGCGATTGTCAGAAGAAAAGGGGCTGCTCACCTTCGTCAACGCAGTCGCCGCAGCGGGCGTATCGGCGACCATCGTCGGCACCGGCCCCCAAGAACGCGAATTGCGAGCGTTGGTCGAATCGACCGGCGCCGACGTCGAGTTCGCCGGGTACCAAACGGGCGACGCGCTCTTCAACATCGTCCGAGCCGCAAAGGCCCTCGTCTTGCCATCGGAGTGCTACGAGAACGCGCCGGTGGTACTGCTCGAAGCCTATGGCGTTGGCACGCCCGTGCTCGGGTCAAACCTCGGCGGCATACCCGAACTGATCCAGGTCGGCATCACCGGCGAGCTTGCGACAGCGGGCAGTGTGTCGTCCTTTGCCGAACAGCTCTCGGCGCTGGCCGAACGCCCCGACAGCGAGCTCGCCGACATGGGCCGGGCAGGACGCGCCTTCGTCGAAGAACGCTTCTCTCGATCCCACTATCTCCAAGGGCTCGTCGACGTCTATCGCGAACTCGGTGTCGCAGCGTAGCCAGCTGATCTAGGGTCACAGCCATGACCCCAGCAGACTTTGTCGCAGCCGTTTCCCCACAGTTCCAAAACATTGGCGCCCTGCACTACTTTGGACCGAAGGCAAAAGCCGCAGCCGAATCACTCGGGATCGACCAGTTCCGCTTCTACTTCGCAGGCCGAGGTGGCGTCCTCGGCGAGGTCGACACCGAGGTGATGTTGTCGACCTTTGGCTATTTCAACCCCGACCTCGTCGCCAAAATGTGGTCGACCAGTAAGGAACGCTGCGATGTGACCGCAGCCGCCACGGCACAACTGCAGGTGGCGTACGACATCGGGGACGAACTCCTCGCCGACGTCGAGGGCCTCGCCGAATCAGCCGCCGCGCTCGGCGTGCTCATGAACTCGGTCGATGTTGCCGGCCTCCCCTTGTTCGCTGGCTTCCTCGCCCAACCCGTCCCGACGTCACCGGCCCATGCGTTCATGCACCAGGCCATACTTTTTCGAGAGTTGCGGGGCAGCATTCACCTCGCCGCAATCGCCGCAGCAGGATGTCGCAGTCGGGTGGCACACCAAATCCGGCGTCCAAATGACCTCGAAATGTTCGGATACACCGAGCCCATCGAGGTTCCCGACGCCGAACGGGCCGCATACGACGCGGTCGAGCCGCTGACCAACGCTGCCATGGTCGTCCATTGCACTTCGGCGCTCACTGCCGACCAACGAGACCAGATCGCAGCGGCCGCAGACGCGGCGACCGCCGCGGTCTCGGGCCTCCTGGGTTAAACGACCCATTCACCGAAAATACAGGCCTAACTGCCTAACAAAGCCCAGCAGAACTTGTTTATTGTGGCCTTGAGCCGATTGCTGAACGAGTCACGCAATTTCTGCGAAATTACCACCGGTCCGATTAACACACCGAGTGAGAACGCAAATAGTGTGGACATACAGCGTGTGAGGAAAGAAACTCAAGGATGACGCAAGGCGAACACGACAGCTCAGGCGGGGAACTTTCTTCCTTTTTGCATCTCACCGGCTTTCGGCCGCTCATTTTGGCTCTCATCGCCGGCCTCGCTGGCGGCATTGGCGTCTTCCTTGCGCTACAAGAACCCGCCCAGTTTCAGGCCCGTTACGTACTCAACGTGGGCCTTGTCGCCGATAACGACGTCACCGCTGGCGAACTCGACCTCGTCGCCGAGGAGATCGTGTCGACCGCATCGTTCCCAGAAGTACAGATCGCAGTCCAAGAGCGAACCGGCTTGGTCTTCGAAGACGACTACGAGATCGTCGTCAACCGAGCGGGCGGCGCGCAGATAAACATCAACGTCGTCGCAGACGACCCGTCCAACGCCCAAAACGTCGCCATCGAAACCGGCATCGAAGCAGTCACGATCACCACTGAACGCGGCGTGGCCGGAATCGAATCCAGCCGCGATCAGCTCCTCGAAGAGATTGCGCAGGTCGATAGTCGTATCGCCGAACTGACAGCGCTCGCCGGCGGCGTCAACCCAACAGTCGCCCTCGACAACGCCGAAGCGCAACTGCTCCAGCGACGAGCCGAAGACCTCAACCCGCCGACCCAAACAGTGATCCAACCCGACGGCACAACCGTTGACGAAGAGATCCCATCGACGCTGCCCGAAGCAACCGAGCTCGAAGCCACCGTCGCCACCCTCTCACCGGTCGCTCGCGAGTTCGCCACGCTCCAAACCGAAGAAGCAGCCCTGAACGTTCGCCTCGCCGACCGCAACAACTCAATCCGTGAAGCAAACTCGGCAATCGCCATTATCGAAGAAGAACGAGAGACCTCGCTCGTGATTCGTGAGGTCGTCACCGAGGAGACCTCACGAATTTCAGGATTGCTCACTGGACTGCTCCTCTTTGCTGTTCCTGCAGCCCTCGTCCTCATCGTGTTCTTCACGCTCTTCGATCTGCTTCGCCGAAAGCCCGAAGAGACACCGCTCGAAGGCGAACGCTTCGACGCCGCCGGCGAGATCGACCAAGCAGCACAACGGGCGCTTCCAGAGTCGACCACTCGGCTCACCGTCGTCGATGAGGACGAACGCGACCTTCTCGCCGAAGACACCGACGGCGAAATCATCGACGTGGTCGCAAAAGAAGACACCGACGCGAGCGACGAATTCGAAGATGGCGACGACGAGCCGCCAACGAAGAAATCGAAGAAAAAAGACCGCTCGAAAGACGGCCGTTGGGGTAGAGACACCGACAGCAAAGCGGGCTGAACATGACGAGTACCAACCCGCCGATCTTTATCGTTGGCGCTGGTCGGAGCGGTTCGACTGCCTTCCACCATTGCTTTGCCCGCCATCAGCACGTGTCGTGGATTTCGAAGATCCTCGACGTTGCACCAACGGCCGAGAAGCTCAACTCGGCGTTGCTTCAAAGCCTCGACTCGCCGCTCATCGGCGCCGCCCTACGACGAGGCGTTATCGAACCTGGCCATCTCAAACCCAGCGAGGCCTACGCCTATTGGGAGCGGATCGCTCCTGGATTTAGCGAACCGTTCCGAGATCTAGTCGACACCGACCTGACCGAACGCACGCGCAAGAACTTGACCGAAGCCGTCGACCGTCTCACCGTCGACAGCCGTCCAACGCCGCTGATCAAGATCACCGGATGGCCGCGCATGGGGTACTTGTTGAAAGCGTTCCCTGACGCTCGCTTCATCCATGTGGTGCGCGATGGTCGCGCCGTTGTCAACTCGATCATGCAGATCGATTTCTGGGAAGGCTGGAAGGGCACCAAAGGCTGGCGAGGCCTCGACATGACCCCACAACAGCAGCAACGTTGGGACGAGAGCGGACAGTCCTTTGTCACGCTTGGCGCCATGGAACTCGCCGACATGTTCGATGCCATGGTCGCGGCGATCCCACTCGTTCCGCCAGCGCAGTTCCTCGAGATCAGGTACGAAGACCTTTGCGATGATCCAACAGGTACCTTTGAGTCTGTGACGGACTTTTGCAACCTCGACTACACCAATGAGTTCAACACCTCGGTGATCGATTTTGGCTTCCGCAACACCAACAACAAGTGGCGTTCGGACCTCACCGAGCTCCAGCAACGCCAACTCGAAACCGAACTCGCATCGCATCTGACTCGTTGGGGATACGAACTCGCCTTCGGATCGGCGAGATGACCACTATCGACCCGACCCAATACGACGCGCACGAAGACCGCGTCTCGATCCGTCGGGAAGGTACAGAAGAGGAACAACAGCCCCTTCTTCCGAATCCAAAACCGGGCCCAGCAGCACTTTTTGTGTTGCTCACGGCGACTGTTTCGGGCCTCGCTGGAGCGTTCGTCTTCCAATCGCTCTCCCCAGATACGCCGTTCGTCATCCTCGGCGGCACCCTGCTGTCCGCGATGATCTTGGCTCTCGTCGGCCTCTACCGCTACCAGTGGTTTCTCCTGATCACGCTCGCAATCCGTCCTGCGCTCGATGACTTGATCGCCGATCAATTCGGCACATTCCAACCGTCGGCGATCCTTGGCATTCTCGTCATCCTCGTCACTGCGCTCCATTTGGTGAGCCGCAGACTTACCGGAAACTGGAACACGATGACACCGCTTGCGTGGTCGTTCATTGGGTTCTTCGTGCTGTTCATTCCAAGCTTTGTCACCTCGGTCGATCGCGGTGTTTCCCAGGGCGCGATGTTTGGTCTTTTGTCGGTCACGCTGCTCTACCTCGCCATGGAACAGCAGCTGCTCGATACGCCCCGCAACCTGCTCAAGTTGCTGTTGGCCTCTGGCATTGGCATGGTCGTGCCCATCGTGACCGGGTTTGTGCAGTTCTTCTTTACCGGCACGCTCGACCCCGGCGGCTCGGGGCTTGTTCGCATCGATGGTTCATTCGCGCATCCGAACACCTTTGCGACCTACCTAACGTTCGTGTTGTTGCTCGGGTTCGCGGTCGTTCCCACCCTCGATATCAAGCCCCGTCTTGGTCTACTCATCGGTACCGGACTCGGCGCGTTCCTGCTCATTGCCACGTTCGCTCGTGGCGCATGGGCGAGCTTCCTCATCGGTGCGCTGCTGTTGGCCGCGAGCGTCAACAAGAAGCTCGTGCTGGTCATCATTGGTGGCGCGGTCGCTGCGGGCGCCGCGGTTCCCGGCGTCGGCGACCGGCTCGCCAACCTAACAGCCTCGACCGGCCCAAACGGCGGAGCCAAGACCGACGACTCGCTCGGCTGGCGCTTCGGCTACTGGGAACGCATCTGGCCGTTCGCGTCGAGAAACCCGGTGAGTGGCATCGGCATCGACGCCACAAAGACACAAACTCCCGAAGCCAAAGATCCGCACAACAGCCTCCTTCAGGCCTATCTCGAAGGTGGCATCCTCGGAGCTATTGGTTTCTTCACGTTGCTCGGCTTGGCGACCTACGCAGGAATCAAAGTGTGGAAGAAGGCTCGAAGCGGCGCCCTCGATCGTCAAACCACCGTGATCAGCGTCGGTGCAATCGCGGCGCTTCTCTCTGTGGCCGCGCAACTCATCACAGAAAACGTGCTGTTGAACACGGTCGTCTGGTGGTATCTCAACATCGCCTTTGCCCACATTGCGGTCGTCACATGGGCCAGGAAGAACGATATTTCGGTCGTCGCTCCAACAGCTGACGAACCAGACCTCTCCCGACCTGCCCTTCCTGCCCCTTCGACTCCAAGGTGAGCATCCCTGTGCCACGGCTATCAATCGGCGTGCCCGTCTACAACGGCGCCGACTACATTCGAGAAGCAATCACGAGCCACCTCGAACAAGACTTCGGTGACTTCGAACTCGTTGTGTCGGACAACTGTTCTGACGATGCAACACCCGACATTGTCCACGAACTGGCCGCACAAGACAGTCGAATTTCCTACACGCGTACCGATCGGAACATCGGTGGACCAGCGAACTTCAACCGTCTGTTCCGGCTGACCAGCGGCGAGCTCTTCCGTTGGGCCGCCGCCGATGACCGCATCGAACCCGGCTACCTGTCGAGCGTCATTGCGCTGATGGACGCCGACCGCACGATCGTGATCGGCCACGCCGAAAGCATGCTGATCGACCCCGACAGCGAACCAATGTTGCAGTTGGATCAGGGCTATCTCGGCGGCGACGGGTTCCTCGAAGCAATCACGCTGACGCCACCGGCGGGCGATACCCGATTTCAGTCACCGTCACCGCATCGACGCATCGACGCGGTGATCAACAACAACCATCGCAACTTCTACATCTTTGGGGTCATGCGTCGAGACACGATGATGCAAACCCGACTCCACGGAGCGTTCTACGGCGGCGACCGCACGTTGCTCGTCGAGATGGCCATGCGCGGCACGTTCCAGAAGGTGCCCGGGCAGTTGTTTGCGTCCCGGAGCCACTCGAAGAACTCGGGCCGCAACGGGTTGAACTTCGATGAGCTGAAAGAACACGGCGCACAAGACCTCTCGTTTGCAGGCCAGGTGATGAAGGGATACATCACTGCCGTGCGCCGGGCCGACGTTGGTCGGGTCGACGAGATGAAGTGCCTGGGCGTGATTGCCAAGAAGTTCAAACAACCCACACGTCTCGTTCGCGGTTGGTGAATGTTCGGGTGTGCTCCCGGTATTCGCGCCTATCTTCTGTCACAGCGAACGGGTAGCTTGGCCATATGGCGCTCTACGGACTTGAGGACGGCTGCGAACCCGAGATCCACCCAGATGCCTACGTCCATCCTGACGCGGTCCTCATTGGCCGGGTCATCCTTGGCGCGTACGCGTCGGTCTGGCCCGGAACGGTCATTCGAGCCGACGACAACACGATTCGCATCGGTGAGCGCAGCTCGATCCAAGACGGCGCCGTGTTGCATTGCACCACCGACCATCCAACGACAGTAGGAAACGATTGCACGGTGGGCCACAACGCCCACCTCGAGGGGTGCACCCTCAACGACGCGTCGCTCGCCGGGAGCGGATCGGTCATTCTGCACGGGGCTGTGGTCTCGAGCGGAGCCCTCGTCGGCGCGAATGCCCTCGTGCCCGGCGGCAAGATCATCCCGGAGAACGCCATGGCCCTTGGCGTGCCAGCGAAAATTCGCGAGGACGCACATTCGGTCGAACTCAACCTGCTGAACGCAGCGAATTACGTTGAACGAATCGAGCGTTACCGCGTCGCGCTGCGTCGGATTCGCTAGTGGGAAACCAGTGGCGTAGCGCGTTTGACCTGTCGGCAAGGGGTCCATCGGCCCTACAGCCACACCTTGCCAATGCCGTACTTTTGCAAAAGTGCAGGAAAATACTAGGCGGGGAGCAAAATGATTAAGCGTCGCAAGAACGAGAGCTTGTCTATTGCAATGGTCGGAACTCGAGGCATGCCAGCAAACTATGGCGGCGTCGAGACTGTCGTCGATGTCCTGTCTCGTCAGCTTGTCCTGCGCGGCCACGAAGTGACCGTGTTTTGCCGGTCAGAAGACTACGACCAGCACCCGCCAATGATCGACGGCGTGAAGTTGGTGTACCTACCGGCGTCGACTTCGCCCGGTGTTGGGGCAATGGTCCATGCACTTCGCTCTGCGGTCTATTGCATTGGCCGCAACTTCGACGTCATCCATTTCCATGCCCTCGGCCCCGGGATGATGTCTATCATTTCTCGTCTCCTCACCCGATCGACCGTGGTGACCACAGTCCACGGGCGCGATGACAAGCGAGACAAGTGGAGCCGGAGCGTCCGAAGCTTGCTGCGTGTTGCTGCATCGATCAGTGCCCGAGTCCCTCACTCGACGCTCGTCGTCTCCGAGACGCTCGCAGATGAATATGCGGCTGAATTCAGCCGCACAACGACCGTGGTTCCAAATTCGACCCACGCCATTACCGAGGTCGCTCCAGGCGACATGCTCGAAAAATATGGCCTGCTCCATCAGAACTATTTTGTTTCCGTTGGCCGACTCGTGCCGGAAAAGGCCCCGCACGAAACGATCATGGCCTACCAAGAAGCAATGACCGACATGCCGCTCGTGATCGTTGGTGGCGCTGCGGGAACCGAGGCGTATGTGAATCATCTTCACGAACTCGCCCTCGGGAATGAGAACATCATCTTTACGGGCCCGATTTATGGCGAGGAGCTGGCCGAGATCCTGACCAACGCCGGCGGCTTTATTACCTCGTCGCATCTCGAGGGGCTGCCAACCGCACTCATCGAGGCTGGCCGAGCTGCGCTTCCGATTATTGCAAGCGATATCCCTCCGCACCGAGAGATCCTCAATACCGAGAGCGGAATCGATGGACGGCGCGTCTACCCAACGGGCGATTCGAAGGCGCTTGGAGAGCTTATGACGGCGGTCAGCGAACATCATGAAGAAGAGCTCTTTGGCGCCAAGTTGCTCGCTGCCGAGCTCGACGACCGGTATGCGCCTGTTCGCACCGGTGAGGTGCATGAGCAGGCATACCTCAGCGCCATTGCTCACCGCCATCGTCGGTAGCTAACAGCCATCGTTGGTAACTAGAACGTAAGTTTCATACCCTCAGCAGCAGGCACGATTTCGCAGTTGGTATCCCACAACTGGGCACGTGCAAAGATGCCATCGAGCACGTCGTCTCCGTGCAGCGGATCGTGATGGAACATCGCAAGGTTTTTCGCTCCGGCGCTATCGGCAACGTGGGCCGCGTATTCGGGAGTGCAATGACCCCAGTTCGGCCGGTTCACAAGCAGTTCGGCGGTGAATTGTGAATCGTGGATGAGCAGGTCGACGTCGCTCGCCAATTCGAGCACACCAGGATCAACATATGCAGGATCTTCTGGCTGCTGATGATCGGGCACGTAGGCAACAGAGAAATCGTCCCATTCAATGCGGTAGCCGTTGGTCCTTCCTTGGTGAGGAACCGACCGGGCCGTGACGACTGCTTCGCCAACGGGCATCGAGACATCCCAGATGTCGTAGATCTCGAATGTGCCGGGAAGTGCGTCGATATCGACAGGGAAATACGGAGGGCGAACAAAGCCAGAGACGGCCTCGGCGAACGTCATGTCCTCTTCGGGAGGCCCATAGATCGCGGCTGTGGAATCGGGATGGAGCACCTGCGGGAAGAACGGGAGGCCCTGCACGTGGTCCCAGTGCAAGTGGCTGATCAGGATCGTTCCCTGAAACGAATCGGCACCCATGTCGAGGCCGTAGAAGCGCAGGCCCGTTCCGACGTCGAGGATGATCGGCGCCTCACCCTGTCGTTGCACAACAACACACGAGGTGTTGCCACCGAAGCGAGTCATCGAGCTGCAGTGACATGGGGTTGAACCGCGGACGCCGTAGAACGAAACGTTCACCCCCACGTCGTTCCCAGCCATCCACATCTCCCGTCGTCGGCGCCGCTCCTGAGCAACCGTCCCTACGAGAGACTAACGGCCAGATGGGGTGCGGGAATTAGTCGTGTGACGAAATTGACGCGTTATGGAAGGCGCAACCAGTCGAGGTCACGAACCATGAGCCCGTCGTCGAGCAAGGTCTCCATGACGCGTTGGGCGCGTACTGGATCGTCGGCAAACCCCATGAGCGCAGCCGCATTCTCGGCTCGGGCTGGGCCGTGTCGAAGGGCGGAAATTAGCTTGCCTCGGCCTTGACGGTCCGAACCCTCGAATGCCGATTGACCAGCACCAACACCAGCCGAACCACGCGCTGGGTCGACCCCAACCCCAGCCCACGCGCACTCCCGGCGCACGGGGCATTGGCCACATGCCGGTGTCCGTTTTGTACAAACCGTCGCCCCGAAATCGAGGATCGCCTGGTTCCATTCCCAACCTCGTCCGCCAGGAACTAACCCGTCGGCGAATGCCTGCGCGGCAGCGGGGCGAAGCGAGCAGCCACCGACCCGAGCAAGAATCCTCCCGACGTTGGTGTCGAGCACCGCGACATCGCGTTCGAAGGCAAAGGCGAGCACGGCCCGCGCAGTGTAGGGGCCGACCCCGGGAAGAGCCAGCAACTCGTCGAGAGTGTCGGGGAGCTGGCCGCCATGATCGGATTCGACCCGGATCGCACACGAATGCAGCAGCAACGCACGCCGGTTGTATCCAAGGCCGTCCCACAATGCAATCACCTCACCAGCGGCCGATGCCGCTGCGGCGGCCGGCGTTGGGAATCGGTCCATGAAGGCTCGCCACTTGGGCACGACTCGCTCGACCTGCGTCTGCTGAGACATCACCTCACTCACAAGAATCGCCCACGGATCTCGCGTCTGTCGCCACGGAAGATCCCGATCTTGGGTCTTCCACCACTCGAGAATCGGTGAGGCCAGGGACGTCGCCGTGTAGCCATAGGTACTCACCGTTCCAGTCTTCCCTGAGATATCGATTCCTCAAACTCGGCGACTTCGCGCCGATTCGAGTACCTATGGCAGGCCGCGACGTCCCAATGCACATCCCCAAACATGCAGCTCCCGAGTTGCCTTCACCAGACCGCATCCACCTATCGGCTCCCGATGTGGGCATGGCCGAGCGCGATGCGCTTCTCGCCGCGTTCGACTCGAACTGGATTGCGCCGATCGGCCCGGCACTCAACGAGCTCGAAGACAGGCTCTGTGATCTCACCGGGACGCCAGCGGCAGTTGCCGTGACCAGCGGTACCGCTGCACTTCACCTCGGCCTCCTCGCCCTTGGCGTCGGCCCTGGCGACATCGTCATTGTGCCCTCTCTCACGTTTGTGGCATCGGCCAACGTGGTCCGCTACGTCGGCGCAACCCCAGTATTTGTCGACTGTGACGAAGCAACCGGCAACATCGACCCCAACCTTCTCGACATTGCCCTGCGTGGGCTCGTCAACGCCGGCACTGCTCCAGCTGCGGTTATGACCGTCGACCTGTACGGCTCGTGCGCCGACTACTCGCGGATTGAGGAAATCTGCAGCCAGTATCGAGTTCCAATCCTCGAAGACGCAGCCGAATCGATCGGCGCAACGCACGCGGGCCGCCCGGCCGGATCGTTCGGCGCCGTTGCCGCAATCAGTTTCAACGGCAACAAGCTCGTCACCAGCGGAGGCGGAGGCGCCCTCGTTGGCCCACGACACGTGATTGCACGCGCCCGCCACCTCGCCGGGCAAGCGCGCGAATCGGCGTTGCACTTCGAACATCACGAGGTTGGTTACGCCTATCGCTTGTCGAATCTGCTGGCAGCGGTGGCAACAGCCCAGCTCGACCGTCTCGGCGAGATGATGAGCCGCACCCGAGCAATCAACCTTCGTTACCGCGATGTCCTGTCCATGATTCCCGGCGTGGCCGTACTCGACATCGACCGCGATGGTCGTGGCAACGGATGGCTGACCGTCGTGCAGATCGATCAGAACCGGCATCCATTGCCTGGGGCAATTTGCGAACAGATGGCGGAGGACAACATCGAGGCACGTCCAGCATGGAAGCCAATGCACCTCCAAGTCGCGTATGAAAACCACGTGATGATCGGGGGCGCTGCGAGCGAGCAACATTTCGCGAACGGTCTGTGCTTGCCGAGTGGTTCATCGATGACCAATGCCGATCAGGAACGCGTCATCGGCAGCTTTCTCGCGGCGCTCACCAGACCGCCAGAAACGCAGTCCGCGGCGATTATCGATCTCGACCCAGAAGTCGACGTCAGAAGCGAGCAACCTCAGCAACATCTGGACAGTCGGGCCGCCACGCAGCGAGCGGCGTAATTCCCGAGGCACAAATGGCGTCGTCGAAAGACGACCCGTCGACAACCTCATGATTGTCTGAATAGCGGGAGCTGAAGCGCCCCCACAACAGTGTCGGCAACCGACTTCCTTTGGCCATGACCACGATGACCGAACGGCCGCTCGATCGGGCGTGTTCTATCCACGCGGTCGTCCCCGGTGGGCACATCACCACGAGCTCACCGGTTTCGGCGTCGATTCCCGATGCGATCGAATCGATCACGTCGGTGCCACCCGCCTCGGCAATTGCCACGGTTTCGGCAATATCGCCAGACGCATCCTCGGAGAGCTCCGAAGCAAACTCCCAGCCGGCGTCGATGGGGTTGAGGCTGTGCACCATGTGGGCGGCTAGGCAAAGCAGCCCGGGCGAATCTGGTTGACGGGTAATCAGCCCTTTTAGGGCGATCAGCATGGCATTCGGTTCGTGGGCAAAGGCCGCGAGCGCTGGCACCGATTCGGGCACGAGAAACCGATCGGGAGCCGAACCAGCCCTGGCCACGTAACGAAGACGCTCGATGGGGTGCACGCTTGTAGAGTAACGGCGAAGCGAAGGAGCGCGCGATCGCCTACAAAACCAGCTACCGTTTCGGCCGTGGAAACACTTGATGGCGACCCAGATCTCGATCCGATCAACGGAGATGCCCGGCCCTTCTCGGACTGGCTGACGACGTT
Source organism: uncultured Acidimicrobiales bacterium (assembly GCA_938084885.1). GTDB lineage: Bacteria > Actinomycetota > Acidimicrobiia > Acidimicrobiales > SHLQ01 > SHLQ01. Next base: position 18,657 of record CALKGG010000113.1, read on the forward strand.
CCCTCTTCTGCTCGGTGTAATCGATCCGTACACGCACGAATCGTCGTGGCTACTCGACACCACCAAGCGGATCTTTCATCACTATTCGGGTGCAGGTGTTCGGGTTGCCTGGCTCGCTGCTGGGCCCGCCGATGGTGTGAAGTCATTTCTTGGCCCCTACGCCGAAGAGCACCTCACCTTTGCCGACCCGGACCGCACTGCGGTCAAGGCGCTTGGGCTCAGTACGCTGCCAGCGCTTGTGCTCGTCAAACAAGACGGCACGATCCCGGCAAAGAGCGAGGGATGGAACCCGTTGGGTTGGCGCACGGTCATTGATTCATTGGCGAACCAGGTCGGCTGGAGCGAACTGACGCTTCCTGGCCCAAAGGATCCCGCCCCCTATCCTGGGACACCCGCGTAGGGCTACTTACCCACAGGCGGTCAATCGCAATAGACCTGCTTCGGGCGAGGTGAGCTCGCGGCCGCCAACAGCGCTGACCCAACGGGTGAGCGCGGTTGCATATTCGTCGAGTTCACCAGTGCTGTCGGCTGCAAGGTCGATGCGTACACAAGTGTCGGTGCCATCCACCCACGCCACGTACCAGTCGCCGCCCCATCCGTCGGCAATTTGGCGCGCCTCGCCGAGCGTGGTCACATCGGCGAGCAGCGCCACCCAGGCAGCCTCTCCCCACACGCCCTCCTCCATGATCTGACCGTCGGCGGGAGGTGGACTCACCAGTGCGTCGGCGTCGTCCCCGGCGAGAAAGCTCGCAGGGTCGAGCACGAGCTCAGAACTTGTGGGCGGCGTGAGGAATGCTTGATCGAGGTCGGCCTGTCCTTCAACCCACAGGGCATTGGCAAACGTTTCGCCGTAGTTGTATCGACCAAATTGGAGTTCGAGGAACGACGCGGTGAACTCCGACAGCGACACCGTTCGCGGTAGCGCTGCGAGCGCGGCGTTTGCGTCGGCGAGCTCGGCCTGGCTGAGCGTGGCCCGATACCGGTTTTCGATGACCCGAGCAGAGCCTTCGATCAACGAGGAGAACGCCCAGGAGATCTCATCGTCCCGTTCGCCATAGGACTCGCGGTCGAGGTCGAACACCTGATCCTCGAGGGCGTGAACAAGCTCGTGTACGAGCGTGGTTTTGGTGAGCGTGTTGATCTCGCCCGCCCGCAGTCGAATCTCTTTCGATGTGGTGTCGTAGTAGCCGAGCACTCCAGCATCGCCGAATCGGTTCCAGATCTCCTCGAGTGAACGTTCGGGTGAGATGATGCCCATCACGTGATAGATCTCGGTGAAGTTCTCGTAGCTCTCGGCGTTCTCTGCTGCATCGTTGGCGATGAGCTCGGTCCACGCGTTGGCGAACTCGTCGCCGTCGAGCAGCGCAATATCAGGTCGACGTTGAAAGGTGAGGCCGCGCTCGGCTTCGACGAAGATGGCGAGCTCGTCGATGAGTGCATCGAGCTCGGGATCGCCGCTCGTTCCGGAGAAGTCGCGGACGGGTTCAGCAACGTCGTCAACGTCTGGAGTGGACGTCTCTGGAGCGAACGTCTCTGTCGTCGTCGTGTCTGACGTGGACGTGGTAGCCGGAATGGTCGTCGTTGCCGGACGTGTTGTTGGGACCTGCTCGACGTTGGAAGTCACCTCGTCAGCAGTCGAGCTGCACCCGAACAAAACGAGCAGCAACATGAACACAAGGCGAGCTCTCATGGGTTCAGTATCGGCCATCTCCAACGAATCCTTTGGTCACGTAGCTGAGATACACTCACCAGGTATGAGTGATATGACTCCCGAAACAGCCGAAGACTCCCCACCGGTTCCCGCTGCACCTCCCGGGCAAGCCGCGCCCGAGAAGGTCAATTCCATCACCGATGCAGCAAAGCTCATCCGCCTCGGCACCATGACCCAGTCGCTCATGACCGAGGCCCGCGAGGCGCCACTCGATGCCGCAGGACGCGCCCTGCTTGCCAAGATTCATGGCGAAACCATGGAGGCACTCGAAGACACGATGAGCGACGACCTCCTCGACGAACTCCGAGAGTTCCAGATCTGTCTCGACTGCGAAAAAGACGACGAGCTTCCCTCCGAAGGCGAGCTCCGTGTTGCCCAAGCCCAACTCGTTGGCTGGCTGCAGGGCCTGCACCAAGGTTTCCAGGCAATGGCCATGGCCCAACAAGCCGCGGCGCTGCAGCAACTCCAACAGCTTCAACAAGGGGCGTCTGCTGCCACTGGCCAACCCGGCCTTCCCGCCGCCGGCGACACGATCGACGCCAGCAGCCGGCCCGGCACCTACCTCTAGGTACGCACCTACCTCTAGGTACGAAGGTTGTCGGCGCCGAAGAACGCCTGCCATGCAAACCAGAACTCGTTGCGGTGTTCGACCGAGCCCAGTTGAGTTCCCGCGAGCTCGCCGCTCGTCGCAATGCCGAGAATCGACCACGTCGATCCGGTCTGCTCATCGGTAAAGGTGTCGTCACCATTGGCGACAAAGATCAGCGTTTCGCCGTCGACCACCGGATTGAGCGCGATACCCGACCCAATCTGCTGTGACGCCGCAATGATGCCGCCGTCGAGCGCGTCGTTCGTCAGGCCACCATGGAAGATCACGAGGGGGACCCCGTTCACTTCGTCATTGACCACGGACTCTGCTTGGAGGCGTTCGAAGCTATATGCGGCAATCGCATCACCCTCGGTCACGCCGACGACCCGGCTGAGGGCAGGCACTCGTTCATCGATCTGTCCGTTGAACAGGAACGGGCTAGCAGACGATGAGTAGCCCCGGTACGGGTTACTTCCATAAGCGGAGCGGCCGCGGGCACTCTCGCCTGCAAGCGACAGGCCGTCGGGAAAGTTCTCGGCGAACTGAGAGAACGACACGATCGACGTCGGAAGCGGCGCGAGCTCGGCGCCAGCGAACTGGCCAATGACACCTTCGCCGGTGATTTGTTGCCACAGCGAGGTGGTCTGACGGTCCCACATGACAAGGTCGCTATTTCGCAGGAGCCCCGAAACGCCAAAGTCGAGGACCTCACCGTTGACTCGACGGTCAAAGGCGAGAGCGGTATTACACAACGGACAGAACGTGACGCTCACCGGAACATCGCCGAAGGCATCGTTGACGATCTCGTGGGCGGTCATGATGGACAACGGATAGAAGCGGGCCTCGCCATTTACCTGCACGAGAGCGCCCGGTTCGCTCGGCGCCAGCCACTCCGATGCGAGCGACACGGTTTCAAAGATCGGGTTGTCGATCGGCGGGATCCCATCTCGCGGATCAGACGATTGCAGTCCGGCAAGGAACTCGGTCCAGTCTTCGACCGTGCGACGGGTCCAGTCGGTCGGCCACGCCGTATACCGCTCGGTCAATGCGGACTGGGCGTTTGGTTCAACAATCACCTCGACCGCCTCCGCGTCGAAGGTGATACCTCCCTCGGCGGTATTGAACGGGCCATCGAGAGGAGGACTGAACGTTTCCTTCGGTCCATCGATCTCCCGCGGGGCACTGTCGTCGACGACCTCGGGCTCATCTTGTTCGGGGGCGGTTTGTACCTCGTCGCCGCTGCTCTCACCCTCGGCCACCTCGGCGTCGGCTGCGGTTGGCGCGTCGCTCGCGGCGACAGCGTCCGAATCTTCCGAGGAGCTACAGGCGGTCGCGATCAGACCAACGGTGAGCATGACAGAAATCAGGCGTTTCATGGACCCGTCCAACCCCGACCACCGACTGGTTCATTCCGCAACTGTTCCCGTTACGCTGTCGGCATGGCAAAGACTGTCGACCTACAGAACCGGATTCGCTCCGGCGCCAAGGTGAAAGCAACCGTCGACCTCCCCGGTGTCCCAATGGGAACCAAGGGCAAAGTTGCCCTCTCGAACGGTGTTACCTGGCTTCGATACTGGGTTCGCTTCGACAATGGCGAACTCCTGAGCCACGTCAACCACGACGACATCGTCATCGCCAGGGCGTGGGATCAGTACTTCGTCGAGAAACAACGCGCCGCCGAAGCCGCCGAGGCAGCAGCCGCCGGTGTCACCACCGACTCGGGTGGCGGAGGCGCAAGCGCAGGCGCCGACAACGCATTTGGCGTTCCCCAGTACCTGCTCGATCGCACCAAAGCAGCGCTCGAAAAAGCCGGCGTCAGCCGCTAGGCATCCCAATCTCTCTTCTCGACCACCTTCCACCGTCAGGGTCAGATCCTGACGAGTTGATCGACGCATTCATCGACTTCAGCGCGTCCGTTGGCCTCGAGCTCTACCCCGCCCAAGAAGAAGCGATCCTCGAACTGCTCGCCGGAAACAACGTGATCCTCGCGACCCCGACCGGGTCGGGCAAGTCGCTCGTCGCCATGGCCGGCCACTTCGCCGCCATGGCCCGAGGGCAACGCAGCTACTACACCGCACCGATCAAAGCGCTCGTGTCTGAAAAGTTCTTCGCTCTCAGCCGCGAGCTTGGTTCGGACAACGTTGGCATGGTCACCGGCGATGCCGCCGTCAACGCAGACGCTCCGATCATTTGTTGCACCCAAGAGATCTTGGCCAACATTGCGCTTCGATCGGGTTCAGCGGCCGATATTGGCCTCGTTGTCGTCGACGAATTCCACTACTACGCCGACCCCCAGCGAGGGTGGGCCTGGCAGGTGCCGATTCTGCAACTTCCCCAAGCCCAGCACCTGTTGATGTCAGCAACGCTTGGACCAACCCAAATGTTCGAGACCGAGCTGGCAGAGCGCACTGGCCGCGACACCGCAACCGTGTCGAGCAAGGACCGTCCGGTCCCCCTCGACTTTGCGTGGCAAACCACGGCAATTCACGAAACGGTCGAGACCCTGCTCGACACCGAACGCGCACCCGTCTACGTCGTGTACTTCACGCAGAAGTCGGCGCTCGAAGCAGCACAGTCGTTTACGAGCTTGTCGATCTGTACGAAAGAGGAGAAGGCAGCGATTCGAGCCGAGGTCGGCGACTTTCGTTTCGACTCACCAATCGGCAAGGATCTCAAACGCTTCCTCAGCCACGGCGTCGGCATTCACCACGCTGGATTGTTGCCAAAGTATCGCCTACTTATGGAGAAGCTGGCCCAAAAGGGACTCCTCAAAGTCATCGTGGGTACCGACACGCTCGGCGTCGGCGTCAACGTGCCAATCCGCTCGGTACTACTCACACAATTGTGTAAATACGACGGCCAACGCGTGCGCATCTTGACGGTTCGCGAATTCCAACAGATCGCTGGCCGAGCCGGACGCAAGGGCTTTGACGATCAGGGAACCGTGTGGGTGCAGGCTCCAGCCCATGTGATCGACAACCTGGCCGCCGAGCGCAAGGCCGCCACCGATGCAAAAAAGAAGAAGAAGGTCAAGAAGAAATCGCAGCCAGAGAAGGGTTATGCCCATTGGACCGAGGAGACCTTCACCAAGCTCGTCCATGGCGATCCCGAACCAATGGTGTCGAGCTTCACCATCTCTCACCAGATGTTACTCAACCTGCTCGACCGTCCGCCCGGAACCGGTGACCGGACCCAACTCGGCGGTTGCGACGCGGTCCGCGAGATCCTCCGGGACAACCACGAAAGCCGCAAGGCCCAACGCGGCCATCAGAAGCGGGCCATTGCAATGTATCGGTCGCTACTCGACGCGGAGGTTGTCGAGCACCTCCCGGTGCCTGACGACGACGGCCGCACGGTTCGGGTGACTCTCGATCTTCAAGATGATTTTGCGCTCAACCAGCCACTTTCCCTGTTCGCGCTCGAGATCATCGAACGACTCGACCGCGAAAGCCCCGACCATGCAATGAACGTGCTCTCGGTAATCGAGTCGGTGCTTGAGAACCCCGGTGCAATCCTTGCGGCCCAGTTGAACAAAGCCAAGACCGATCTCATTGGCGAGATGAAACGCGACGGTGTCGAATACGAAGAGCGCATGGAACGGCTCGAAGACGTCGAATATCCAAAGCCGCTTCGCGACGAGCTCTATGAGGCGTTCAACGGGTTCCGTGCCCGCCACCCGTGGGTGGGCCAAGAGAACGTGAAACCAAAGTCGGTCGTACGCGAGCTATACGAACGGGTCATGACCTTCGGCGAGTATGTCTCCGAATACGGCATGAAACGAAGCGAAGGCCTCGTTCTGCGATACCTCACCGATTGTTATCGGGCACTCAACCAAACCGTTCCCGATAGCGAGAAGACCGAAGAGGTCACCGACATTATTGAATGGCTCGGCGAGCTCGTCCGTCAGGTCGACTCGAGCCTGATCGACGAGTGGGAAAAGCTCATCAACCCTGATCCGGTCGCCCTGGCACCCGACTCCCGGTTCTCGACAATCGAAGCAGCGCCCCGCGATGTCACCCAGAACGAACGGGCCTTTGCCGTCATGGTCCGCAATGAGGCCTTTCGCTGGGTGCAGCTTCTCGACCGTCACAACACCGAAGAGCTCTCCCGCTGCTCAGACCCCGATCACGCCGACGACCAGGAACGAGCGCCGAGCCGTCTGCGGCCACGCGAACAGGTCATTGTTATGGCCGATGCATACTTCGATATCTACAACGGTGTCGCAACCGGCCCCGACGCTCGCAGCCCCGACCTTTTTCAGCTCGGCGAACGGGCGGGTTCTGATGCGGAGTTCGCTGCGCAGGCCGCAGCAGATGAAGGCAACGATGTGGTTGCGGTACGCCAGGTCGTTATCGACCCCGAGGAGAATCGGGACCACGCACTCACTGGCTGGGTCGACCTCGGCCGATCCCGCCAGCTGGGTCGGGCTGTTCTTGTTTTCGACCGACTCGGCCCAATCTGAGATTCGTCGGCGGGTTCGCTAGGGTCGGCTCGTGGCCGTGCACATCCTCCATAACCCTTCGGCTTCTCGGTCGGCGCAGAAAGCCACCCGCTCGATCATTGCCGAGCAACGATTCGACGGCGAGCGCGTCATCGACCTCAGCGGGCCAACGCCGCACGCCGCGTCAACCAACCTCGCTCGTGCCGTCGAGCAGGGCCAGGTCGAAAAGCTCATTATCGCTGGAGGCGACGGGCTTGTTCACCTCGCAATCCAACACCTCGCCCAAACAGACATTGCAGTGACGCTCGCCCCCGTCGGCAGTGGCAATGACTTTGCGAATGCAATCAACGACCACGACACTTCCCGCAACGGCGTTCTGTCGGACCTGATTCGGGTACGTCGGCCAGACGGGCACACGACGTGGGTGGCTTCGGTAGCAATCGCAGGTTTTCCCGCCGAGATCAACGCCCGAGCCAACACAATGGGACGATCGTGGGGGTCGAACGTGTACGCGCTCGCCACCGTGCGAGAACTCCCGACCTTTGCCCGCCAACGTTTCGATATCTCCATCGATGGCATCCCGGTATCCACCGATTCGGCGATGCTCGCGATTGGCAACACGAAGTTCTTCGGCGGCGGCATGCTTCCCTGCCCCGACGCACGTCCCGACGACGGGAAACTTCACCTGACATCGATCGAGGGAGTCGACCGACGGCGGCTGCTCCCCCACCTGCTCAAAAGAGCCGGCGGGACCGCCGATCGCAAGGAGGTGCTGCGCGGCGTAGGTCAGCGCTTCGATGTCGAGACTTCGGGGCACGGATTCTGGGCCGACGGCGAACGGCTCGGCGAGTCACCACTGACCTTCGAGGTTGTGCCTGACGCGCTCCGGATCGAGCATGTCGCCAACGTTGGCTTGTAAGGTCGCCTTGGCGCTACCAGCGCAAGACTGCCAGTAGGAGAACACCATCATGTCAGGATCACTCATCAACGGACTCGCCTCACAATTTAGTGGCGACACCATCAACCAGCTTTCTGGTCTTCTCGGAGCATCTGAGCAAGACACGGGCAAGGCGGTCGCCGCTGCGCTTCCGATGCTGCTCGGTTCCATTGCCGGCAACGCCGACAAGCCCGAGGGCGTCAATGCGCTCGCCGGAGCAATTTCCAGCGGCCATGACGGTTCGATCCTCGACATGCTTGGACCGTTGCTGTCGGGTGGCTATGCGACGCGTGCGCTCGGCTCGGACGGTTCTCGCATTCTCGGTCACCTTCTCGGCGACCAACAAAACACGGTCGAATCGAGTGTTGCCCAGTTCGCAGGTGTCGAGAGCAGCCTTGTCCAAAAGCTTCTTCCGATGATCGCTCCGATCGTCATGGGATACATTGGCAAACAGGTATTGGGCGGCGGTCTCGATGTTGGCGGCCTCGGGAGCCTCCTCGGCCAAGAGCGTGAGCAAGCCAAAGCCCAAGAGGGCGGACTGGGTGCCATCTTTGACATTCTTAGCGGTAACGGAAAGCCCGACGCACCTGCGGCACAGTCCGGAGGCGGTTTGATGGACATAGCTGGCGATCTGCTCGGCAGCGGGGCGGGGAAGGCCATACTCGGTCAAATCCTCGGCGGCCGGTAACTCAGCATCTACGAGGCCTGAAATGACCCCGGCATGTGTCGCACTCGATCGTGCCGGGGTGCAGTACGTTGCCCATCCATACGAACACGACCCGTCGGCCGGGTCCTACGGGTTAGAGGCCGCCGAGGTACTGGGCGTCGATCCGGATGTGGTCTTCAAGACGCTGATGGCCAAGCTCGACTCCGCCAGGCTGGTCGTGGCAATCGTGCCCGTCTCGGCAATGTTGCATCTCAAGGCGCTCGCCGCGGTCTTTGATGCAAAGAAGGCAACCATGGCCGACGTGGTCGAAGCCGAGCGAACCTCAGGGTATGTGGTTGGTGGGATCAGCCCGTTCGGACAGCGGCGCCCGCAACTGACCGCCATCGATGAATCGGCACTGTCGTGCGAGACGATCTTTGTGAGCGGAGGGCGACGAGGTCTCGATCTTGAGCTCGCTCCGGCCGATCTGGTCACTCTTCTCGGCGCAACCGTCACCGCACTCACTCGCTGAACCACGCTCCGTGGGCGAATGGATGCCGAGCATCCCGTTCTGCGTGGACGGGTGACGACGATAGGTCAAAAATCTTCGACCATCCTCAAAGTTGGTGTTGCGTTCGATATTCTCATGGGCGGAGTAGGGGCACCCGGCGGTATCCCCAAGGAGACTTACTATGTCCATACTCCATAACGCGCGTGCACCCGAGAATCGGCTCGCTCGCATGTTCTTCTCAGCTGCAGCGGCGACGCTGTTGCTCAGCACCGTGGCAACGGTCGCTGGACCGCTGGGAGCGCAAAGCGAATGTTCCTTCCGGTTCGCCTTCGAGGGAACGCGTTTGCTCAACGATGGGATCAGCAACACTGCTGGACCATTCGACATTGCGCTCGATGCTGGTACATACAACATCACCGTGATCTCCTATGACGATCACGATCTCCGTCCCGATATCGGTACCCAGCCCGAAGAATCGTTCCATGTCGTGTTGGACTCGGGCTACCGCTCTGCAGCGACGAACGACATTCCAGACGATGTGAACACCACCACAACGGTCTTTGAGAACCAGGTCATCGAGGACAGCTCGACGATCACTCTCGAGCACGTGGGCATTGACTTTGGTATTAACTCAGTAGAGCCACTCGATATCTGCTTCAGTCCTGTGTCTGACGATGCGCCCGCCGACGTATGCGAGACCGCAGACGTTGATGAGACAACCGCTGATGACGCCGTCATTGAAGAGGTCATGGTTGAAGAAGCCGACGACACTGCCGACACAGAAGCAGCAGATGACGCAGCCACAACCTGCGACACCGAAGAAACTGTCGTCGAAGCACCGGCATGCGACACCACCGATGCCGACGCCGACGCAGCAGACACCGACACCACAGATGACGCAGCCACAACCTGCGACACCGAAGAAACTGTCGTCGAAGCACCGGCATGCGACACCACCGACGCCGACATCACCGACGCAGACGCAGACGCCGAAGCAGCAGACACCGACACCACAGATGACGCAGCCACAACCTGCGACACCGAAGAAACTGTCGTCGAAGCACCGGCATGCGACACCACCGACACCGACATCACCGATGCCGACGCCGACGCCGACGCAGCAGCAGACACCGACACCACCGATGACGCAGCCACAACCTGCGACACCGAAGAAACTGTCATCGAAGAAGCCCCTGCTGTCATCGAAGAAGCGCCTGTTGTCGTCGAAGAAGCGCCTGCTGTCGTCGAAGAAGCGCCAGACACAACGGTGCCACCAGCACCGGAGCCTTCGGTAACTGCACCACCAGCTGAAGAACCAGCAACCGTCGAAGAAGCGCCTGTTGTCATCGAAGAAGCGCCAGCTGTCGTCGAAGAAACTGTCGTCGAAGAAGCGCCTGTTGCCATCGAAGAAGCCCCTGTTGCCGTCGAAGAAGCGCCAGACACAACGGTGCCACCAGCACCGGAGCCTTCGGTAACTGCACCACCAGCCGACGCAGCGCCAGCTCCAGCACCAGCACCAGCACCAGCACCAGCACCAGCAGCTGAGGCAGCGCCGGTCATCGTCGATACCCCACCTGCGCCAGCACCAGCTCCAGCACCAGCTCCAGCTCCAGCTCCAGCTCCAGCTCCAGCTCCAGCTGAGGTTGAGGTTGAGGTAGCACCGGCTGAGGCAGCGCCGGTCATCGTCGATACCCCACCAGCGCCAGCAACAACCGCAGCACCAGAGGCCGCAATTGTTGAGGTTGAGGTCCAAGTAGCCTCACCGGTCGCTGACACCACGACTGCTCCAACGGAAACAACCGAAGTGATCTCGGTCGATGTACTCGGAGCCGTCGAGCTTCCCGCAGAGCCAAAGCAGCAGCTCGTCCCAACGACCGAAGTACTGATTCGTGAAGTTGTCGAAGTCGACTCGATCGACACCGAAGTCCTCGGAGTATCCGTTGCTGCTCCGGTTGCCGCTCAGGTCGTCGATGCACCAATCACCACAGCCCAGGTCGATTCGAACGCCGGATCGAACGGCGAGGTGCTTGCACTGACCGGACCGTCCGAAGCATGGAAGATCCTGCTTATGATGTCGGCCGTGATGATCGCCATGGGCGGCCTCTGCATCCGCTGGGGTCGTGTGATCTAACGATCAGCGCACACCGGGCTCACGCCCGGACATGATGAATTCTTTGACAGCCCGGCCGATTTCGGCCGGGCTGTCTTCTTGTATGAAGTGCGTTCCCGCCACCGTGACCTCGGTCTGGTTCACCCACGTACGGCAATAGTCGCGGAGCGAGCCCGTCAGGATGCTCCCGGGTTCGGCGTTGACGAACAGCTTTGGCACAGTGCACGTTTCCAGCCACTCGCCGTAGCTAGCAACGATCTCGGCAACATCGGCGGGGGAACCTTCGATTGGGATCTCCCGCGGCCACGTCAGCGTCGGGCGGCGAGACTCCCCCGGTTCAAGAAAGGGACGTCGATACTCGGCCATTTCCTCGTCGGTCAGGTCGCGCAAAATCGATGCAGGCAAGATTGCTTCGACGAACAGGTTCTTGTCCAGAATCATGTTCTCGCCCGCCTCTGAACGCATCGACGCAAAGATGCCCCTGGCAGATTCGGGCCAATCATCCCAAGAGTCGATCGGCGCCACGATGGCTTCCATGTAGGCAATCCCCGCAACTGCATCGGGGTGGCGGCGAGCCCAGTCGAAACCGAGGGCCGAACCCCAATCGTGTATCACGAGCGTGACGTTGCGTTCGACCCCGACGGCTTCGAGAAAGCCGTCGAGATAGTCCCGATGTTCGACGAATCTGTATGAATTTTCGTCTGCATCGGCAATTCGATCGCTTCGCCCCATGCCGATGAGGTCAGGGGCAATGCAACGTCCGGTTTCGGAAAGCTCGGCCATGACGTTTCGCCACAAGAACGATGATGTGGGGTTGCCGTGCAAAAAGACAATCGGATCACCCGTACCCATCTCGACGTACGCCATCTGATGGCCGTGCACCTCTACGAACGAATGCTCCATGTCAGTCCCCTCACTGCGCTGAGATATAGGACTAACACGCAACCGAGCAAAGCCGCCACACCAAAGTTCGATAGCGTTCGCTTATGAGCATCCTCGGCAACCCCGTCGTGCGGGTCGAAGACCCGCGCTTTTTGACCACCGGCGGTATCTACGCCGCCGACATCGACCTCCCAGACGCAGTTCACGCCGTGTTCGTGCGATCGACGGCCGCTGCTGGCCCGATTGTGGCCATCGAAACGGACAGCGCACGCGAGGCCCCGGGAGTCGTGGCGGTGCTCACCGCCGCCGACCTCGATTTGCAACCGTTCTCGAACCACAAGAGCGACGTACTGCGACGGTTTCCGCTCGCTTCTTCGGCGGTTCGATTTGCCGGCGAAGCTGTCGCTGTTGTCGTTGCTGAAACCTACGCTCAAGCGTTGGACGCGGCAGAACTCGTATGGGTCGATGTCGACGCGGTCGATGCAGTGACCTCGATCCGCCAAGCGCTCACAAACGAGCTTCTCGTTCACCCCGAACTGGGCACCAACGTCGTCAACGAGCGCTCGGTTGACGATCTCGACTTCTCCGGATGCGACATCGTGATCGATATGGAGATAGCGAACAACCGAATGAACGCTGCGCCCATCGAGCCTCGTGTAGCCGCAGCGCATTGGGGTGACGACGGGCGGCTCACGTGCTGGACGAGCGGCCAAGGCGCGCACCCAGGCCAAGCCCGAATCGCCGGAGTGCTCGGCCTCGAACGTGATGACGTGCACGTCATCACCGCCGACGTCGGCGGAAGTTTCGGCTCCAAAGCCGCACCGGGCCCCGAAGAAACCACACTCGGTGCCATCGCAAAGATCATCGGCCGACCCGTTCTTTGGGCGGAAACCCGTACCGAAAATTTCCTCGCCATGGGCCACGGCCGTTCGCAGCTGAACCGAGTCCGGTTAGGCGGAAGTGCCGACGGCAACCTGACCCACTACCAACTCGACATTGCCCAAGAAGCCGGAGCGTACCCAGAGGGCGTGTCCTTCCTCCCATTCTTCACCTCGATCATGGCGAGTGGCGTCTACAACTTCGACCACGCAGCCGCTGGCTGGGTCAGCGTTGCCACCAACACGACTCCCGTCGTTGCCTATCGAGGCGCAGGGCGCCCCGAGGCAACGGCATGTTTGGAACGAGCCATCGACGCCTATGCGGTCCAAGCCAGAATCGACCCTGGCGAACTGCGCCGCAAGAACTTCATACGGCCGGACCAGTTTCCGTTCCAAACGCCAATGGGCCAGGTCTACGACAGCGGCGACTATGGGGCTGCTCTCGACCTTGCGCTCCATAACGCAAACTACGACGATCTGCGTATCGAACAAAAGCGCCGCATCGATGCTGGATTGGCCAGCGTGCTCGGTATTGGCATTGCTTCCTACGTCGAGATCACTGCCCCCGGTGCAATGGGAACCGACGCCGAGTTTGGTTCGATCGAGGTGGGTAACGACGGCAAGGTCATTGCTCGCACCGGCTCGACACCCTATGGCCAAGGCCACGAGACCACCTGGGCAATGGTGATCTCGGATCGATTGGGGATATCGATGGACGACATCACCGTCCTATGGGGCAATACCGACACGGTCGCATCGTCCAAAATCACCGGAGGCTCGCGCTCGGTGCAATTGGCCGGATCAGCAATGGCCGACGCGGCCGACCGAGTCATTGCGGCGAGCAAAGAAACCGCAGCCGACCTGCTCGAGGCCGCACCCGCCGACATCACCTTCGACGCAACCGACGGCCGTTTTCATGTCGCTGGCACACCAGCCAAGGGCGTCACATGGGCCGAGATTGCCAGCGCGACCGAAGCAGCGGTCGTCGGCGTAAGCGAGTTCAGCCAAACCGGGGCGACGTTTCCGTTTGGCACCCACGTTGCTGTCGTCGAGGTTGACACGCTCACCGGCAACGTCACCGTGTTGCGCTTTGTCACCACCGACGACGCAGGCACGCTTATCAACCCGCTCATTGCTGAGGGACAAGTGCACGGCGGGGTGGCATCGGGCATTGGTCAGGCCCTGTACGAAGAAATCACCTACGACGAATACGGCAACCTGACCTCATCGAATCTCGCCGACTACGCCCTCCCCGGACCGACCGAGCTACCGAGCTTTGACATCACGCTGACCCAGACAGCAACCCCGCTCAACCCACTCGGCGCCAAAGGAATCGGCGAAGCGGGTTCGGTCGGGTCGACGCCGGCGGTACAGAACGCGGTCATTGACGCACTCGCGCACGTCGGCGTCCGCCACATCGACCTCCCGCTGACACCGTCGAAGGTGTGGAACGCCTACGAAAAGGCGTTGGCAGCGTCGCCAATGTAGGTCACGCTGACCTGGTCTCCGCGGGACCATTCGGCGCGTGCAGGCGCCCGGACGAGCACCTGGGTGCCGTCGAGATCGACGGTGACCATCATGTCGTGCCCGTAGTACTCGGTGAGCGTCACGAGACCCGGACCGTTGCGTTCCAGCGCGAGGTCTTCGGGTCGCACGAGCACGTCGACTGCTCCTGTTGTGTTGGTGACCAGCGGCAACCCACCGACCACTGTTTCGGCCCGGCTACCAGAACCGGTGCCCTTCAACAGGTTGACATCTCCAACAAACGACGCAATCCACGGCGACGAGGGCGTTTGGTAGATGTCTTGTGGTGAACCAATTTGTTCGATGCGCCCGCTGGTCATCACGGCGACCTCGTCGCCGAGCACAAAGGCTTCCTCTTGATCGTGAGTCACAAAGATCGAGGTGATTCCAAGATCGATGAGCAACCGGTGAACCTCAGTGCGCACCCCCACTCGTAGCGCCGAGTCAAGGTTCGAGAAGGGTTCGTCGAGCAACAACACCGACGGACGCGGCGCAATTGCTCGGGCCAGAGCAACCCGCTGCTGTTGCCCACCCGACAACGTGTCGGGCATGCGGTCGACGAGATTGGCTAGTCCAACCATGTCGAGCGCCTCGTGGACGCGTGGCCCCTTACGCTCGGCCCTATCGAGCCCATAGCCGACATTCTTCCCGACCGTCAGATGCGGAAAGAGCGCCCAATCTTGGAACACCATCCCAACGTTGCGTTTCTCGGGTGGAACCCACGCAGAGGACCCCGCCATGACTTGGGTGCCGACCATGATCTCACCCTCGTCGGGCCGTTCGAGGCCAGCGATGAGCCGAAGGAGAGTGGTCTTGCCACAGCCGCTCGGGCCAAGTAGCGCAAGGCTGGTCCCTGGTTCCACCGAAAGGTCGATCTCGTGAAGAACGTCGGTGTCCCCGAAGGACTTGTTGACGCCTCGAACATCGACACCTCGGGCGGCGATGCCAGCATCAGTACTTGCATTGGTCATGGGTGATCAGCCTGGGCTCAGCTGCCCGTCGAACGTGGTGCAGCTATCGGTTCCTCTATTGAACCCGGTGTTGAACCATTCGATGCGCTGAGCCGATGAACCATGGGTGAAATTCTCTTGGTTTGTGCTGCCGGTAATAGCGTCGTCACCAACCGCGCCGGCCGCGTTTACCCCTTCATCGAGGTCTCCACTATCGAGGAAACCGCGATCGGAGAAGCTCCGGGCCCATGCACCAGCGAAACAATCGGCTTGCAATTCGAGACCGACCTGGAGAGCGTTCGACTCGACTGTTCCAACGGCGCTCTGCGCCTGACGGAGCGCAGCGTTAATCCCCAACAAGTTCTGAACATGGTGGCCAATCTCGTGGGCCAATATGTATGCCTGGCTGAAGTCGCCCTCGGCGCCCAGCTGTTGTTGTAACAGGAACATGTATTCAATGTCGATGTAGGCAGTGTTGTCCGCGGGGCAATAGAACGGTCCAACCGCACTCGTTGCATTGCCGCAACCACCAGTGCTGACACCATTTTCAAAGACGTTGACCGTGGCATCCTCGTAGACCAGCCCAGCTTCGGTGAACTCATCGGGCCAGAAGTCGTCTTGGAGGTCGTCGAGTACAAAGTTGATGAGTGTGAACGCCTCTTCCTCTTCAGCCGACCCCGAACCTCCAGCTCCAGTAGAACCAGCGTCGGTGCCACCAAAGGACGTTGTCGAGTCGCCTGTCGAGCCGCTGCTCAGCAGGCTGAACAGGACAAAGACGACAAGACCCACAGCGATCAACGCACCGAGACCGCACCCGCCGCGCTGGGCCTGGCCTCCCCCGAGGCTCCCACCGCTGAGGCTTCCTGAGCCAAGTCCGCCGCTTCCTCGAGAACTACCAAATCCTCGTGAAGAACCACGCGGCGAGCGCCGCGACGGCGCCCGTGACCGACCGGTGCCGCGAGTGTCGCGAACGTTCTTACTCCGATAGCCCTTCGGAACTTTGACCATGGTCTCTCCCCTTGTGTTCCCCGGGTAAGGGGCCGCCCTCTGTCGCCAAGCCTAGCTTTATGGACCGATGCGTTCAGTTAGCGCTGCGCTGGCCATTGAAACTCGCGGTTCGGCTGACGACCGTCGAGTCGGCGGCCACGGGCATTTCGTTCCATAGGATTCTCGGGAATGTGGACCCGTGAACCCGGCCGAGATCCCGCTGGCCGCGGCTGAATGATCGCAACCGGACGCTGATCCGCGTACGGACGCTCGATCCGCGGATGCTGCGGTCCGTCTGTACGGGTGGCATCGATCGACTCGAGGTTTTGACTTCTCGATCGACGAGGCCACACCACAAAGGTGAGGAGGTACGCGATCAATCCAATCAGTGCGACCAGCACGACCACTTCAGATGTACTCAACGATTGGCCACGGACACCCAAAGACGTCATTGCAATGATGGCAATGACGGCCGCCAGAAAGGCCCCGAAGCGTTTCCACTTCCCCTGCATGGTCGCGAACGTAGGCGCATCGTCATGCGTCGCGCAACTTTGTTGGCCGCTTTGTTGTGCACCGGGCACGCAACCCATTGCCCAGATCATGCGCCGGGGTGACCGACCTGGACCACCAACAAACCGTAGGATGACGGGAATGTCTCGCACGAATATCTTGGCGCGTGAATTGCGCGGAACCCTTGTGGTGCTCCTCGTTGGCGCGCTCATCGTCTGGCTCTTTGCTCGACTCAACGATGATCGTCTTGAGGCGCAGGCCGCGCAGGCATTGGCCGAGCAAACAACGACAACGATTGCGACGACAACGACCACCACAACGATTCCAACGAGCGACACCGAACGACTCTGCTCGCTCGCAACCGGATTCCGTTCGAGCCTGTCAGAGGTTCGGATCTCGCTCGTCGACAACGCTGGCGATTCTCTCGAACCAACCAATGCGTTGCCGATCGATGTTGGCCTCCATGCCCTCGGCGACATTCCCGTCGAGGTCCGAGAGGCACGCACGGTCGCAGGCGAAGAGGCATTCATCAACGGCGCGCCCTTCACAACAACAACGACGATCGACCCCAACGAATCAACAACAACCACCGCGCCACCAGCTCCCGAACGACGGGTTCCGCCAGATCTTGTCGATACCGAACTGATCGACCCACTCGAGTCCGGACTTCTCGGCGAGCCCCAGGAGGTTGCGCTCAACTTCTACGCCACTGCATCGGCGCTCCGTCTTGGCACGATCACCGCCGACTTTGCCGCGGCGGCCGACTATTTCATCGACTTTGTCGAGATCGGCGGGAGCGCTCGTTGGGATCTCGAAGAGCTGTTGCAGTCAGACTTCAGCGATCAGTGGGTTGCCTTGTCGACCGCGCCGGTCGTCGGTGTCGACGCCACGCTCGAATTCATCGAAGAAGAGTGCAGTATCCGCATTGGGAATGGCTTCATCTACCGTGAGGAAGCCCCGGAGCTTCAGACGGTCACACCAATCCGTGTGCCCACGCCGGTCGATCCAAACGCGAACCGAGCGCCCGCACCAACAACGCCACCGACGACCGCACCTGCGCCGACAACCGCCGCACCACAAACCACGGCTGCTCCACCAGCGGCACCGCCAGCCGAGCAGTAGTCGGTGTCTCGCCAGTTGAAGAGCGGTCTTGGGGCGGGTGCTCTTGTTCTCATCGTGCTCGTGGGTCTCTGGGCGTTTTGGGGATCGAGCGCGTTAGAAGACCGCCAGCAAGACGAGGTTCTCTCCGAGCTCACCGCGGTCGTCGAAGAGAACTCGGCGACCACCGACGCACCATCGACGAGCGCGCCAACCACGGCCACCTCCAACAGCGACACTTCCACCACGACCTCCACCGAAACCACGACCTCTTCGGCCGCGGCGACGACTGGGACTGCGCCAACATCGTCCAGCACGTCATCATCGAGCACCCAAGCGCCAGATCGCACGACACCGACGGTGGCCTCGTTCACCATTGTCGAAACCATCCCCCACGACACCGGCGCCTT
>CALKGG010000114.1 GCA_938084885.1 uncultured Acidimicrobiales bacterium
TCGACGACTCGCTTTCAGCTCCTAGCATCGACGACTCGCTTTCAGCTCCTAGCATCGACGACTCGCTTTCAGCTCCTATTGCCAAAGCTGGCGACGTCAACATCGTGTCCGCAAGCAACGACGTCGAGCACGACCTCGACGCCGTAGAGATCGACGACGGATCCGATGACCCAATCGATCTCCTCGGTGACCCCGTCACCGAAATCCCAGACGAAACCAGCGACACCTCGCGCATGACCGCCCGCATATTCGACGACGGCATCACGACCGGCGAAGCAATCGCACTCGATGTCGAGCCAGGCGATGACGACGGCCTCGGTGCATGGTCCGATCTCGGCACTGCCGCCCCCGCATGGGGCGACGCCGACGAAGCCAAGGCCAAGAAAAGCCACGACAGTTGGGACCCGGGTCCAGTTCCCGACGCCGAACCCGCAGTCGTCAAAATCGGCGCCAGCGAAAGCGAACGCTTCTTCGAATTCGACGACCAAACACCCGAGGACCCCGCCACGTCCCCCGAAACAGTCGTAAGTAGCGGATCAGAAATGCAATCTCGGATCGTGACCGGCGTTGCGCTGCTCGCCATTGCGGTTATTGGCTTCACGCTCGGCGGCCCGCTCGTTGCACTCGCGATTATCACGATCGTCGTCGCCCTCGCAGCCGGCGAATTTTACAATGCGCTCCGGGTCGCCGGATACCAACCAGCCACCCTCCTCGGCCTCGCCGCAACCGTTGCGATGCCAATCGCCGTCTACTTCAGAGGCACACAAGCGGTCGCCATGATTCTGGCGCTCGCCGTCGTCTTTGGCCTCATCTGGTATCTCGCTGGCGTGGCCACCGAGATGCCCGTCATGAACCTCGGCGTCACGTTGCTCGGCGTCGTCTACATTGGTGTGCTCGGAAGTTTCGGGGCTGCACTCCTCGAAACCGCCAACCGAGTGAACCTCAACGGTGACAACGGTACGGGAATGTTGCTGGCCGCGGTGATTCTCACCGTTGGCTACGACGTCGGCGCGTTCTTTTCGGGCCGAAGCATGGGCCGAACCCCGCTCACCAAGGTGAGTCCTCGAAAGACCGTCGAGGGGCTTATCGGCGGGGCCATTATGACCGTGGTCGTATCGGTCGTCTTTTTGAGCGTCCTCAACCTCATTGAACCGTTCAACACCTTCGGCAGCGTGGGTGACGCGCTGATCCTCGGCATTGCCGCAGCGATCATGGCGCCGCTCGGCGACCTCGGCGAGTCACTCATCAAACGCGACCTCGGCATCAAGGACATGGGAACGATCCTGCCGGGTCACGGCGGCTTCCTCGATCGCTTCGACGCCCTGCTTTTTGTGCTGCCCACGGTCTACTTCTTCTCGCTTGTCTTCTTCTACGGCTGAGCACCGGGCCCAACTCAGGAGAAAAGGCCGGTTGGGGGAAGCCCGAACAAGCTGAGCGAATACGCTGAACCCATGGTGACCGTGGCTGTTATGGGATCGACAGGATCGATCGGGACACAGACCCTCGACATTGTTCGGGCGAGCGAAGGCCGCTTCACCATCCACGCACTTGGCGTTGGTTCGTCTATCGACGCGCTGTCGGCCCAAGTCGACGAGTTTGCCCCCGATGTTGTGGTTGTCGCAGACGAATCCAAATACGCCGACGCAAAGGAACGCATTGGCGACCGTGCCGAAGTGCTGAGTGGGAACCTGGGCTTGGCCGAAGCAAGCTCCACTGCCGACGTGGTCATCAACGGCGTAATGGGATTCGCCGGGCTCGCCGTCACCCTCTCAGCGCTCGAGAACGGCAAAAGGCTCGGCCTCGCAAACAAAGAATCGCTGATTGCCGCCGGCCCGGTCGTGCAGGCAGCTCGCCAGACTCCGGGCGCAGAGCTTCTACCAGTCGATTCCGAGCACTGTGCGCTGCATCAGTGTTTGCGGGCCACGACGAGCGGCCAGGGCGTCGACCGGTTGGTGCTCACTGCATCGGGCGGACCGTTCCGAGGGCGAACCGCCGCCGAGCTGGCCAACGTGACCATCGAGAACGCGCTAGCTCACCCGACCTGGGCAATGGGTCCGAAAATCACCATCGACTCGTCCACGTTGATGAACAAAGGGCTCGAAGTCATCGAAGCCCACGAACTCTACGGCACGCCATATGACCGCATCGACGTTGTCGTGCACCCGCAGTCGATCGTGCACTCGATGGTCGCCTACACCGATGGGGCAACAATCGCGCAGCTGTCCGAGCCCGATATGCGCCTGTGCATTGCCTATGCGCTCAACTACCCCGACCGTTTCGACCTTCCATATGGGGCAATGGACTGGACCAGCGCCATGTCGCTTGACTTTGAGCCACCTGACCGGTCGGCGTTCCGATGTCTCGACCTGGCCTATGAAGCCGGCCGATCAGGGGGTACCGCCCCCGCATGGTTGAGCGCGTGCAACGAGGTAGCCGTCGATGCGTTCTTAAAAGGACTTATACCTTGGACCGGAATTGCCGAAACTAACGAAGTGTTGCTGGAACAACACGACGGCGGTCAGGCCGACAGCCTCGAGGCAGTTCTCGAGGCCGATGCCCGGGCTCGCGAACTCACCGACGAGTACATTCATGGGAAGCTGTAACCAATGACAGACACGCTCGAGAACCTCGCCGAGAGCCACCGAAACGACCCGTCCGATCGCGATCTGGTCGACGACGCAAATGCCCCTCACGGTCCTTGGCACAAAGGCATGGAAGAACCCGAAACCGGCATTGTTTGGAGCCGGTTTCTCATCCTTATCGGGTTCTTTGCCTTTGTCATCTTCGTCGGCGGACCGAACGCGATCGCCTTCGTCATCGCCATCGTTGCTGCCTTGGTGATCCACGAAGCTGGCCACTTCCTCGTTGGGCGCTGGTCGGGAATGCTCGTGACCGAATACTTCATTGGCTTTGGGCCTCGAATCTTCTCGTTCCGCCGCGGTGATGCGGTCTACGGTCTGAAAGCCATCCCGTTCGGGGCCTATGTCCGCATCATTGGCATGAATAATCTCGAACAGGTCGACCCTGTTCACGAGCCGCGCACCTATCGTCAAGCTGCGTGGTTCAAGCGCGTGCTCACCATCTTGGCCGGCCCGGCCACCCACTTCGTCATTGCCTTGTTGTTGATGGTCGTGTACCTCGCTGGGCAAGGCCGCCCGCTTCCCGACGACGAGGCTTGGGCAATTAGTTCGGTTGTGCCCCTGAGCGTCGCCGAAGAAGCTGGCCTGCAAGCAGAAGACCGCATCATCGACATCGGCGGAACCAACACCACCGAATGGGAAGACCTCGGCGAAGCCGTGGCCCTGCTCGCTGGCCAAGAAACGAACCTCACCCTTATCCGTGACGGCCAAGAACAGACTCTCGACGTCCGAATCGGCGAACGACTCACCCAACAAGGCGCATCTGGTTTCAACGGTCTCTACTTCTCGGACCGCATCATTGCCTTCGAGGGGACCGAAGTTGCTAACTTCGAAGAGTTCGCGGCGCTCGCCAGCGGGAGCGTTGGCGAAACCGTAACCGTCACCGTCGAGAACCATCAAGAAGTCTTCGAACAGATCGTCAACGTCGAGTTCATTCCCGAACTTGACGGTGCCGTCTCGGGATTTCTCGGCATTGGACCCGGTCAAGCATTCGAGCCGCAGAGTGTTTCCCAAGCCATTGCAAATGCGCCGGGAGTTATCGGCGGGCTGATCTCTGACATTGGCACCCGCACCCCCGAGCTCGTCAGCACCTCAGAAGGCCGTCGCTCGCTCTTTGGTCTCACCGCATTCGATGACCCCGAGCCGCAACCTGTCGAACAAGACGTCGATGGCACCGTGATCGAGTTTCGTCCCATCGAAGCCTCCAACTTCGACGAGAACCGCCCAATTTCGCTTCTCGGGCTCACGATCCTCGCCTCGGCGCTCGAGAACGGGTGGTTCGTGTTGTTTCTCGTGATCGTCATGAACCTTTTCTTTGGCATGTTCAACCTGTTGCCGTTGCTTCCGCTCGACGGCGGACATATTGCGCTCGCTACCTATGAAAAGGTCCGCTCGATCTTTGCCCGCGAGCGCTATGCCGCTGACGCGGCAAAGCTTCTTCCGGTCACGTACGTCGTGTTTGGTTTCATGATGCTCGTCAGCATGATCGCTCTCGTCCGAGACGTGGTCGACTTCGTCATCCCGTCGTAGGCAAAATATGGCGAACCGTCACGTGGCCTGACCCCTTTCAAAAAAGGGGTACGACCCCAATCGGTCGAAAGGGGTACGACCCCGTAGTGGCAGCCGTGGCGTGGGGTGCCCGGGGTAGTCTGAACCTATGGACTTTGACGGAGTATTTCCTCGCAAACCAACCAAGCAGATCATGGTTGGTGATGTGGCCGTCGGGGGAGGAGCGCCCATCACGGTCCAATCGATGACGATCACCAAGACCGCCGACCATGAAGCCACGCTGCAACAGATCTACGCCCTGGCCGGAGCAGGCGCCGACATTGTGCGCTGCACGTGCAACAAGCCCGAAGCCGCCGAAGGTCTGGCCCGAATCGTGCCCCGTTCACCGGTACCGATCGTCGCCGACATCCACAACAACCATCGGATGGCCCTCGCCGCCCTCGACGCTGGCGTGCACTGCCTCCGACTCAACCCGGGCAACATCACCGACCCCTCCAAGATCAAGACCATCGCCGCCGAAGCAAAGGCCCGCGAAGTGCCGATCCGCATTGGGGTCAACGGCGGCTCGCTCGACTCGTCGCTCTACGACGAGAAAAAGGGTGTCACCCCCGAAGCAATGGTCGAGTCCGCGCTTCGAGAAATCAGCTATTTCGATGAGGTGGGCTTCGACCTCGTGAAGATCTCGGTCAAAGCGTCGAGCGTGCCGCTCATGATCGAGGCCTACCGGCAGCTAGCAAAGGCCACCGACTACCCGCTTCACTTGGGTGTCACCGAAGCCGGACCGCCACCGGCGGGCACCATCAAGGCAACCGCCGGCATGGGAGCACTGCTCGCAGAAGGCATTGGCGACACCATCCGATACTCACTCACCGCCGACCCGGTCCTCGAAGCAAAAGCCGGGCGAACCCTGCTCGAAGCACTCGGACTACGCGAACGCAAGAACGTCGACCTCATTGCATGTCCAAGCTGTGGACGCGCAGAGATCGACGTCTACAAGGTCGCCGAAGACGCAATGCATGCCTTTGAAGACCGCGAGATCCCACTCCAAGTCGCCGTCATGGGCTGTGTGGTTAACGGCCCGGGCGAAGCTCGAGATGCCGACCTCGGAATTGCCGCAGGCAACAAACGCGGCCATCTGTTCGTCAAAGGCGTCAACGTCGCGGTGGTACCCGAGGACGAAATGGTCGATCAACTCGTCGATTGGGCCGTCTACCTTCACGAAGAAGGCGTCGAGGCCACAATGGTTAGGGCAGAGACGACCCGCGACGCTGCTCGACGTGCCGCTGAAGAAGACCGAGCTCGCAACCTCGACGAAAAAGGCGAGGACGCAAACGCTGCCGAGACGGCGATCGATCTCATCCGCAAGCGCTAAGCATCATCGGAGTTCGCTCGCTCACATGGCTGAAGTAACCGTCCCTCTCAAGCTCGCCCAAGAAGGCTTTCCGGCAATCTGTGCAATGACCGGTGCGTCGGCCGACGGCGCCATTGCCTTGCCCGTGGGGAGGTCGATCACTCGATGGCGATCTCCGGTCATCCGGGTGCCCCTTAGTGAACCGATCTTTATCCGCTGGTCGCGGCGCCAAAACATCCACATCAAAGCTCGAGGATTGGCATCGGTGCTCACCGCGATCGGCGTCGTCATTGCGTTCCGGAACGCAGCGTTGGCGATCGGCGTCTTGGTGGTGGCGATTGGTATCCACCTGCTCGATTTGTGGGCAGAACGAGGCGCAGCCGACGCACGACCGATCATCGAACGAAACGGCGCAAACGTGCACATGTCGGGAATCCACGACGCCTTTGCCACTGCTGTCGCCCAAATGGCGCGCTGATCGACAAGGGCGAAGAATCAAATCGTTTCAGTCCTTGGCACCAGCCACGGTGCAGTTGTAAGGTCCATTCCGCTAGTATCAGATCGCACGCATGAAGAGATTCGCAAGGATCGAACGACGCGAGCGTGGGCTTTGGCCCACGCTTTTGTTATTTCTGCGGTGATTGTCGAGCGCTTTCGTTACCGACCAGTGTCGGTAACCAAGGCGCCCGCTCGCTAACACGCACACGAATATCCGCACACGAAAATCCAACAATCGACACGATGAGGAGGGCGACCATGAACACAAGTGAACAACGCAAGGTCGCCCGCGCCACCGAGCTCATCGAGCCCATCGCCGACGACTTTGGATGCGAGATTGTTGATATCGATTACAGCAACGGCGTGCTCAAAGTCGTGATCGATGAGCCAGGCGGTCTCAATAGCCAAACACTCGTCGATGTGACGAAGGCCGTTTCGCGAATGGTCGACGCCGAAGACCCAATTCCCGGTCGCTTCACCCTCGAGGTGACGAGCCCCGGTGTCGAGCGCCCGCTAAAGAAGCCACAGCATTTCCAACGGTCGGTCGGTGAGACGATTCTCATTAAGACCCTTCCTGACGTCGAGATCGCAGGCGCGCGGCGCGCCGAGGGCGAACTGTCCAAGGCCGACGAGTACGGCATCACGCTCTCGATCGGCGACACCGACCACGTACTGAAATACGGAGAAATTCGCTCCGCCCGCACCGTCTTTGCTTGGGGTCCTACCCCGAAGAAGGGCGGCAAGAAGAACCAGAACGCCTCGGCGGCCACTGATGGTTCACCGAAGTCGAAGACAACAAAGAACGCCGAGACACCGGCGAAGACGCAGCCCAAAGAGTCGGGCACCACGAATACATCGGATCAGGTCACTGAGTCCTCAAGAAAGGCCAGCTTGCATGAATAACGAGATGCTCGAAGCCCTCCAAGCCCTTGCCCGAGAAAAGGGAATCTCGGTCGACGCGCTGTTCGCGGCGCTCGCCGACGCACTCGAATCCGCGTACAAGCGGATGCCCGACGCATATGAGTACTCGTGGGTCACCATCGATCCCGAGAGCATGGACATTCGCGTCATGGCCCAGGAGCTCGATGAGGAAGGCGAAATCGTCGGCGACGAATTCGATGTCACCCCCGACAACTTCGGACGCATTGCGGCGCAGACTGCTCGCCAGGTCATGACCCAGCGCATTCGCGAAGCAGAACGCGAATTGAAGTACGAAGAGTACGCAGGTCGCGAAGGCGACATTGTCACCGGCATGATTCAGCAGACCGATGCCCGGTACACCCTGCTCGACCTCGGTCGAGTCGAGGCCCTTTTGCCACAGTCCGAACAAGTCATGTTCGAGCGGCCAGAGCCAAATGCTCGCCTCAAGGCCTACATCGTCGAAGTTCGCAAGACCGCAAAGGGTCCCCAGATCGTGGTGAGCCGTACCCATCCCGGTCTTGTGCGTCGCCTCTTCGAGCTCGAAGTTCCAGAGATCGCCGACGGCATCGTCGAAATTCGTGCCTGTGCACGTGAACCGGGGCACCGCACCAAGATCGCCGTCTACTCAAACGACTCGAACGTCGACCCGGTGGGCGCATGTGTGGGTGCTCGTGGCGCTCGTGTCCGCCAGGTCGTCACCGAGCTACGCGGCGAAAAGATCGATATTGTTCCGTTCTCCGATGACCTCCCCGACTTCGTTATGAAGGCGCTTTCGCCGGCGAAAGTCAAAGAGGTGCGCATTATCGAAGAGACCGGAACTGCCGAGGTGATCGTTCCCGATTTCCAGCTGTCGCTGGCCATTGGCAAGGAAGGCCAGAATGCACGCCTCGCCGCCCGCCTAACCGGGTGGCGTGTCGACATCAAGAGCGAAACTCAGCTCGCGCAAGAAGAGGCCTACGGCGATGTCGAATGGGCCGAAGGCGAGTGGGTTGTCGACCCAGAGTCGGGCGAACAG
This sequence comes from uncultured Acidimicrobiales bacterium, assembly GCA_938084885.1. Classification (GTDB taxonomy): domain Bacteria; phylum Actinomycetota; class Acidimicrobiia; order Acidimicrobiales; family SHLQ01; genus SHLQ01. Next base: position 7,934 of record CALKGG010000114.1, read on the forward strand.
GTCTGGAAGCCAGCTGACGGCGGCGACGCAATGTCTGCCGACGACTGGAGCGATGCTGCCGACGGCGACGAAGGCGACGAGTTGAAAGAAGTTGGGGCGGACAGCGAACCCGTCACAGATGCGACTTCTGAAGAGGAATAGGAATAGGCTAGGAAGCCGACCGCGTCAGCGGTCAAAAAAGGACTGAGAACACCCCATTGGCAGCAAAGATCCGCGTTTACGAACTCGCACGAGAGCTCGGTCTCAGCAACGCTGAGACCCTCGAGCTCTGTGACGCGCTCGGAATTGGCGCGAAAAGTCACTCCTCAAGCATCGTTGATGCGCAGGCCGACCGCGTGCGACGCAAGGCCGACCGTGAGGGGCTGATCCGAGAGGTCCCAGCCGAAGACGAAAAGGACGAGCCCGAAGACAGCGACGTTCCGGTTCCTTCTAAGGCGGTGTCCACAAAGAAGCCGCCTCCAAAGAAGGCAGCTGCGAAAGCTCCGGAAGCGCCTCCGGCCCCAGCAGCACCCGAACCAGAACCGACGGTTGCCGCCGAGGCTCCTGTCGCGCCGGAAGCGCCCGCCGAACCAGCTGCTCCAGCAGTGACGGCAACAGACCCCGTGACCAACAGCGTGCCTCCGGCCCCAGCCGCAGCCCCAGCCAATGCAGAAGCTCCAGCCGATGCAGAAGCCCCAACTGCGCCGCCGGTACATACCGCTACCGCCGATGCGCCGAGCGAGCCCAGCCAAGAGTTGCCCAAAGGCATTGTCTCGTCGAAGGACTCGCGTCGTCCAGTAGTCGAAGGCACGATTGCGCCTCCGCCGACGGCGACACCAAAGCCAACGCCAAAGCCGCCTGAAAGCAGCGCACCATCGAGTGAAGGTTCTGGACCTGCCTCGATTGGCGACGATCCAAAGAAGGGCGGCGCTCCAACGCCGCCAGCAGGCCCACGTTCGGCCTCCGGAAAGCCAATTCCACCACCGCCAGGGCCTCCTCGGTCCCAGTCGGGTAAGCCAATTCCACCTCCTCCCGGACGTCCTGCAGGCGGCCGCCCAGCGGCTGGCGCGCGTCCTGGTGGATACAGCGGTGGTCCACCTCGTTCTGGCGGCGGCGCACGCCCCGGCGGAGCACCAGGTGGCGGCCCAGGAGGCGGCGGAGCACCAGGTGGCGGAGGTCGCCCAGGAGGCGGAGGCCGCCCAGGTGGCGGAGGCCGCCCCGGCGGAGGCGCTGGACGTCGCCCGCCAAAGCGCAAGGGTCGTCGTCGTCGCAACCGCGAAGAACTTCAGCCAATGAACGTGCCGAGCTACAGCTCCGACGATGCACCGGTTCCGACCGGCACCGTCGTGATCGAACGCTCGATCACCCCGCTCGACCTTGGCCCGAAATTCAACCGAACCGCAGCCGATGTTGTCCGCTTCATGATGCAGCAGGGCGAAATGGTCACGGCCACCCAGTCGCTGAGCGACGAACTCATCACGGCGTTTGCCGAAGAGCTCGGCGCTGAAGTCAAGCTCGTCGACCCAGGCGAAGAACAAGAAGTCGAGCTCCGCAAGATGCTCGGCCTCGAGGACGACGAGTCGAGTGACGACGAAGACGACATTCCCGTGCGACCACCGGTCATCACGGTGATGGGACACGTCGATCACGGCAAGACCAAGCTTCTCGACCAGATCCGTCAGGCCAACGTTGCCGATGGTGAGGCCGGCGGCATTACCCAGCACATCGGCGCATACCAGACCGTGCGCAACGGCGAAGCGTTGACCTTCATCGACACCCCGGGCCACGAGGCGTTCACCGCAATGCGTTCCCGTGGTGCAAAGGCGACCGACATCGTCATCTTGGTGGTTGCAGCCGACGACGGCATGATGCCTCAAACCATCGAAGCGTTGAACCACGCAAAGGCTGCCGAGGTGCCAATCATCGTGGCGATCAACAAGATCGACCGCGAGAACGCAAACCCGCAGCGGGTCCTATCTCAGCTCACCGAGCACGATCTCATCCCCGAATCGTTCGGAGGAGATGTCATTGTTCAGGAGATCTCGGCGCTGCAGAACATCGGCATCGATGAACTGCTCGACCAGATCATTCTGGTCGCCGAGGTGGAAGAACTCCGTGCCGACCCAGAGGAGAAGGCCCAGGGCGTCGTACTCGAAGCCAACCTCGACATTGGTCGTGGCCCGGTCGCAACCGTGCTCGTCCAAGAAGGAACGCTGCGAGTCGGCGATCCAATGGTGTCGGGCGCTGCGTGGGGTCGTGTCCGAGCGCTCATCAACGACAAGGGTGAAAGCGTCAAGTTCGCTGGCCCATCGACGCCTGTCCAGGTGCTTGGTCTCAGCGATGTCGCCGAAGCCGGTCGCGAGTTCAACATTGCGCCGAGCGAGAAGGTCGCCTCGAAGGTTGCCGACACTCGCGAGCACTGGCACCGCCAGTCCAGCCTTGGACGCGATGCGTCTGCGACCAGCGGTGGAGCTCGCCTCGAAGATATCTTCGAACAAATCCAGCGTGGCGAAGCAGCCAACCTGAACCTGATCATCAAGACCGACGTGAACGGAACGCTCGAAGCCCTCACCGACTCGTTGAAGAAGTTGGAGACCCCCGAGGTCAAGCCAACGTTTGTTCATCGTGGCGTGGGTGGCATCACCGAGAACGATATTGCTCTCGCCGCAGCGTCTAACGCAACGATCATTGGCTTCAACGTGCGTCCCGATCGCAAGGCTCGTGCTTCGGCCGATGCCGAGGGCGTCGAGATCCGCACCTACGAGATCATCTACAAGCTGCTCGAGGACATCGAGTCCGCCATGATTGGCATGCTCGCTCCTGAATACGAAGAGATCGTCACCGGCGACGCTGAAGTTCGAGAAATCTTCTCGGTGCCAAAGATCGGCCGTATTGCAGGCTGCTATGTCACCAACGGCGTCATCACCCGAAACTCCAAAGTCCGCTTCATTCGTGAAGGCACCATCATTTGGAAGGGCGAAGTGAAGTCGCTTCGCCGCTTCAAGGACGATGCCAAAGAAGTTGCTGCTGGCTACGAGTGCGGTATTGGCTTGTCAGACTTCCAGGATCTCCGTGATGGCGACATCATCGAGACCTACGAGGAGCGCGAGATCGAGCGTTCGATCACCGGCAACTAAGGCCATGGCGGTGGTGTCGGGAACGCGTCGACATCGAGACGGTGTCGGCGAGCGAACCTGGATGGAGATCGATAGATGAGTTCACGGCGCAGACACGTCCAAAGTTCGGGCCGCACCCAAGCATCCCAGCGAAGCGCTCGGCTAAACGAGCTTCTTCGCGAGATCATTGCCGAGGAGCTGAACCGGATCGACGACGAGCGGCTGGACTGGGTGAGTATTACTCATGTGCGGACCGATCGCAGTTTGGATCGAGCGGTCGTGACCTTTACTGCGGCGCTTGGCGATATCGAAGACGAATTCGCTCTCGTCGAGGTCTTTGAGGAACACCGCAAGCGGCTGCAATCGGCCATTGGACGCCAGACCAACCTTCGACGCACTCCGCCGCTGCTGTTCGAACCAGATTTGCACTTGCGCAACGCTTCTCGGATCGAAGATCTCATCGCCGAAGAAAAGCAGCGACCCGGAAACTCCGGCGAGTCTGGAGCGGAAGTCTCCAGCGAAGACGAATAGTGGGCCGCAAACAACGCGACCAGGGTCCGTCGGGCTTTGCCATCGTCGACAAGCCGCGCGGTTGGACGAGCCACGACGTTGTCGCCAAAGCGCGCGGCGTGTTCAAGACCCGCAAGGTCGGACATTCCGGAACACTCGACCCGGACGCGACCGGCGTGCTTTTGCTCGGCGTAGGTAAGGGCACCAGGTTGTTGCGATTCCTCGACGGTGAGCGCAAGGCCTACACCGGAGAGATCCGCTTCGGTAGCGAAACCGACTCGCTCGACTCGACAGGAGTCATAACTGCAACACACGCCATGGAGCCGATCGACATCGACGCTGCTCGCCAATGCGCGGCCGCACTGACAGGAAACATCGAACAGATTCCGCCCATGGTCAGTGCCAAGAAGGTCGATGGGAAACGGCTACACGAGTTGGCGCGTGAAGGTATTGAGATCGAACGCAAGGCTGTCCCCGTGACGGTCTATTCCTTCGAGCTCGCAAAGACCGACGACGACATGGTGCTGCGGTGCACCGTCGAGTGCTCGGCGGGGACCTACATCCGCTCGCTCGCGGCCGACCTCGGCACCGCGCTTGGAGGTGGGGCGCACTTGCATCATTTGCGTCGGACCGCCATTGGTGTGTTCACCGACGAGATGGCCGAACCGCTTGAAAAGGTTCAGCTGCGTCCAATCGCAGAACTCGTTGCTGGTCATGGCCTCATCGAGGTCGATGAGGCAACAGCGACCGACGTCCGGTACGGCCGAGTCTTTGATCAACAGCGTTTGGAGACGGTTGGTGAAGGCCCGTATCCTCTAGTCGACGACGAAGGGGAGTTGCTGGCCATCTACGAACAGCACCGCGGCAACACCGTGAAGCCTGCCGTCGTTGTGGCAGACCCTCCTCCCTCACCCCCCGCACCGGAGCATTCGTGAAGATCCTCACCGACAGCGACGACGAACACATCGACCGGTCGGTGTTCACTATTGGGGCGTTCGACGGTGTACACGTTGGACATCAGACGGTTATCTCGGAGGTCATTCGTCGGGCAGAAGCCCGAGGCGTGTGCTCGGCGGTCGTCACCTTCGATGTCCACCCGGCAACGGTCGTGCGACCCGATTCTGCGCCGAAGCTCCTGACCCGACTGCCCCGAAAGCTCGAACTGCTCGAAGCGCTCGGCGTCGATGTGGTGTTCGTGATCGAGTTCAACGAGGAGCGGGCAAACACGTCGGCCGAACGTGTAGTCGATGAGCTGTTTCTCGGGCGTCTCGGTGCCGAGGAAATTCTTGTCGGCGAGGACTTCAACTTTGGGAAGGGTCGAGAGGGGACCGTCGATTTCTTGTCGGCGCAGGGAGCGAGCAAGGGTTTTACTGTCGAGGGGCTCGAACTGATTCGCAGCGATGCGCAGGCAACCGAGCCAGTGTCGAGCACTGCGATCCGTCGGGCGCTCGTCGGCGGTGATGTTGCCGGAGCTGCCAAGATGCTCGGTCGCCCGTTCGAAATTCGTGGCACGGTCGTCCAGGGAGACCAGCGCGGTCGCACCATTGGATTCCCGACGGCGAATGTGGCGCTGGCAAACGATATGGCTCGCCCGGCCAACGGCGTCTACGCTGCGCGCTATCGCACTCCCGATGGGGTGGTTCGTCCCGCAGCGGTCAACGTTGGTGTCCGGCCAACGTTCTATGAGTCTGCCGATGCAGCTGTTCTCGAAGCGCACGTGCTCGACTTCGATGGCGACCTGTACGACCAGGTTGCCGAGGTCCAGTTCTGCTCGTTCTTGCGCAGCGAACGGCGCTTCAACGGCATCGATGAGCTGAAAGCACAGCTCGAACAAGATATTGCCGACACCAGAGTGGCCCTCTGCTAGGACTCGCGCCCAGCGTGTCTGCCCAGCAGCTACCTTCGTAGCTATGGACGGCCGCTTTCGCTCAACCCAAGCGACCGTCGCGGTGACGGTGGTGTGCCTGGTCGGATTTGGTGCACTCGCCGTGCTCGACGTCGCAAACGGCACGCTGCGCGCCGGCGTCGTAACCCAGACCATGATCTGGTACGGCGTGGCCTTCGTTGGCTTTCTCGGTGCTGTCTGGATCAACGAACGGACGCCGATTCCGCTCACCTGGATCTGGGGAGCGGCGATCGTCTTTCGGCTGGTGTTGCTCACCACCTCGCCGACATTAAGCGATGACGTGTTTCGCTACATCTGGGAAGGCAACCTGCTTTCCCAAGGGGTAAGCCCGTACCAAGCGCCGATCAATGCAGCCGAGCTCGACGCCTACGACATTCCCGCACGGGCCCTCGCCAACAATCCCACCTTTGCCAGCCCGTATCTTCCCGTCACCCATGGTGTCTTTGCGCTCACGGCGCTCCTCCTGCCCAAGTCGCCGCTTTCGTTCCAAGTGGTCATGACGTTGCTCGAGCTGGCGGCTGCCTGGGGGATCATGGTGTTGCTTCGGCTCGTTGGGATTCCCGACAGGCGGATCATCGTGTGGTTGTGGAACCCCCTCGTCGTGATCGAAATAGCCCACGCCGCCCATCTCGACGCGATCATGATCGCGCTGACGGTCGCGGCGTTGCTCGCCACCTTCCATCCCCGCGTGGCCAACGGTCGACGCGGTGGTTTGGCCAGTCCTGTCCTGCTCGGCCTGGCGACGCTGACCCGACCAATTCCGGTACTGCTAACCCCGGTGCTGTTTTGGACGTGGAACTGGACCCAGCGCATCACCTACGCCGCGACGCTTGTGATCGGCGTCGCCCCGTTCGTGGCGTGGTCGGGCTCGGGGTTTGGCGATGGGCCTGGCCGGGGGGTGTTTGGGTCTGGGCAGGAATATACCGAGACCTTCCGGTTCAACTCGGCGATCTATCAAGGTTTCGAGCAGTGGGTTGGTAGCCAAGGCCTCGATGATCGGGGCCTAAACGAGCCTCGCCTCCTGACCATGCTGAGTATCTTTGGCGTCGCCATCACGTTGATGTCGTGGGTGTGGTTCTCTGCGTGGCAGCGCACCGAATCTGCCCGCGGACATGGGAGGTCCAATGCCCTCGAGCTCCTGCGGCTGTGTGCGGTCCCGGTCGGCATCTACACCCTGCTCACCCCAGTATTTCACCCCTGGTACGCGCTGCTGTTCGTGGCGTTGCTGGTCTTTCACACCCCCGCAGATGGGGAGCCTGGGCGTCGTTGGCTCGCCCTCGTGCCGTGGGCTTGGCTAAGCGCGACGCTCATCATCTCCTACATCACCTACGAAGATCCGAACGTCTTCTTCGAACGGGCGTGGGTCCGTCGGGTGGAATGGTGGCCGACGCTAGTGACTGGTCTGCTGGTCTTTGTAAGCCAGCGGGTGTTGTTCAGGAAGCCAGACCGAGGGCGACCGTCCGTTCTGCGATATTGAGGACCGAGTCAAACTCGGGCAGATCGCCGCTGAGGTCTTCGTTGAAGTAGATGTCACTCGCCGAAGCCCACGGTTCGGGCAGGTCGTCAAAGCCAATGATCAGCCCAATCAGTCCAGCAGACGTCGTCATATTGTTGTCCGCATCCCAACCAGCAAGGCCGGCGATCGTGACTGTTTCGGTGAGGTCCCCATCGCCGTAGAGCAGCGCCATGATCGTTACTGCGAAGTTGACTCGGCTCGCCCACCACTCGGGGTCGGTGTCGTAGGTGTCCGCGATCAGGGCTCTGGTTGCCCGCCAGTTATCGGGGTTCGCTGCAACCCACGACACCACATCATCGACGATCGGGGCAACGATCGAGTCGTCGGGCTCGGCCGAGCGGGCGTCATCGAGAAGCGAACGCACATTTCTGGTTTCGAACGCTCGGGAATACAGGTGCGCATAGAACGCGCTGGCATCGAGCGCAGGGCCGCTGCTCGTAACCGATCCAAACCGGCGCGCCCGCCGTCGAGCCTCGTCGGGGTTACCCGGGGAAAGAAGACCGAACAGTTCGGTTTCGAGCTGTGCGTCGATGGCCCACGCTCCCTCGGGATTTACTTCGGCCATCCCTGTTTCGGGCGGCACGACTCCCTCGTCCATGAGGTCGCGAGCTCGCCGGGTCGCAACCCAGATGTCGCCGTTCAGATGATCGACCCACTCGTCTCGGATTTGTTCGAAGCTCGGCTCGAGCCCGTAGGTCTCCATGATGTGGAGATCGAGCCACTCGACATGGGTGTCATCGTCGGTCGACCATTGATCGAGGAGTACAAGCTCGATCGTATCGCCGGGCCCCGGCTCGTCCAGCCAGATTCCTTCGATTGGGAGACCCGAATGGTTGGCGACCATCGTCGCGACCCACGAACCGTGGACCGCATCGAGGTAGGCCGCCTCGTCGAGCGCTGACGGAGAGCCAATCGTCGCCGACCTGCCAACCACGATCAGCGCAGCGGCAACCGCCACGGCGAGTGCCGTGAACACGAGAAGAATGGATGATCGGCGGCGATCCACACTTCTGAGTGTGCCGTACGATGGGGAGATGGCGACCCTTCTGCTGGCACATCCGATGTTCCTCGCGCGTAGCCCCGATGAACAAGCAGCGTCCAGCCCCTACTTTCCCCTTGGCATTTTGTACCTCGCGAGCTGGGTACGCGAGAACGGTCATGAGGTCGCAATCTACGACGGCACGTTCGAGTCGGGTCCGGAGACATTCGTCGACGCGCTCGCGGCACACAACCCAGACGTCGTTGGAATCTCGGCGCTTCTCCCGACCCGCGAGCACGCGCTGACACTTGCACGAATGGCCGCAGCGAGTGGCACGGCAGTGGTGATCGGCGGCCCAGACCCCACCCTTGACCCGGCGCCCTATTTGGCCGAAGGCGCAGTCGACGTCGTCGTGCACCACGAAGGCGAACAAACCATCACCCGCCTGCTCGAACTTGCCGACGCGAACGCGTTGACGATCGAATCGTTGGTAGATGAACCAGGGGTGGCGTTTCGCTCTGCGGGAACCATCGAGATCAACCAGCCACGCCAACCAATTGAGAACCTCGACGAGTTGCCGTTGCCCGCTCGAGACCTCGTCGACATGGACAGATACCTGCATCTGTGGGAAACAACGAACGGCTATTCGTCGATGACGATCTCGACGAGCCGCGGGTGCCCGTATAGCTGCACGTGGTGCCAAGACGCCGTGCATGGAACGAACTTTCGGCAACGCTCGCCCGAAAGTGTCGCCGCCGAGATCGAATCGCTCAAAGCCGACTACACCATTGAACGCTTGCGGCTGGTCGACGACGTCGATGCGATTGAACGTTCGTGGTTCGACCAATGGGCAAAGGACGTCGTTGCTCGAAATTCGGCGATTCCATTCGAGGCGCTCAACGACCTGCAGCGACAGGATCTGCCGTTGCTCGACGTGCGCGACAGTCTTTGACAAAAGCGCAACGCCACGCTCCCCACCGTGAGTGGGGACCTCCACGCACCGCCCGCGACCGACCTCGAGCCGGGCCGACAGGACAATTCGTGACGAACTTCTTTGGTGAAGGCTCTCCCTATCTTGACCATCGGCTACTCACCAACGAACGCAGCGCCCGCGAGGTCGACCGTATTCTTGGTTGGTGCACCGAACCAGTCGTTGACGTTCTCGATCTTGGTTGCGGGTTTGGCCGTCATTGCATCGAGTTCGCGCACCGCGGCCTCGCTCCCACCGGTGTTGATCCTTCGCCGTTCCTTCTCGACGAGGCACGCCGCAGAGCGCACGCCGAAGGCGTGCAGATCGACTTCGTCGAAAGCGGGGGAGAGGTATTTGTTCGGGAAGATTCCTTCGACCTGGCTGTTTGTCTTTTCACGACGCTCGGACAGCTGACGGCGTCCAGCGCTGACGCGCACATCGACGGTGTGCTGTCGAACCTGCGAGCCTCAGTGCGCGACGGAGGAACGCTTATCGTGGAAGTCCCCGAGAGGCATCGGGCAGTGGCGAACCTCATCGAAAGCGAGCAGTTCGGCTCAACCAACGTCCGCCGGAGTTTCAACAACGAGTCCAACGTCGTGTCCGAACAGTTCATCACCCCCAATGGCACCTATGACTTGGCCTATGTGGTGCTCTCCGAGGAGGAACTTCGCAACGCCCTTGAGGCCGCAGGGTTCGCGATCGCGGCGATCGACCACGAGGCGCTGTGCCCGCCACCGAACACGTTTATGACGGTGGTGGCGCGGTGAGCTCGTTCGGGCGACGGGTTTGACGATGTTTGAGTGGTTCACCCCCGAGCTCCAAGAGCGGGTCATCGACGGCCTTCTCGTCACTGTTGGGTTGACGGTCGTGACATCGTTGACGTCGCTCACCCTCGGGTATTGGGCGGCACTTGGACGGACCGGGGATCGGCCCATTCGAAAGCGCATCGCCGGGATCTATGTCGAGATCTTCCGGAATATCCCGGCGCTCATCCTCGTGTTGTTCTTTGCCTTTGCGGTGCCCAATGTCGTACCGCTCGATAATCGCCGGACGATCTTTTTCGACAACCCCGTTGTCGACGCTTTGGGAGACATCACCGCCGTGCCCATCCCGTACTATCTGGCGGCGTCGGTCCTGGCCCTTTCGTTAAACACCGGTGCGCACCTGGCCGAGGTGATGCGGTCGGGGTTCAACAGCGTTCCCGCGAGTCGAGTCGACGCCGCCCGTTCGCTCGGCGCATCATCGTTTGACGCCCTGCGAGCCGTTGTTGGTCCCATTGGCATCCGCATTGCATTCCCTGCCATCTCAAACCGGCTGATTCATAATCTGAAGAACACATCGCTCGCATCGTTTGTTGCGGTGCCCGAGTTCTTCCAAGTCGTTCAAGGCGAGATCACGCGCACGTTCCAAGCAACCACCTTGCTGCTCTTCGCTGCGGGTACCTACTTGACGCTCGCGACGCTGATGACGCTCGGTCTTGGCATCATCGAGCGACACCTTGGTCGGGTACAGGGAGAAACCGAGCCGCTCCGTGTCTGAGCAGGTTCGCTTTCTCATCGAGATCCTTCCCGAGCTGCTCATTGGGTTTCCGAACAACCGCCCCGGCGGCCTTCTGCTCACCGTACTTTTGACGCTCGCATCGCTCATCGTCGGCACGTTCCTTGGAGCGCTCGCCGGGGCGGCTCACCACAGCCGATTTTGGGTGGTCCGAGTGGTCGCGAACCTCTGGGTGCAGATCATTCGTGGGGTTCCGCTCCTGGTCCAATTGCTCGTTATCCATACGACGCTCGGGGCGGGACGGGTGCCGGGAATTGCCTTCCAAACATCTGCGCTGCAATCCGCGTTTGTCACCCTTGTCCTCTATACGAGTGCCTATCAAGGTGACGTGATTCGAGCGGGAATTGCGTCGGTTTCCAAGAGCCAGATCGACGATGCTCGGATGCTTGGCGCATCATCTTTTCGGTTGGTGTGGACATTGCTGCTTCCCACGAGTTTCCGCGTGATGCGTCCTGCGCTCATCACCCAAGCCGTGACCGTGTTCAAAGACTCGTCGGTCGTCGTGGTTCTTGGGGTTAGCGATCTCACGACCAACGCTCAGGTAGCGCTCGGCGGCGACGTTGGGAACGCACCGTTTTGGGTCGCGACATACCTTTTGGTGGGTGCGCT
>CALKGG010000115.1 GCA_938084885.1 uncultured Acidimicrobiales bacterium
TGCCGATCTCGACCCTGCTGTTGTCTCTGCCGCGTATGCCGCTGGAGGTGCTGCGTGCTGCTCGGTGCTCACCGACGAGCACTACTTCGGCGGCTCGGTCGTCGACCTACAAACCGTGCGAGAGACCATCGATATCCCCATTCTCCGCAAAGACTTCACGGTGAGCGCCCACGATGTCGTCGACGCTCGACTCATGGGCGCGGATTGTGTCCTGCTCATCGTCGCAGCTCTCGATGACGAAGAACTTGCCGACTTCCATTCGCTTGCCATCGAGATTGGTCTCGACGCCCTCATCGAAGTTCACGACGAAGCTGAGGCTGAACGAGCACTCTCTGTTGGCGGGTCGCTTATCGGAGTTAATCAGCGAGATCTCCGAACCTTCGAGGTCGACACCGACCGAGCACAACGCGTTGCCAGCTCGCTGCCCACCAACGTCGTTCGAGTCGCTGAATCTGGCATTGGTGGACCAGACGACGTGCCAGCGCTAGTCGCGGCCGGTTTCGACGCTGTTCTCGTGGGAGAATCGCTCGTAACCCACAGCGGACCCGCTGAGGGTGTGCGAAGTCTGATCGACGCAGCGACGAAATAGAGGCGCCATGACCTGGGTGAAAATCTGTGGGATGACCAATGTCGACGACGCACTCCTCTCGGTTGCACTCGGGGCCGACGCGGTCGGCTTCATCTTCGCCCCATCGAAAAGGCAGATTGCCCTCGGGCGGGCCCGCGACATCGCTGCACGAATCCCAAGCGAAGTCGTGACCGTTGGCGTCTTTCGAAACGAGGCAAAAGAGCGCGTCGTCGACGTGGTGCACAGTGCCGGGCTCGGCGCGGCGCAACTCCACGGCCATGAGACCCCAAATGAGGTCGACTGGATCGCCGAACGAATTCCACTGGTGATCAAGGCCGTCCCTGCGGGTGGAAATCAGGCCGATCGGGCCAGCGAGTTCTCGGTCCCGACCATCTTGATCGATGCCCCCGAACCCGGAAGCGGCGAAGTGTTCGACTGGTCACTCACCGATTCGTTGCCCGCTGACAAGAATATTCTGCTCGCTGGTGGGCTACATCCAGACAACGTGGTGGCCGCAATCGAACGGGTCAAACCATGGGGCGTTGACGTTGCCTCGGGTGTCGAAAGCGAACCCGGCAAAAAGGACCCAGCTGCGTTGCGGCGCTTTATCCAAATCGCCAAATCTGTCGGACGCTAGGACCGTTTGGTCAACGGGACCTCAGTGCACGGTTCGAAAAGCGAACCATGCCAAATTGAGCATCGCCACGCCATAGAAGAACAGACGAGCGTCCTTTGACATCTTGCGTACGCCGAAGAAAACCACGAGCCAAAACGGGACCATAACGACCCACTGCACAAGGACAGCAGCGTCTGTCTTTGGGAGCGCCAGGTCGACCAAAAATTGTGGCATAGGCCTATGGCGCGGAGTTTGCCTCTTCAGAGATTCGAGAGCTGAATTCGCGCAAGCGAGCAAGCGCATCGCTCTCGGCTGGTGCAGTAAGCGCGCTTAGGTCGGTTTTGATCGCTGCAAACACGTCGTATTCGAGGCCGCAGTCGACGCATGCATCGAGATGCGCCTTGATCTGTTCCATACGGTCGCTGTCGAGCTCGCCGTCGAGATACGACTGGAGTCGACGTGCGACCTCTCTGCAGTTGGTCTTTTTAGTTGCCATCATTCATCCTCGATACTGGAAAGCTCAAGGTGCTGTCGAATATTCCGTCGCGCCCGATGAAGTCGAGACATGACTGTTCCGACCGGTATACCGAGAGCATCGGCAGCCTCCTTGTATGAGAGTTCATTGATATCGACAAGTTCGACCACAGACCTGAACTTTTCGGGCAACGAGTTCAACGCGTTCTCGATCGGCGCAGCGAGTGTCTGATCGATGATCTGGGTCTCTGCGTCTGCAGCATCAGCGGACTCATCGGCCATTCGCGCCATGGTCTCGTCGGGGTCGTGCATCAGCTCGGGACGTTTGCGGCGCACTCGATTGATCTGCGCGTTTCGCATGATTGTGAGGAGCCATGCGCGGGGATAACGTCCGTCGAATCGTTCGACCGCACGGTATGCCCGAAGCAGCGTGTCTTGAACCAGATCTTCAGCGTCGGCTTTGTTGCGAGTGATCGAGTAGGCAACTCGATACAGGACCTCAAGTTCGGGCACAACGTACTCATTGAAGCGAGCGTCTTGGCCGACCGGTCCTTGGTGTTCGTGAACTGCCATTGGTTTGCACACTACTCACTCTTGCCATCAGGGCCTGAATTGAGATGCGTAAGATCGGCCCCCATGTCAGTTCGATGTCGTCTTGTAATTCGACTGAAACCGAACCGTGCTGACCAAGCGAAATCAGAACCGTTGACTTTCCAACGAAGTATCTGGGTAAAACCCACTGAATTCACCAAATCGTCCACTAAGGTTTCACTTGCTTGTAATTCTCACAAGGACCCGCCAAGTAGGTGGCTCAGGAGGTATCCACGAAAATGAACAAGAGTGAATTGGTCGCAGAGATCGCTTCAAAGGCAGGGGTAACGCAGGCCGATGCGGGCGCATGCGTAGACGCGATGATGGACACCATCGTTTCGCAGGTCAAGAAGGGTGACGAGGTGAACATCACGGGTTACGTGAAGTTCAGCCGTAAGGACACCAAGGAGCGTATGGGTCGCAACCCACGCACCGGCGAGTCCCGTCTGATCCCAGCCGGCACGGCTGTAAAGATTCAGGCGCTTTCGAAGCTCAAGGCAGCAGGCAAGGGTCAGTAACAAACCCTCGCAACACCAGTAAATAGATAAAGCGGCGCCTTCGGGCGCCGCTTTTTCGCGTCGAGACGTAGGTCCGGTTCTTCGCGACGCCGCATTCTCGTCGACGCCAAGAACCTGCGAGGCTTCCACTATGACCTTCCCCGCTCCGGCAGATGTGCTGCCGCATCGTCCCCCCTTTCTCTTTCTCGACGAGGTCGTTGAGCTTCGGCCGTGCGAATACGCCAAAGCCACCTGGACGTTAACCGGTGATGAGTTCTGGTTTCCCGGACATTTTCCGGGCCGCCCCACGCTTCCCGGTGTGCTCATGTGTGAAGCCATTGCCCAGATGGGCGCCTACACAGTCCTGACCGACCCTGAGCGATACGTTGGCAAGCTGCCGCTCTTCGGCGGGCTGAACAAGGCAAAGTTCCGTCGCCAAGTCGGCCCCGGAGACACCGTTGAAGTCGAAGCCGAGATCGATCAACTATCGGCTCGCGCAGGCAAAGGCAAAGGGGCAGTCCTGCTCGACGGCAAGGTAGCGTGCTCGGCCGAGATCATGTTCGTCGTAGTAGACGCCTAACGCACTGGATTTGTGAAGGAAAACCGACCTATACGGTTCAAAATCCTTCACAAATCTTGGGTTAGGCGACGATGTTTACGAGTTTGCCGGGAATGACGATGACCTTCTTGACCACGGAGCTGGCCAGGAGCTCTTGGATCTTTGGGTCGGCCAACGCCGCTGCTTCGAGGGCAGCGGGGTCAGTGTCTGCAGCAACGGTGATACGAGACTTGACCTTGCCCTTGATCTGGATTGGGATCTCGATTTCGTCGTCGACGAGCATGGCAGGATCGGCGACCGGGAACTCGGCGTAAATGACCGACCCTTCGTTGCCCATGCGATGCCAAAGCTCTTCGGCGAAATGAGGAACCAGCGGAGCGATCATGCGAACGAGAGCATCCGCAAGAGCAACAGGTGTGGGGCCGTCGAGTTTTGTCAGTTCGTTGTTGAGCTCGGTGATACGCGCGATCGACGTGTTGAAACTGAGCGCATCCATGTCGGCGCGAACAGCATCGATGGTCCGATGCAGACTCTTGTTGAGCGCATTGGGGATTGGAACCTCGGCGAGGGTGAGTTCGCCCGTGGTCTCATCGACGAAGTTTCGCCAGATACGTTGCAGAAGTCGCAGTGAACCAACAACCGACTTCGTTTCCCACGGTCGATCTTGATCGATTGGGCCCATGAACATCTCATAGAGACGCAGCGTGTCCGCTCCATAGTCGCGGTACATGTCGTCGGGAGTAACGGCGTTCTTCAGGCTCTTGCCCATCTTGCCGTACTCACGAGTGACCGGTTTGCCGTTATGGGTGTAGCTGTCACCTGCCGCTTCGACCTCGGCGGCTTCGACGTAGATACCACGCTC
Organism: uncultured Acidimicrobiales bacterium; assembly: GCA_938084885.1. Taxonomy (GTDB): domain Bacteria; phylum Actinomycetota; class Acidimicrobiia; order Acidimicrobiales; family SHLQ01; genus SHLQ01. The sequence continues at coordinate 4,168 of CALKGG010000115.1, forward strand.
ATCCTTAAACGCATACGCCTGGATGTAGCCCTGGTTGATGAGGCGCTTGAACGGCTCGGGCGTGCTGACCTTTCCGAGGTCGTAGAGCACCTTGTGCCAGAACCGGCTGTAAAGGAGGTGCAGCACGGCATGTTCGACGCCACCGACGTACAGATCGACGCCTCCCTCCTCGGGAGTGTCGCCGCCCATCCAGTAGTTCTCGGATTCGGCGTTGGCAATGACGTTCTTTGAAAGCGGATCAATGTAGCGCAAGTAATACCAGCACGAGCCCGCCCACTGGGGCATCGTGTTGAGGTCGCGGGTGTAGGTCTTGAGACCATCGCCGAGGTCAATCTCAACCGTCGTCCAGTCGGTCGCTCGACCGAGTGGTGGTTCAGGCTCAGAGTCCTCGTCAAGGGTCCGCGGAGCCCAGTCGATCAGCTCGGGAAGGTTCACTGGCAGCTCGGAGTCGGGAAGCGAGCGGGCGTTGCCGTCGTCGTCAAAGACAATCGGGATTGGTTCGCCCCAGTAGCGCTGGCGGGCAAAGAGCCAGTCGCGGAGCTTGGTCGTGACGGTACCCTCGCCCGCACCGGTCTCGGCGAGGTGCTCGATCATGGCCGACTTCGCGTCGGCGACGTCCATGCCATCGAGGAAGCCACTATTAATCGCTGGGCCATCGCCGGTGTACGCACCGCTCGAC
>CALKGG010000116.1 GCA_938084885.1 uncultured Acidimicrobiales bacterium
CCACTTTACGGGGGACATCGTTAACCGATTCTCACGTTGCGCAGTCCATGCGTTACGTTGTGTGACATGTGGAAACAACTAACCGAGGCTGATGCGCATGAGCTCCGCGCCACGGTTGTTGTTGTTGGTTCGGGGGCTGCGGGCCAAAGCGTCGCAAAACGATTGGGTGCCCACGGCATCGATGTGCTGATTCTCGAAGCCGGACCAGCGACCGAGATCCATCGCAAAAGCCAGCCGCTTCTCCAAGCGTCGATGCCCGCCGTCCATGGCCAATACCCGGACTTTGGCGGCCACATGTTGATGAACCTCGGCGGCAGCATCGGCAAACCACAGATGCCGCTGAGCGCCGACGGAAGCAGGCAGGCAACGGGGATTCGCCTCGCCAAGCTGGAAGACGCCGATCTGACCGACTGGCCGATTTCGCGCAGCGAGCTCGATCCGTACTATGACATGGTGAGCTCGTGGTTTCACCTCGATTGGGCAAAACACGAAACGCCAACCTTTGACGACCCCCGTCTCAACGCACTGCCGTTCCATGTGGTGTCCCGGGAACAGTTTTCGAACCCCACCAGAGAGCACCTGCCAGCGGTCAGGGTGCTGCTCGACGCTCCGGTGTCGCGGCTCGATTCCGAAGCGACCGGCAAGATCACCGCTGCGGTTGTCCGGTTGCAAAACGGAGAGACGAGGCGGGTGTGGGGCGACACGTTTGTTCTTGCAATGAACACCATGCCAGCAACTCAGCTCTTGCTAAACAGCGGCGTGGCCAATGGGTCAGGGACGCTTGGTCACTACCTGATGGATCATCCGCTCGTGACGCTCGGCTATATCGAACCGGACGCGACGCTGCCACGCGACATGCTTGCGAGCCTGACGCCCCAGCCAACGTCGGCTGGCTTGCATTGGCCGAAGCTCGTTGCCGATCAGCACGCTGTTCGCTCTGGCGAGGCGGTAAATGTCGCGGCCACGCTCGTTCCCCTCGACTGGAGCGTGCCCCGTAACCTGGCCCGCCATGCGGCGTTGAAACCAGTGGTCGTCGGCGCTCGCAGCGGAGCCCGTCATAGCGTCTCCCGACTGACCAAAGATGTCCGACGTCGCCGCTTCTCCGCATCGATGTTGCGAGATGTCGCCAGGACGGCCGGTGGCATCGACGAACTTCTCCACGTCAAATTCCGTCCGGCGGGGCCGCGCTTCAACCTCGAGAATGGCTGGTGGCACACGGAGATCGCCGAGTCGTTGCCGCGCACGTTCGAGATTGCGGCGATGGTCGAACAGCGACCGCACGTCGAGAATCGTGTCGAGCTGACAGAAGAACGGAACGCGCTCGGTTGGCGCAAGTTGCGGGCAACATGGCAATACAGTAACGACGACAAGGCCGCCGTGGCTGCGGCAGCTGCGCCGATCGTCGATGCGCTCGAGGACGCGGGCTTTGGCCGGTTCACCCGCCTACCGGCGAAGCGGCACACAGAGAACTACTCATGCCACCACGCATCGGGCACAATCCGAATGTCAAATGACCCAACGACCGGTGTGGTCGACGCCAACCTTCAGGCCCATGACCATCCCAACCTGTATGTGGTTGGCAAGTCGACCTTCCCGAGCATTGGATTTGCGAATCCGACGCTGACGGTGATGGCGCTCGGCGCTCGTCTTGGCGAGCACCTTGCAACCACTGCTCAGGACTCGTTGAAGGCCCGGGTGGACAAGCTTCGCCGGAGTGCCGAACCTCCTCGTTCGCTGGAGCCATCGTCTTGGCCGGCGGCGACGCCGACCGCAACCTAGCTACTGGTCTTCGTAGATCTCGAGCACGCCCGAGTAGGCACTGACCCAGACGTCTGATGATTCCGGGTCGACGGTGATACCGATGGGTTTGTCGGCGACGTTGAGCTCTTGGACTTCTTCCATCGAGTTCGTGAGCACTTTCGACAGTGTGTCCGAGTGGTAGTTCACGACATAGAGCGCTTCGCCGTCTGTAGATATTGCCATTGACCTGGGCGCATCGCCGGTGCGGACCGAGGCAATGACGGTGTTGGTAGCCAGATCGATCTTGACGACCTCACCATCGCCGTTGAGCGTGGCGTAGAGGTAGTTGTCGTCGGGACTAAGCACAACGCTTCGTGGAGCTCGACCAACATTGTCGATCCAGCCGACCTGAAGGCCCGCTCCCCAATCGACGATGTCGGCCGACGTACCAGCTGGCTCGCGGATCTGGTCGAGGTCGATCACCGCAATTCGCGAGCCGCCTTGTTCGGTCACATAGGCGGTCGACGAATCGCTCGTGATGGCGATGCCTCGGGGGTGGCGTCCAATGTCGATCCTGGCTACTTCGCGGCCGGACGCCGTGTCGACGACGCTCACGTCAAAGCTGCACCAGTTGGCCACCACCACGAGGCGGTCGTTAGGGGTAACGGCGAGAAATTTGGGGACGGCGCCAACTTCGATGACCTGATCAATCTCGAGGTCGTTTGCGTCGACTCGGTAAAGAAAGCTGTTGTCCCAGCCGGTGTCGTTGCAGCCGTCGCCGGGTTCGGGACCAAAACCGGGGCCGTACATGGCGTAGTTGGACACATAGACCTGAGAACCGTCGCTCGTTGCTGCGGCCTCTACGGGTGCACCTCGAACAACGCTGCCTCCTTCGAAGCCAAATTCGGCTAGGTCGACGCGATCGTCGATCGTGCGTAGGAGTGCGCCGTCTTCGTCGTACACGGTGACCGAGTGGCGATACATCATGTTTTGGGCAAAGAAGAGGCCGGTGCCGGTTGCGGTGACCGACTTGGGTGCGATGTTCCCGAACACGTTCTCGACTCGTGAGAGCTCTCGCTCCGATAGTGGAATCGTGGTCGTCGTGGTTGTTGTGGTTGTGGTTGGTGCCACGGTCGTCGTGGGTGCAACGGTGGTTGTCGGGGCCACGGTTGTGGGTGTGGTTGTTGGCGCCGGGCTCGACGGGACTTCGATGGCACCGAGTACTTGGGCGGTTGGGCCTCCGACAACGGTGTCGGTGTTGCGTTGCACAACCGAGCCAAGGATGCCGATTGCTGCGACGACCAGAATGATCGCAGCGAACGTGAGCGGTGAGTAGCGGCGCTCGGTTTCGACGATTTGCGGCTCGGTGTCGATGACGAGCGGGTGTTTTCGGGGCACGGGCCGGGGACCGGGAGCCGGGCGGGTCGGTGTTGCAACGACGTGCTGTGGCTTCCACACGTTCGACGTCGCAGCCGCTGGCGTTGGTGTCGCAGCCACCGGCGCTGGTGTTAGAGGTGGTTTTGGAACCGGGGTCTCGGTGTCGTGTGGCGTCGATCGGGCAACGCCAGCGCCGAGCGTGCGAAGCGTTGGGTTGCGCCGCGGCGGGCCAATGTCGCGTGGCGTAAGCGGTGGGGTGTCGATGACCGTGGGTTGGGTTGCTTGGCGGGCGGCCGAGATCCGACGGGCGCGCGCTTCGACAGACTCCCGCGGCTTGGGCCCCGGGCGGGGCCGACCGTTCGCCATCACCTCTCGATTGCTCACTCGCAAGATCTTATTGCGCTCTCGAGCTCGAGGTGGGACGAGCAGCACGAGTTCACATTTGCTCGCACCGCGATACGGTAGAGGATCCGGTGCGCAAGAGCCGGAGTTTCTTGACAAACGAGATACACATCGAACGATCCAATCTTCGTATTGGTTCGTTCCTTGCACACGGGGCTGATCGGTTTCGACGTTGAAGTCGGAAGTTTCATCGTGCGACCGGACTTGCTCAGAGTCCTTAAACGGGGCAACAACAGAGACGCCAATCAGGACGATCTCGCTCTCGCCGTCTAACTTTTAGTTAGACAGTAAAGAGTCATCGCGAGCAGAAATGTCACGCGGGGCCAGTTCACTGCAGCCCGGCAACAGAAGCAGTGAAGGACAGTCGGGAGAGACCACTGACGGCGAGAAAGACCGCTGACATCGGAGAAAGAACCGGCAGCCAGACTTCGGTCTAGCGGACCCGACGGTACGACAGCTGTTAAGTCGTAAATCGGGAATGGTCGTATCGCGGGTTGCAACCCTTTAGCGGACGAGGGTTCGATTCCCTCCAGCTCCACGTAATCGAACTTCGTTCGAACCCAAGTTCACGCGCGCACAACTAGACCAAATTGCCGCGCGTTAGCCGTTCAGGTCTTCGTCCGTTGGAGGCCAGCTTTTGAGACCACCGAGTCGAATCGGTCGGGGGCCATGATGTGGCCGAAGTAGAGGTCTTCAGCTTCGGACCACCGGCTTTCCCAATCGTCTCGATACGCGTCGCCTTCCCTGTCGAGAAGCTGCTGGCGACCAACCTCGATAGGCGTATCGAGGAGCACTCGCAGGTCGACGAGTTCGTGAAGCTCTGGGCGAGCGGAGTATGCGCCTTCCAAGAGCACGATGTCTGCAGCTTCGGCCGATATGGGTTCAGAGCCGAGCGGCGTGGGCTCTGCGTCCCAGTCGTCAGACTCCCAGTCAAAGGAGTTCCACGTCGCAACCCCATGGTTTCGAAGATCGGACAACACACGATGCTGGCGCCGCCAGTCCATAGCATTGGCCACCTTGTCTTCGGCGCTCCGAGCGTCCCACGTAGCGGCCGAACCGCCAGCGTAGAACTGGTCGCCTTCGATCACCGTCACCTGAACAGCAACCCTGGCAAGCACTGACTTCACCGTCGCTGCGAGCGTGCTCTTTCCCGCACCGCTTCGGCCATCGAGCGCAACGAACACCGGAGAACCAGCGGACTCGACGGTTTTACCAAGCAACACAACGAGAGGTTCTGCCACAACTTCGGGACTCGGCATGTACATCACGCTCCTCGGGCTGCTGCTCGCCCTTTTCGAAGAGCGGTGTTCGACATGACAATATCTGCGGTGTAATCCATGCTGGCACGTTCGCCGAGGCCGGCAAGCGGCGCCGCGGCGCCGTTTTTTTCGGGCGGCTCAAACAGCGGCAAAAGGCTCGTCGCCATAGGTGGCCTGAAGCCGGGCGAGCTCGGCGAGCAAGTGCTCGGTGATCTCGGCCGCCTCGGGAGTGCCATAGATGTTGTCGACCTCAAGCGGGTCGGCCAACAGGTCGAACAATTCCCACTCGATAGGGTTCGCCGGGCCACGAGCTCCGGGCTGATCGAGCGGATCGTTGTAGTAACAAATCAGCTTGTGTGTCAGCGTCCGCACGCCGTAATGCGCGGGCACGGCGTGATCGCCGTCGTTGTGCATCCAATATCGGTAGTACATGGCCTCGGGCCAGTCGGCCACTTCCCCACCGCCGAGCAACGGAGCGAACGACCGACCCTGCACATGCTCGGGAATGTCGACCCCGCAGAGGTCGAGCAAGGTCGGCGCAAAGTCCACGTTCACCACGATGTCCAACAGCGACGACCCGGGCGCAATGTGTTGCGGGTAGCGAATGAGCAACGGCATCTGCAGCGACTCCTCATACATCAGCCGCTTATCGAACCACCCGTGGTCGCCCAGAAAGAACCCCTGATCGGAGGTGTACACTACGATCGTGTCATCGGCCAGATCGTTCTCATCCAACCAATCGAGCATCCGCCCGACGTTGTCGTCGATCGAGGCGACCACCCGCAGATAGTCCTTGATGTAGCGCTGGTAGCGCCAGTCGATCTCCTCATCGAGGGTGAGCCCCTCAGGAACAGTGGCCTTCAGATCGGTGATCGGATCGAGATCGAGCATCCGCATCTTCACCGCCTGCACAACCTCGGCCCGGCCAACGAGATCATCACGAAACGTGTCCGGAAACGGAATCTCGACATCGTCGTACATCGTGAAATGTTTCGCGTCTGGCTCCCACGTTCGATGCGGCGCCTTGTGATGACAAAACAACGCAAACGGTTTCGACTCATCACGCTGTTCCAACCAGTCGATGCAGTCATCTGTGATCAGGTCGGTCACGTAGCCGCCCACCTCATCGACCCCACGCTCGGAATCAACAAACACCGGGTTGTGATAGTGCCCTTGACCGGGCAGAACCCGCCAACGATCGAACCCAGTCGGGTCCGCATCGGGGCCATGACCCAAATGCCACTTGCCAAATAGCGCCGTCTGCCAACCAGCGTCACCCAACGCGTGGGTAAAGGTCCACAGCGAATTGTCGAGAGGCGTGGCGAGCGTCGTCACACCGTTCACATGGTTGTAGGTGCCAGTCAGAATCGACGCCCGGCTCGGGGCACAGATCGAATTCGTGCAGAACGCCGCATCGAGTCGCATCCCCCCATCGGCGATCCGATCGAGATTGGGCGTCTCATTGATGCGACTGCCGTACGCCGATAGTGCGTGCGCAGCGTGATCGTCGCTCATGATAAACACGATGTTGGGTCGAGAACTCATCACACGTGTCTAGCCGGAACGTCGAACCCGAACAGCAACGTGCCTATCCACTAGCGTTCCGCGAAAGCACCTCGACGGTCGTATTCACTGCACTGAACCGATCGGCCAATGCCCCAAGCGCTGCACCCTGCAGAGCCTCGGCGGGTATGGCATCTCCCCCGTTCGCCGAGGGCAACGGACGAGTGGCCGTGGCATTGGAAACCACCGTTGTTTCGTATCCCAGATCGAGCGCCGCCCGCGCCGTCGAGCTCACGCACATGTGCGTCATGAACCCGCAGATCACCAAATGCGGTCGGCCGATCTCGGCGAGGTGGTTCTGCAACCCGGTGTGCGCAAACGAGTTCGGCAACCCCTTTCCAATGACCGTCTCCCCCTGAAGAGGCGCAACCTGGTCGATGAAACGCCCACCCTTGGCCGGATCGAAGGCCCGTCCAGCAGAACCCTCATGGCCAATGTGCACGATCTTGGTGTCCGCCTTGCGGGCTGCAAGCAACAACGCGGTGATGTTGTCGACTGCTGGCTGCAGGCCAACGAGACTCAGCGCCCCCTCCTCGGTGTATTCCATCTGCGCATCGATCACGAGAAGCACCGCATTGCTCAGCGGGCCATACATCGGTGGCAACCCTGCCGCGCCTCGAAGCGTAAACAGTTCGTTCTGCTCGGTCATGCTCTGACCCTAGAGCGAAGTGCCCTTCGAGGCGAAAGTCACCCTCAATCTGCTCCTCCCTAGATTTATTTTTCGCCGCCAGAATCGACCGAAGCCCGCAATTGGACAAGAGAAATGTCCGAGAAACAGGCCCACTTTGGGGCCCTAGCACCGATTCTCTAGGCCAAATGGCCCCCTACGTGTGGTGAAGAACACGTCGGCATCCATGCACTGCTTGCGTTGACTTATTGGTATCTCTGTTGTACTCCGGAGACATAGGCAGCCCGATTCCCCAAGTGAGGCAACCCCCAAAATGAAGACAAAATCTCAGAAGACCGCAGCGCTCGTGCTGGCCTTCGGCCTCACCGCAGCTGCATGCAGTAGCGACGCAGACGATCTCGTCGACGGCGCCACCGATATAGCGGGCGACGCTGCTGGCGAGGTCGAAGATGTCCTCCAGACCACCAACGACGACGTCATGGAAGACGACGACG
>CALKGG010000117.1 GCA_938084885.1 uncultured Acidimicrobiales bacterium
CACTGAGGTACTCAGCTAGTCACTGAGGTACTCAGCTAGTCACCGGCGGTCGCAGGTTCCTCCCCCCCTTTCCTGCGGCCGCCAAATTCTCCAAATCGCCGATTGTTTCGGCAATGTTTCACGAGTGTTAAAGGAAACGCACGAGATTGCGGGCTGCTTTGTGCGGCCCGCATTCTTGGCGTGTTGACACCAACGCGCACGAGCCCAATGACGTGAATCGGATGCGAGGCCAACAAGAACCAACACTGCTTCTTTTGGAGGAATACCGATTATGGATACGGGCGATCTGGCATGGATCCTCATGAGCACCGCACTCGTGGTGTTTATGGTCCCAGGACTTGCACTCTTTTACGGAGGTATGGTCCGAGCAAAAAATGTCGGCAACATGCTGATGATGAACATGGCGAGCGTCGCCATCGTTCCAATTCTGTGGGTGCTATTCACCTACTCCCTCGGGAACAACCCGAACGAAAACAAGACGGGCTTTCTCGGCGGCGAACTGATCGGCAACTTCGATGTTGCTGGCCTGTCAGGAATTTCCGGTGACGAACTCGTCTTCGTTGCCTTCTTTATGACCTTTGCTGCAATCACCCCAGCGCTGATCTCGGGAGCGGTCGCTGACCGTATGAAGTTCAGCAGCTGGGTCGTCTTCATGACGCTCTGGTCGATCATTGTGTACACCCCGGTCACCTACTGGGTGTACACCGGTTGGCACACCGAACTCGACCCGCATGCACTCGACTTTGCTGGCGGCACGGCTATCCACATCAACGCCGGCGTCGCTGCCCTCGTCGTGGCGCTCCTTCTCGGTAAGCGCAAAGGCCTCGGCAACGAAGACATGTCGCCCCATAACCGTTCGATGCTGCTTATCGGCACCGGCATCTTGTGGTTTGGCTGGTTTGGTTTCAACGCTGGTTCGGCAGGCGCTGCTGACGGCATTGCCGCCCAAGCCCTCATCAACACCTTTGTTGCAGGCTCGGCTGGCATGGTTGGCTGGGTTGGCGTCGAATGGATCAAAGACGGAAAGGCCACCGTGCTCGGAACCGCCTCTGGTCTTGTTGCTGGTCTCGTTGCGATCACCCCGGCTGCGGGCTTCGTCACGACCACCTCGGCGATCATTTTCGGTCTTGTCGCCGGTCCGATCTGCTACTTCGCCGTGCAGCTTAAGGAACGTCTCGGTTACGACGACTCGCTCGACGTCGTCGGCATCCACGGAGTTGGTGGCATCGTTGGCGGTCTTCTTCTCGGGCTGCTCTCGAGCCTCGACGTCAACGAAGGCGGTGCCGCTGGCGGCGCAGACCTTCTCCTCAGCCAGATCATCGCCATGGGCTCGGTCATTGCCTACTCGGCCATTGCAACACTGATCATTGCCCTGGCCATCAAGGCAACCATGGGGCTTCGGGTCAGCGAGGAAGAAGAGTTCGCAGGCCTCGACCTGAGCATCCACGGCGAGCCGATCTATGCCTCGGATCACGGGGCGTTCCTCGACCTCTCCGAGAAGGCTGACGAAAGCACGACGGTCGGCTAACGCACCCCATCTCTCGAATGACGAAATCCGCTGGGCAGCACGCGCTCAGCGGGTTTCGCAGTTTTAGGCCGATCGAGCAGTCGTGGTACTAACCCGAGCCTGCACGGCCTTGCCTTGCGCATAGAAGCCATGTCCCGAGATTTGCCCGTCCATCTGCAAGAGCAGGCGCAGGTCGGCGTCGGTGTCGACACCGGAATGAACCACATCGAATCCGAGCGTGCGGGCGCTTGCATAGATGGCCTTTGCCACCGACGCACTGCGGGTCCGGTCATGCTCATCGAGAATCGAACTGTGCAGCTTCACGCCATCGAATGGGATGGTGTGAAGCGTCCGCAGTGACGCGTGAGATCGGCCGAAGTCATCGAGGACGAGCGATGCACCAGCGTTGCGGAGTAGTTCGAGGTGGTGTGCAACCACCCGACCACCGGTGCTGACTGCTTCCTCATCGACCTGGAACATGATCTTGTTTGGACCGCCCGAGAGACGGTCGACGATCCAACCAATGGCACGGCTATCGCGCAGCGTGCTCGCCGACAAACTCATCCCGGTACGGACGCTGTCGGCCGCGCCGTCATCGAGCAAGGCAAACTCGAGCACGGCCCGCTCAACGTCTCCAACCCGACCAATGAGTTCGGCCAGGTTCATAAACTGATGGTCGTCGATCTGGCCACGTGTTGGATGGTTCCAGATCACGTGCGCTTCGAGTGCAACAACTGCGCCGGCTGGCAAGTGGACGATTGGCACGAGTGCAGTGGTGAGCTGATTGCCAGAAAGGGCGTCCAACAGCTCGGCGGCGAGCTGACGCTGATCTTCGGCCTTCAATCGGATCTCGCCGTCGTACACACTCAGTTCGCCCGGGCCGTCATCCTTTGAGGCGTTGAGCGCTGCATCTCCATGGGAAATAATCTCCGATGCCTTTTCGCCCTTGCTGCGCGACGCAACGCCAGCACCAGCGCTCACGCGCAACTCGTTGTCGTCGACGCGAATGGGAATGTGAATCGCAGCTTGGAGACGGCGGGCAAGGTTCGTGGCCATCTCGGTGCCCATGTTTGGGCAGTAGACGCCGAACACGTCGCCGCCCAGGCGGCTGATGGTGTCGACTGTGCGGAGGGTTTCTCGGAGCCGGTTCGCAACCTCGGCAAGCACGGCATCGCCAACACTATGTCCAAGGGTCGAGTTGACGGCGCCCATGGCGTCGATGCCAAGAACAATAACGGTCGACTCCGGCGGGCCGCCAGCAAATTCGACATCGAGAAAATCGGTGAAGGCATCGCGATCGATGGTCTTGGTGAGGCGATCCTTGGCTCCGGTCGGGGCGATCATCGGCGTCGTGGAAACTCCATGCCGTCGGTCATGGACGAGCAATGCGAGGTCGAGCACATTGGCGAGCGTCGCGACAGATTCGGCGGCGCCCGCTGCTGGAGCCGAATCGAAGATCACCGAAAGCGTGCCGTTGCTATGCGGGAGGTCGTAGGTGTCGCCCTCGTCGAAGTCTCGAATTCCCCCGGTCCGGCCGAGTGGACGGCCATCGCTCTCGAGTTTCGCGGCAGAAAACCCGACGAGTTTGCCTGCGTGCAGGAGCATCTGTTCGATCTCGGTCGCACCGAAAGGCTTGATCTGTTGTAGTAGCTCGGTCCAGCTCGCCGGAATCATCACGTACATCCCATTCACACTTCGATCCTGTTGTATGAATTTCGTCGCTTTCACCCAAATCTGTAGGGCCAAACGGCCTATGCGCGGTCAAATCTGTGCAGGTCATCGCGCCCTTTCACCCAAATTCACGCAATGTGTTTACTTTTGTCACACCTTGGCGACCCACGAAACGTCTCCAGAGTCCCTATCGTGGGACAGACCTTGTTTCCCGCTGTTTCGACGTACATGCCGGGGATTCTGGTCCTGCCGTGGACTCATCAAACCCGATGAGCCGCGCGTAGGCAGGTACAACAGATCGAAGGGATGCATCGAATGGCAAAGCAACGCACAACGTTCGCGAAGCTCCAGCGAGAGCGGGCGAAGGCCGCAAAGAAGGCTGAAAAGCAGGCAGCACGGATCAACGGCGGCAACGTCGCTCCCGCGCCAGACCCCGAGCCCGTCGAAGAGACGAAAATCGACGCCGCTGAACTCGAAAACATGACCACCGTCGAACGGCTCTTCGCTGGCAAGGGACGCCTTTCGGCACCCGAGCTCATGTCGATGACCGAGAAGATCCAACGCATGCATCAGCGTGGCGAGATCGACGATGACGAGCTTGAGGACGCAAAGCTCGAGCTGCTCGAACGCATCGAGTAAGCGCACGAGCGCGCTAGTGCGCGTCCCACGTCATCATCTCGTAGCCCCACTGCATCATGGCGTCGAGAAATACCTGCGCCTCCTTGGGCACAACCCCCACGATGGCCCCGCCGCTGCCCGCGTAGTTCGCGCACGCTCCGAGCTGGCGCGCCCGGTCGACCATTCGGCGTTGCGCCGGTTCGAGCGTCATAATGCTGCTCCGCAGTTCGAACGATTGGTCGATCGCCGACTTCAGGCCGTGCACATCGCCTGATTTGAACGCGGCCGCAGCAGTGTGGGCTGCAGTGGCAAATTCATCGACCACGCTCTGGTGAGGCCGACCGCGTGTGGCCAGCTCGGTGTGCACTACAGAACTAGACTGCGCCGCAGAAGGATTCCAAGCGAGGTAGATCGGAATCGCCCGCTCCGTTGTGAAGTCAAGCTTGTCGATCGACGCGACGTCGGCGAAGTCCATTACCGCCGAGAAACCGTGCGCTTGAATGAGCTGATCCTGCCATCCGCCGGCGATAGCAAGATCGACCCGTTCGACGGAATGTGCCAGCTGAGCAAGCGCCATTGGTTCGAGCTCGATCTTTGCCGCAACACACAGGCTCCGCAGCGTCTCGATGACGATGGCGCTGCTACCCGCGAGGCCAACAGATCTCGGGATCGTCGTCTCGAACCGTACAGTACGGTCGAGGGGAACGGGCGCGACATCGGTGTGGAAGCGGCGGATCGACGCCTGGACGAGTGGTTGGGCCGCATCGGCATCACCCTCGACCACCCGGGCTGTCACCGACATGTCGGGCACGACGAGCGCGCAGACCGCCCCGCCGAAGCCATCTGAGGGATTCCCCGCAATTGCTGCCCGCGCAGGCGTTGACACGACGGCGTCAGTCGATGAGGTATTGCACGGCGGACCGCTCGGCGAGAAACGGTTTGATGTGCGTGCCGATCACTTCGAGGTGGTCTTCGTTTGCGTTATATACATCGAACCCTGCCTGATCGTGAAAGTCCGCAACGAGGACAAGGTCAAAGCTGCCCGCCTGCACATTGAGGTCGCGTCCAATCGAGTACGACACGATTTCCGGTATCACTGCCGGAAGGGCTTCGAGGCCCGTAACGATTGCAGCGAAATGTGCGTCGGTGGCGGATTCGGTGAGCTTCATCATGACGACGTGGCGGAACATAGACGCCACCGTAGCTTCGGTTGGTGAGCAGCGCCGAGAGCTCCCGAACCAATCAACGCACCTACGCCACAGGTCCGGGCCGCATGGCGACCCGTTCGTCTTCCATCACCGGGGCGAAACGTCCTGTCGTAGCAAGACCACCGAAGCGTCGCTCGGGAAGCCCAAAATCCGGTTCGTCACCCGCGGCGACCAACGGGACACGAGGGACAGAGGACAGCACCGACGAGACATTGGAGCCAACCCAGCCGTTTGCCACTGGCGCTGGCGATACCGGCGGCTGCGAGGTGGCAACGGGCGCCGCGTCATCGATCGAATCGTATGTGACGGGCTGATTGAAGCCCGCCGGACCAGCAACACCGAGCACTGACAGAGACCCGTTCGCCGAACGCAGATACCAGGCAACAGCGAACACAATCAGCGCAACGTCGACCAACAGGTGCACTCCCCACATCACCGACCACAAGCGGGTCATTACGTAGGTGAGAACCGCAGCGACGACCAAACCAGCAAACACTTGCTGGCGGCGAGTGCGCGCCATCTCCTCGGTCCGGGGAACGTCGAAGAGGCTCGACTGATGCGTTGCATACGGATCGGGCATCAAGCCCCCACCGGTTGTACTGCGCACGCGATCACGGCCCCAGGTAATGGCAAACCCAGCCCATCCGAGCGCGATAATTACGATCACAAGTAGCAACATGTTGCAGGGGGTTCCTCACGTCAGGGGAATGAGTGACGGAGAGACTTTAGCGGCGCTTTACGCAGATTAATCGGACCCTTCTCGGTGATAAGGGCCACTCTTTCCGCCGGTCTTTTCCCACAACGCAATCTCGCCAATGCACATCCCTTTATCGAGCGATTTGCACATGTCATAGATCGTGAGCGCCGCTACCGAACACGCCGTGAGCGCTTCCATCTCGACACCGGTCATGCCAACGGTTTCGACCGACGCTTCGATATCGATGTGCTCTTCACCAATCTCGAAGTTCACGTTGACGGCCCCAATGAGCAGCGGGTGACACAACGGGACGAGGTCTGCTGTTCGCTTCGCCGCCTGTATTCCCGCAACGCGAGCCACGCTCAACACATCGCCCTTCGAGATTGCTCCGCGAGCCACAGCCGACGCGGTATCGGGGGTCATTGCGACCCGACCCTTCGCTATTGCGCGGCGATGCGTTGGTTCTTTTTGGGTGACATCGACCATTCGAGCACGACCCATTGGATCCAAGTGGGTAAAGCCATCGTGAGCAGACATGACCGAAGTCTAGTCGTTTCGCTAACCGCCGATTTGGCTCATGTTTCGCTTGGGGCGAATGAAGTGCACCGTATCGATGCCGTGCCCAGCCCATTTATCGTGGACTGCGCCTTCGATGATCTTGGCGATCTCATCGTCGCTCGCGTTCGACCGGAGGGCGTCTCTGAGGTTGTAATCGGTGACCGCAAACAGACAGTTCCGGAACTGGCCGTCGGCGGTGAGACGAATGCGGTCGCAGGTGTCGCAGAACTTCTCGGTGACGGTTGCGATGACACCGATCTCACCCTTGCCATCTGCGTACTTGTATCGGGTTGCAGGGGCCGAGGTGCGTTCGATTGCTTCCAGGGGAAACTCGGCGTTGACCTCTTCAATCACCCGCTGCAAAGGCACCACCCGTTCGGGGCCCCACTGCTCGTCGGCATCGAGCGGCATGAATTCGATAAATCGGACGATCACGCCTTTGTCTCGGCCGTACCGAGCAAAGTCAACAATTTCGTCGTCGTTAATGCCGTTCATCAGCACAACGTTGATCTTGATCGGGTCGAAACCGGCTTCAAGCGCGGCGTCGATACCGTCGAGAACCCGGTCGAGATCGTCGCGACGTGTGAGCTCGATGAACCGGTCCTTTTGCAACGAGTCGAGGGAGATGTTCAACCGACGAAGACCAGCATCCTTGAGATCCTCGGCGACAAGGCGCAGCGTTGCACCGTTCGTCGTCATTGCGAGGTCGACGCCGAGTGCGGAGAGCTTACGAACGAGTCGACTGAGATGGGCTCGAACCGTTGGCTCTCCTCCGGTGAGGCGGATGCTGTCGACGCCGTAACGTTCAACGAGCAGCGATGCCACCCGCTCGATCTCTTCGAAGGTGAGCAGGCTCTCCCGAGGCATCCAGACCATGCCCTCTTCGGTCATGCAGTACTGGCAGCGGAAATTGCAGCGATCGGTGACGGCAATTCGCAGGTCGCGGTGGACTCGACCGAATGTGTCCAGAAGGGGCTCCATTGCCCAATGGTACGGCCTTTTGGTCCGAACGAGAAAGGCGCGGGCCGCTAGCCTGAGGTCGATGATCCCTCTCGAAGAAGCCAGAAGCTTTGTCCTCACCAAATGTGTCGCAGGCGAGCAAGTCACGGTCGCCCTTGCAGAAGCAGGAGATCTGGTCACTACCACCGACCTCGCAGCCGCTGGTCCAATCCCACCGTTCGACAACACCGCAATGGACGGCTTTGCGGTTCGGGCCGCCGATGTTGCTGCGGCGCCCGTGACCCTCGAGATGGTCGGCACGATCGCCGCTGGCGCCATTCCCGATATCGAGGTCGGCCCGGGCCAGGCCGTGCGCATCATGACCGGTGCCCCCATGCCGCCAGGCGCCGATGCGGTAGTGATGGTCGAGTTGACCACGATGGCAACGGACGAAACCTCGGTCGATGTGGCTGAGGCGGTGCCCATTGGTAACCATATTCGTCCAACCGGCGACGACGTAGAGACCGGCCAGATCGTCTTCCCCGCAGGCACCCATCTCAAGCCGGCCCATCTGGGTGTCTGCGCGTCGATTGGCGTGTACGACATCCCAGTGTTTGCTCGACCCCGTATCGGGGTCATCTCGACGGGCGACGAACTTCTCGACGGGCCGGGACCGCTCGGCATTGGCCAGATCCACGACTCGAATCGCCATACGCTGCTCGCACTCGTCAACTCGACGGGCGCCCGGGCCGTCGACCTTGGCCTCGTTCCCGACGACGAAGAGCAGATCCGTGACGCAATGGTGGCTGCTGCCGCGTCTTGCGATGCGGTCGTCACGTCCGGCGGTGTGTCGATGGGCGACTTTGACTACGTGAAGAAAGTACTGACAGAAATTGGCGATATGCGTTGGA
Source organism: uncultured Acidimicrobiales bacterium (assembly GCA_938084885.1). Classification (GTDB taxonomy): domain Bacteria; phylum Actinomycetota; class Acidimicrobiia; order Acidimicrobiales; family SHLQ01; genus SHLQ01. The sequence goes on from CALKGG010000117.1 coordinate 8,110, forward strand.
TGCAGGTGGCGATTAAGCCTGCGAAACCACTGGCGTTTGGCACGGTCGATGGCACGCCGATCTTTGGTCTTCCGGGCAACCCGGTCTCTTCAATGGTGTCCTTCGAGCTGTTCGCCCGCGCTGGTATCCGAAAGATGATGGGCCACACCGATCCAATCCCTGCGCCAATACAGGGCATTGCGGGTGCCGACATGCTTCGCGGCCCCGATGGCAAGACGCATTTTGCTCGCGTGCATGCAACCGCGAACGGCAATGGCCAATACTCGGCGTCCTTCAGTGGCGGCCAGGGCTCGCATCAGCTGTCGGCAATGGCCGCAGCAAACGCCCTCGCCATCATTCCGAACGGCAACGGCATCCTGACCGGCGAACCAGTCGACCTGCTACTCCTCTAGCTTCGCGTCAGCATCCGCCCAGCGTCAGCCCGCGCTGACGAAAGGGGGTACGACCCCACGGCGCGGGTTTGTTGGTTAGAGGTCGGCGGCGATTGTTTTTAGCAGTGCCGCGAAGTCTTCGCCGAGCTCTGGATGCTGCAGGCCGAGTTCGACCTGGGCACGCAAGAAATCGAGCTTTTGACCTGCGTCCCAACTGCCCTCGTTATCGATCACACCGTACAGACCAGTCGTATTTGCGATCTTGGCCATCGCATCGGTGAGCTGAATCTCGTTGCCGACGCCGGGCGTGGTGTTGTGGATGTGCTCGAAGATATCGGGGGTAAACAAGTACCGGCCCATCACCACTCGATTCGACGGCGCGTCGTGCACCGCTGGCTTCTCCACGATGTGTGGAATCTTCACGATGCCATCGGCGACAGCCTCAGTCGCCGCGCAGCCGTAGCTGCTCACCTCAGACATTGGAACCTCACGAAGCGCCACGTTCGATGCCCCGTAGGTCCCATACGCATCGACCATTGCCTTGACCGTGCCGCCGCGTGAAATCATGAGCTCGTCGGGCAAGAGCACCACGAAGGGCTCGTTTCCGACGTGCTGCTCAGCCATCAACACCGCGTGACCCAAACCGAGAGGTTCGGGCTGGCGAGTGAAATGGAACTTTGCCATCTCGGCAATCTCGATGATCTCCCTCAGCGGTTCGGTCTTGCCCTTCCGCTCGAGCAACGTTTCCAGCTCAAATGCGCGATCGAAATGATCTTCGAGAGACTTCTTGGCCGTACCGGTAATGATCAAGACATCGTCGATGCCAGCAGCAACAGCCTCCTCGACCACGTATTGGATAGCCGGTTTGTCGACGATCGTCAGCATTTCTTTGGGCTGAGCTTTCGTTGCTGGAAGGAACCGTGTTCCAAGACCTGCCGCCGGGATTACTGCTTTACGTACATGCAATGCCATGGCTATCAATCGCCTGAAGATCAGCTGACTTTAAGTTCTTCCCCTGAAAGAAGCCGCGAAATGTTCGAACGATGTCGATAGACAATGACGAGTGAGACCACCGCTGCAGCGCCAATCTCGACGAGGCTGTCCTGGGTGAGCGCTACCCCGAGAAATAGCCCGGCGGTGATGGCCAGCGAACCTACCGATGCTCGCTTCGTTACCTTCACGATGACCGCGAAACACACGATCAAGATGATTCCGAGCTCGGGATACAGCGGAAGTGATCCTCCACCTCCGGTCGCAACACCCTTGCCGCCGTTGCGGAAGCGAGCAAACGGCAGGACATGACCAACCGTTGCTCCGGCCCAAACAGCTGCAGCCCACGGCCGATCGAGAAGAAGCAACGTGGTGGCCACAGGGACTAGGCCCTTCAACACGTCGACGACGACGGCGAGCAACCCAAACTTTGCTCCCGAGGTCCGGTAGACGTTCGACGCCCCCGGATTGCCCGATCCTTCCTTCGAATGGTCGTGTCCAGACAGCATTCCAATAATGCTCGCCGTCGGAAACGACCCAGCAAAATAGGCCGAGACGAGAAGGATTCCGCCTAGGAGAATGTCGGACACACCTCCATAGTAGATCGACGCGGATGCGCCGAGCTTCTCGGGGCGGGTTGTGACTTCGGAGCAAACCCTCAATACTCAGAAGGACCAAATCTTTCGAGGACAAAAAACGTAGATGCCGACGTACCAATACAGATGCAAGAAATGCGGGGAAGAGTTCGAGAAGGTGCAATCTTTCTCCGACGACTCAATCCCAAAGTGCACCGGATGTGGCACCCGCTCAAAGAAGAACGTGACCAAAGTTTTCGGACAGGTCGGCATCAGCTTTAAGGGCACCGGCTTCTACAAAAACGACTCGAAGGGCACGACCTCGTCGACGACGACCTCGTCGTCATCGGGTAGCTCGTCAGCCGATAGCTCGAGCTCATCGTCATCGAGCTCGTCATCATCGTCGGACAGTTCGAGTTCGTCGTCATCATCGTCTGACTAGCTCGGCGTCTCACGAGCCGGTGCCCGGGTTAGCGGCGAACAACGAGGACCCCTTTGCCCCGTAGCGCGGCCGCGATCCGGGCGATATTGGATTCTGCAACGGCCACCGAGAACGCCGACTCGTCGACCGCGGTCACGATGCCCGCGTCGTCGAGCGCTTCGACCGCTCCAGCGACCCCGACAGCTTCGACGGTCTCGAGATACAGATCGATTCGATCTCCGGGCTCGAGCTCCGGCACCCGTTCGTCGATCGGCAGGCTCAACACTCGGTAGTCATTGGGGACGATCACCTCGACAACGTCGATGTCAACGTCGACGGGGGCTGGCCGGGCGACCACTGTGATCGCGCCGACAGCGACGACCGATGCTGCGGCGAACCGTAGCCAGGCGCGGCGATGCAGCAACCGGCTCCGAAGTTGCGCGAACCGCAACCTGATCGGCAACGGCACCCACCGCCATTTCTGGCGCAACCGCCTCGGACGACGACGCCGCCCACTTCGTTCGTGTGTTACGCCTCGCATGGCGTCAAACCGCTTTCCCTCGCGCGAAGAACTCGCAGAATTGAGGGGGAAGCTCGACACCACCGTACTGCCCGCGGATGCCCAGTGCCTCACCGGCAGGCGTTCACAAAGCCCTCCGATTCGACGAACAAGGCGTCGTATCCAACAAAGTCGTCGAGCGGCTGGTCGATGGGAAACTGCTTTGCCTGCGCAAGTGCGGCACATCGGGCAACATCGACAGCTTCACCCATCAACAAGTGGTTGAGGATCAGTTCGTTTGCGATCACGAGCGGAAAGAGCGTCGCAAGACGCTGGTTCTCGGGTTCGCCGATCTGTTCGCAGATATCGGCACTCACTCGCTGCTCGGCTCGCACGGTCTGTTCAATGCCAGCGCGGGCGGCGAGCAACGCAAACTCGATGGCTTCGCCCGCAGTATCGAAGAACAGCTCGAATCGCCCACACACTGCTCCGCTGTCGCCTTCATATATCGCGAACGCATCGTCGTCGTAACCAACCAGCGCGTCAAAGGCACCGTCGCTGCCGACGACCGGCGCCAAGACCGCAAACCACGCGAGTGCGCCGAGATCGCCATCCGCTTCGGAACGGCCGTCCGGCGGGTCGAACTCGACGAAGGCATCAACGCTCTGCTGGCTGGATGATCCAAGCAGATCGACGAACCGTTCGGTCGATCCAACATCGCTGCTGCGCAGAAGCCGGTTCAGTTCGTCGACTCCGTCGGTCTCGATGATCGACAGCACGAGGGGCGGGCCTAACCCGTAGGACACAAAGAACGTCGCATCGAGGTAGCTGTTACCAGGGTCGTCGAAAGCTGCGATGTTGTCCTCACCAATCGCGTCGAAGTACTCAAGCTGTTCGGTGTCAGACAATTGGGTAAACCACGCGACCGCAATACGTTCGGCGTCGCCTTCGATGAGCGCGAGGCGAGCCTGGCTGCTGTCGGCGGTATCGAGGTGAAGATCGAGCATCCCGTTCTGGTGCTGCAGCGCGTGCGTGAGCTCATGAACAAGGGTGAGTTGCAGTTTCACGATTGGTTCGCCCTCCGGCAGGACGATCTCGAGCGCATTCGGGTCATAGAACGCACCCGCGTTTTCGATGATCGACGCCTCGAGCGACTCCTGGGAATCGAGGTTTGGGTCGAAGTCGACAAGACCGAGCAGGTGATAGGCATCGCCGTAGGGGTCTGGGGTCTCGAACGCATTGGATTCGAATTGTTCTTCGAGACGTCGGGCCTCTTCGAACCCTTCGGCTACTTCCGCGGCAATGTCGGCGAAACGGAGATGAACGGGATGTTCAAAGGTCAGCCCCCGTTCCTCCTCGATGAACGAGATGTACTCCTCGAGGATCGGGTCCCAGTCATTGGGCGGCGCGGTGGACGAGGCAAAGGCGCTCGATGTGAACCCGCCGGAGATCGCAATCGCTCCGAGCGAAACAGCCGAAAGGGCAGCGATAGCGCCCAGCGTGACGGCGAGCGCCTTGAGCGTCGGCTGATGCGTGGGAGCGGCTGTGGTCACCGTTGCGTTATCGGCCAATCACGAAGAGTTCTGAACCACTGCTCGGCACTTAGCCAATCGATCCTGTGGCGAGTAACCCAAAGGCGAGAATGCCAATCGCGATCCGATACCACCCAAAGAGTTCGAAGCCTTTGTCGTTGAGCCAAGCAACCATCCACTTGACCGCGGCCATTGCCGATACAAATGCAATGACGAGCCCAATCAGTGGTGTGGTGACGCCAAAGGTGTCGATCAACTCGGCGCCGCCACCAAGCCCGGCCCACGCCGTTGCTGCGGTGAGGGTCAGCAGACCGAGAAGAAAGCTAAACTCGACCGCTGCTCGAAGCGAAAGCCCAACGAGCACAGCGCCGATAATGGTGATCATCGACCGGCTGACGCCAGGCCAGACAGCTAGCGCTTGGATCAGTCCGATGATGATGGCGTTCTGCCAGGTGAGGGTTCCGAGTTCACGACCGGCGTTATCGAACCAGCCAGTACGAGACAAGATAAGAATGCCAATACCGCCGACGATCCATGCCGCGGCAATCGGCCCCACACCAAAGAGGTTGTCCATGACAAACGATTCGGTACTAAGCCCGACAACAGCAGTGAACGTGAAGGCAATGATGACGGCGATCAGGATCTGGCGACCTTCTTCGCTTCGTCCAAGCAGGCCGTCGATCATCTGACGGATGCGTTCCCAATACAAGAACAACACCGCAATGATTGCACCGACCTGAATGCAAATGGCATAGGTCTCAATCGCTGCTTCGCTCTCGGGAGTGTCATTCAATCCGAGAAGTTCGTTCGTGACGAGGAGGTGTCCAGTCGAGGAGACGGGCAAATATTCGGTGAGACCTTCGACGAGACCGAGGATAATTGCTTGCAGGACGGTGAGCTCGATCTCGGATCCATCTTGGAAGACGCTCGACGCCATCGCCGGAGTCACCGACGCGTACCAGGCAACGAGTGTGAGTCCGGCAAATGCCAAAAGCCTGCGTGGAGATGGCATCTGGAGACGGCGCGTTGGGCGCGAAACACTGCGGGACATACAATCCTTTTCGGCGGAGGGGTGACTTAGCTTAGGGCTCGAACGAACGAGGTTCGACTATGCGCCGCTCATTGCCACATCGCAGATAGCCAACGTGACCGGCCCAGAACCCCCGGGCTGCCATTCGGTGTCGGCACCAACAGCAACGATGTCGTTGAGCATCTTTTGCACTGTCGACGCAATGGTTGCTTCACGAATTGGTTCGGCGAGGTTTCCATCACGGATCATCAGACCGCCGACACCGACCGAAAAGTCGCCGCTGATGGCGTTGACACCCGAGTGCAAGCCGCTCATCGATGTCACCAGAAGACCATTGTCGACGCTGCTGATGATCGACTCGAGGTCGCCTTCGCCCGGCTCGACAATAACAGCGTGTGCCCCAACGCCCGGCGTTGATGCGTATCCGCGCACCGCATTCGCTGTGGTCCCCTCACCGCTCCGGCGACCGGTATAGGTGTTGTGCAAGAACGATTGCAGGACGCCGCCACCGACCAACGTTCGAGCCGCACAGGTTTGGCCCTCCGAATCGACTGACGTTGCGCCGAACGAACGGGCATTGGTCGGGTCATCGGACACCGTGAGGAGGCCAGAGGCAATCTGTTCGCCCACCCGATCAGCGAAGGGCGTCCGGCCTTTCAACACACGTTCGCCGTTCAACATGCCGACAAGAATCGACACGATGCTCCCAGCCATACGCGGCTCCAGCACGATCGTCACCTTGTCTGACTTTGGCTGGGTCGCACCAATGAGTTGCAGTACTCGGCTCACCGCGTCATCGGCGGCTTTGTCGATGGACAGCGGTCCGGGGCCAAAGTTGATGTCGTAGCCACCGGCGATCTGTGTGTCGTCACCGTCTTTGGCCATGGCCGAGACCGATAAGTATGCGCCGGTGCCACGATCGGTGGCCCGAATGCCGGTGCTTGTGGCGAGGGCAATCTCGCCGGAACTATCGCCGTAGGTCGCGGTTCGAACGCCGGTGATGCGATCGTCGAGGCTTCGCACGCGGGCTTCGAGGTCGATGGCCATCTGCACCTTGTCGGCAGTTGGGGTGGAGGCTACGGCGTCATCCCAATTGTCGTGAACAATTGGGGTGCCGTCATCGGGTTCGCTTAGCCCAGCCCACTCGTCGGGTTCGGCAAAGGATCGGTTGTCTCGTGCTTCGGCGAGCGTCTCTGCGAGCACGTCGTCGTCGAGCGACCCAGCGTGAGCAAACCCGGTTCGTCCGTCCAAGATCACCCGAACTCCAACTCCGGCCGATGTTGCGGCGGTGAAGGACTCGACTTCACCCTCGTATGCCTTGACGCTGACCGATGAACCCCGAGTCACAAACGCTTCGACCTGCTCGCCGTCGTGGGATTGGTCTGCAATTCGTTCGGCGATCGCCAACAGTTCGTTCATCCCCTGAATCCTAAGGCCTCTGCTGCTTTCTCAAGATCTTCCGATCTTTCCATCGCCGCCGCGCCTACGATTTACCCATGTCTTGGTGGTTGTGGATCATCGTCGTTGTTGCGGTCGGCCTTGTTGGCGTCACCATCCACGACCTCACGCAACGCAAGCACGCAATCCTGCGCAACTTTCCAGTCATAGGCCACTTGCGGTATCTGATCGAGAAGATCGGCCCTGAACTTCGCCAGTACGTTGTTGCCGACAACGACGAAGAGCTGCCGTTTAGTCGAGATCAGCGGCGGTTCATCTACGCCTCGGCCAAACAACAGAACGCGTACTTCGGCTTTGGGACCGACAACGACTTCGATGTGCCCGGTTATACCTTGTTCCGCCATGCGGCCTTCCCTCACCCGTCGCCACCCGAGCATGAGAGTGATCATCTGCCGATGTTGAAGGTGTTGGGCGAAGCTCACGGGCGCGAACATGCCTTTACCCCCGAGTCTGCGGTCTACATCTCGGCAATGAGCTTTGGTTCGCTGTCGGCCCCAGCCATCGAAGCGCTCAATCGGGGAGCAAAAATTTCGGGCACGTTGCACAACACCGGCGAGGGCGGAATCAGTGAACACCACGCGCATGGCGGTCCGTTAATCCTCCAGCTCGGCACCGGCTATTTCGGTGCTCGTAACATCGACGGCACGTTCTCGATGGACGCCATGATGGCGTCGTTGGATAAGGCCCCGGTGAAAGCGATCGAGTTCAAGTTGAGCCAGGGCGCAAAGCCGGGACTGGGCGGAGTGCTGCCGGGCCGGAAGGTCACCCCCGCAATCGCGGCGGCACGAGGCGTCGAGGTTGGCGTGACGGTCAATAGCCCAAGCAGCCACCGGTCGTTCACCAACGTTTCCGAGCTGATCGCCTTTACTGAAGAGGTTGGCAACGAGAGCGGTCGACCCGTCGGCATCAAATCCGCCGTTGGCGAGAAAGCGTTTTGGCGCGAGCTCGCTGAGGCGATGGCAATGACGGGGAAAGGCCCGGACTTCATCACCGTCGACGGTGGCGAGGGAGGTACGGGCGCTGCTCCACTTCCCTTCTCCGACCACGTTGCACTGCCTTTTCGACACGGGTTCTCCGAGGTGTACCGCGCGTTTGCTGAGCGAGGGCTTCACGAACGTGTCGTGTTCCTCGGTGCTGGAAAGCTGGGCCTCCCGACCGAAGCCATGGTTGCCATGGCAATGGGCGCCGACGGCATTGGTGTTGCCCGAGAGGCCATGCTCTCCATTGGCTGCGTGCAAGCGCAGAAGTGTCACGACGATCACTGTCCGACTGGCGTCGCGACACAAAATCGTTGGCTGACTCGAGGCCTCGACCCGACCGACAAATCAGTCCGTTTCGCCAACTACGTCTCGGCTCTGCGCCACGAGCTCATTCGCCTTTCGAACGCAATGGGTGCCGAGCACCCGGCCTTGGTCGACCCCGACAATGTGGAGATCCGCCTTGCGACCAACGAGGTCGTCCCCGTGCGAGACTTGTACGGCTATGACCCCAGCTGGCGAATTACCAGCTGAGGTTGCCGCCTCGACTAGAGCCGAACCCTACGAGAGTTCGATTCGTACGTACTCGGTGCGATCTGAGCCATTCTCCCAGGCCTGCAACGCCTCGATCTCGGCGTCGGTGGGTTCGCGACCCTCAGACTCGAATGCAAGCAGTTCTTGGGGCGGTTCTCCGTAGGTCATGAGCGAGAAGATTGCCTCGTCATCACCAACAGCGAGCGGTTGCACACTCGTCTCGGGAGCAATGGTCGACAGCGATTCGTTCTGCAATGGTGTCCAGGTGCTGCCGTCGATCGAGAAGTGCAGAGCAGTTCCTCGCGCTGGTTCGACGTAGAGCTCGGCTTCGGCCGGTGCAATTTCTTCGAACGCCGCGTTCCAGTCGTCCTCGGTGAAGGTGACAAGGTCAGCTCCGTCCTCAGGATCAAGGAACGTGAGAGTGCCCGAGATCGGATTCTGGCGGACCCCATCGAAGCCGCTAAACATCTCTTCTTCAGACACCGTGTAGATGACGGTGCCATTGGCCGTCGAGAAGATCGCGTCACCGCCGTTGGAGTTCATTTCCAAGACGTAGCCATCACGTTCGAGGACGATGGTTGGCAACTCGACATCAGGTCGGTCGGTCGGGAACGGTTCGATGGTTCCTTGGGTAAATGCGACGATGCCCGCATCGCCGGCGACGAACTGCGTGTACGAATCAAACAGCGCTGAGTCGACCGACGTGGTCGTCCAGCTCTCGGCTCCGTTGGTAGAGACGAAGTGCGTGTTTCCACCATCGTCGCTGTAGCCAGTAAAGAACAGGAGATCCCCGAGGGCTTGCAGCTGCCCACCTTGGGTACCGCCAGGAGCGCTGACCTCGGTCCACGACGTTCCATCGAGCGACGTGAGGATGGTTGCGGTGCTCCCGTTGGTCTCGTTGTGTGACTCTGCGCTGACAAAGAGGCCTGCGTTGGTCTGCACGAGCGCCCCGTAGTATCGATCCGAGTCGAGCGTGGCGACCTCAGCGAACGGTCCAGTGATGGGGCCAGCGAGCACCGATGTTGTCATGTTGCCACCATCTGGGCCCTCAAAGACGTTCGAGAGCTGTCCGTGGAGCGGATCTCCGGGCTCGATCGTTGCAACGACCTCAAATCCGGGACCACCCCAGAGAAGCTCGAGCTGCAGTTCGATTTCGTTACGCTCTTCGTCTGTCGTCGCGGCATCGTATTTGTCAGCGAGCGCCTGAATGTCTTCTTCGGATGGCTCGGAGTAGTCCTGTTCGTCGAAGTCGCACACTTGGATCTGCAAGGCATTGCTTGGGCCCTCGGTGCCAAACCCGCAGAACATCTCGGCCTGATCGCCGCTGAGGATGCCGGCGTCGACCAAGATCTGGACCGGATCCGGCCCGTTGTTGTAGGTCGTTTGGATGAAGACCGCTTGTCCGTCACGCACGGCGAATCCGGAGATTCCGGCCTCGCCGGCGTCACCAGCGGTTGGCAGCGCCGTCGACGTCCACGAGATACCGTCCGCTGACGTCACGACAAACGACGTCGCGCCACCTCGATTTCCGTCGTGTACATCGAGGAGCGCAGCGTAGGTGCCATCGTCGAATGCGAGCGAGCGAAGGTACCCATCGCCGTCGAGTCCCGAAACGGGTGAGTCAGTCCACGTAAGCCCGTCGGTGGAGGTCCGCAACGCCCAACCGTTTCCGACATTTGCGAGCGACGCGAAGCGTTCACCGTCGAACACTGTCGTCGACGTCGAGGATCCACCGAAGGCAATCTCGGAATCCATCATGGCTTCAGACTCTTCGAAGACTGCGTCAGCAGCATCGTCGCCGAAGTCGAATGTTAGCGCCTCGTTGCTCGCCAGTTCGGCGGTTTCGTCATCGATCGCTGCGGTGTCGGCTTCGTCGACTGGCTCACCGGCGGGTTCTTCAGCGGCTTGCGCCGCATCGACTTCGGATTCGCCGTTTGACATGGCATAGGCCCCGACGCCGAGTGCAAGAACGAGTATTCCCGCTCCGGCGATCAACCCCCATGGCGGCTTCGATCCGTGTGGCGACTCGCCAAGCTGCACGTCGACCTCGGAGAACGGTTCCACTGCGTCCGCTGTGGTGTCGCCAATTGATTGATCCTCGCCTGCCATGTCCAAACCTCTCAAGTGCGTTGTGTCATCGAAACTTCGTGTAGAGCTACGACGTTGTCTTCGACCATCTGGTTCCCACAGTAGAGAAGAAATTTCTCGCGAGATAGGGGAGCATGCCCCAGAACGCCCTTACCGCATGCGACGGCGACGTCCCAATGGTGTTGCCGAATTCGTCGCAAGCGAAGCCACAAGGGCGGTCCATCCCGTTTGATGACTCGCGCCGAGACCACGGCCCGTATCGCCATGGAAATACTCGTGAAAGAGCAACCGGTCGTGCCACGCACCACCCTGTGCATAAAGCGGATGCTCGGGCATCGACGGACGTCGACCCAGCTCGGAATCGGCCTCAAAGAGCCTCACGAGCCGGTTGCCGAGCTCGTCAGCTACGTCGGCAACAGGGATCTTTTTGCCAGACCCGCTCGGGAATTCGACCATGATCTGTTCGTCAGGCCAGTGAGCGAATCGGCGCAACGACTCGATCAGCAAATAGTTGAGCGGGAACCACACGGGACCGCGCCAGTTCGAGTTCCCTCCGAACAGCGAGCTCTCCGACTCGCCTGGCTCATAGTGGACCGAGAAGTCTTGGCCGCCAAGTGACAGCGTGTAGGGCTCTTCGCCGTGGGCCTTCGACATGCCGCGCAAACCAAAGTCAGACAAAAACTCGTCCTGATCGAGCGCGATTTCGAGGAGGCGTACAAGACGTTCCGGGCTCACCAGAGACAACAAGATGTCGCCCTTGTCATTCTCCCAGATGTGCTTGGCGTGCTGCGGCTTGTTTTCACGAAACCACTCGAAATGGCTTCGGAAGTTCGGGAGCTCCTCGAGTTGTTGCGCCGAGATGACCCGTGTCGCAAAGATTGGAATGAGTCCGACCATCGACCGGAGCGTGATCGGCGTGTCGTTTCCGCCGTCGCGGAACATGTCGTAGTAGAAGCCATCCTCTTCGTTCCACAGGTCGTGCTCGTCCATCGACGTTGAGATGTAGGCGAAGTGCTCGACGAACTTGGTGGCGATGTCTTCGTAGGTGTCGCGGTCCTTGCTCAACCGAAGGGCAATGTCGAGCAGGTCGAGGGCGAACATCCCCATCCAACCCGTGGCGTCGGCTTGTTCGAGCCGTCCATGGCCAAGTCCCTCCGAACGATTGAACGGACCAATGTTGTCGAGCCCAAGGAACCCGCCGTCGAAGATGTTGTTGCCGTCGACATCGCGCCGGTTCACCCACCACGTGAAGTTCAACATCAGTTTGTGCATGATGCGTTCGAGAAAGTCGGTGTCCCATCCCCCGTCGAGCTCGAAGACTCTGAGCGCAGCCCATGCCTGCACGGGCGGGTTGACGTCACTGAAGCTCCACTCGTAGGCGGGGAGCTGACCGTTCGGGTGCTGGTACCACTCGCGGCCGAGCAAGATGAGCTGACCTTTCGCGAACGTCGGGTCGATGAGCGTGAACGGCAGGCAATGGAAGGCCGAATCCCATGCGGCATACCAGGGGTATTCCCACGTATCGGGCATGGCAATGACGTCGGCGTTGTTGAGGTGACGCCAGCGAGTGTTTCGTCCGTGGAGTCGGCTCGATGGTGGAGGTGCCGACGACGGGTCGCCTTCGAGCCACATGTCGACGTCGAAGTGATACCACTGTTTCGAGTAGCTGAGCCCGGCGAGTGCTTGTCGGATGATTTTCTTGCGATCGGCGGATGCACCGTCGGGATAGATCAATCCATAGAACTCGTCGGCATCACTTCGGCGTTGCTCGATGATTGGGCCGACCTCGTCGAGGGGCCGCGCCTCGGGGGCGAGCCGAAGCTGCACCGTGACCGATGCTCCGGGTTCAACGCTGAACTGATGCCACACTGCGGCTTTTGTCCCCGTCTTGTCGGGATTGACCGTGGGTGCGCCGGAAATGACGTGGTCGTTGATACCGCATTTCGGGTAGGGCGTCGATGCGGGTTCATCGTGCACGAGGGGCCGGTTGGTCTCGTTTTCACAAACAATGACCGTGCCGCCTTCAGTCACGTTGAGAACCAGCTGCCCCTCGAGCTCCTCGTCGAGAACGATCGTGCCATTGCTGGCCTCGTGCAGTTGTGGTTTCTTCCCGTCGTTACGCCCCCAGCTCCAACGGTTTCGGAACCAGATCGACGGAAGTATGTGCAACGTGTCGGTCTCGCTGGAGGTATTCGTGGCGGTGATCTCCATCACCAGATCGTCGACGTCGACCTTCGCGTGGGTTACCTCGATATCCCACCAGCCGTCGTCGAAGATGCCCGTGTCGAGCAGCTCGTATTCTCGTTCGAGCCGGTTACGTCGACCGTTCTCGGTTCGAAGCTCGTCGTAAGGAAACTCCATGCGAGGGTAGGCGTAGGCAGCGCGGCCATAGGAGTGTGTGGGCGTCGAATCGAGATACCACCACTCCTCTTTCACGTCCTCGGCATGGTTGCCTTCGTGACCGTTTAGACCAAAGAGGCGTTCCTTGAGATGCGGATCGCGTCCATTCCACAGGACGAGTCCGAGGCACCACCGCTGATGCCTGTCGCACACGCCAAACAGTCCGTCTTCGTTCCACCGATACGCCCGACTTCTGGCGTTGTCATAGGTAAACGAACTCCATGCGTCTCCGTTGTCTGAGTAGTCCTCTCGGACGGTGCCCCACGCGCGTTCAGCAACGTAGGGACCCCAGTTTGTCCAGGCGTCATAGTCTTCGAGGAGACGCTTTTCTTCAGCGGAAGTCATGATTCACCTGGGTTGCCTACGCCGAGAAGACTACGCGACCAATGCGCCCGACCCGAACCTCTTGGACCAGTCTTACGTCTCGCCGATCGCTACTCGGCGTTAATGCGATCGATCGTTGGCGATTCGATCGGCTCGATAACCATCGATGCAGCATGTGCGCCCGTCGAATCGGGTTGGTCACACGTCGCCAGCATTTCAGCCAACGCGTCGGCTTCGGCTGGTGAGACTCGTAGTTCCCATCGGGCTTTGACCGAAACCCAGTCGACTGCGTAGCCGCACCACGAGGCTTGGTTGCTCGGACGCCAGATGTCGGGAGCCGAACCTCGAGGGTTGTGGCCGCTGTTGGCGGCCAAGATGACCATCGTTGCGGGGTGACTGGTGTCGTTCAAGAAGAGGTTGCGGGTGGCTGGTGTCCATTCGGATCCACCGGAGAGGTGCACATTTTCGATCGGGATAAGCGAGCGAACTTCGGCGTCGATTGTCCGGGTTAGGTCGGTACCGAGGTAGAGGTCGGTCCAACGTCCTTCCGACGCAACACATTGGAGATTGTCTGCCCAGGTGATGGGCACTGTCGAGCGAGCAACGAGAACTCGCTCGGCACTATCGAGACATCCCTCTGTCGAAGCAACCCAGAGCTCTTCGTCAAAGCTCGAAAGATCTTGCTCGACCGATTGCACCTCGAGCGCTCCGAGCTGAGAAATTGCGTTGGCGGGAGCGGATTGCCGCGCTGCTTGCCGTCGCTGCTCGCGCACTGCGTCGGTCTCTGCGGCAAAGACGACCTCGGGCGGGGAGGTCACCTCGGACGGTGTTGTTCCTTGCTCGGCTGCGCCGGCGCGCGATTGCAGAACGATCGCGGCAACCAGAAGGAGTACCGCGACACCAATCGCTCCCCCGACGAGCAGCATTGCCCGGATGTCGGCGTTGGCCTGCGTCGATCGACGCTGCGACAACGCGGCATTCTTGGTCGTGGATGCATTCGATGTTTCGTGCACATCAGGCTGCGCCTGATAGCGGGACATGGCGAGCGGGGGCCGGCCCGCGGTTTCAGCAATCGGCCGGGAGCGACCTCGAGCTTTCTCGATGCCATCGTTCTCGATGTCATCGTCAGAAAGGTCGTGACCGGTTCGAAGATCGATGACGTCTTCGGGTGGTTGCCAGCGACCGTTCGCGTCGCGCTGCCACCCATCGATGGGCGGGTAGTCCTCAGGCCACTCTTCGGGTGAACGCCACACGCCATCGACGTCCATCCACCATCCAGCTCCACTCCGCCGGTTTTGTTGTTGTGACATATCTCCAGCAATCACAATCGAATTCCATCCGCTTCACGACCCGCCTGGTCGTTTACAAACGCAGTCTTTCATTGGTGATTCGCGGTTTACAAGTCCCAATTCTTCGACCATCACGTTGAGAGCCACAGAGCGGCTACATAGTCACGTTGTGTGGCAATATTTGGCCACTGTGGTATCAATCACACGATACGTCGGGCTTTCGACAAGAACATGCTACTAGTGGCGGCGCGCTGGCGGGATGTTTTGCCTTGGCAATCACCACGCCAGCAAGGTTCGTGTGTCCGGCGTTGGAGCGCTCAGAAACAAGCGCGAAACTAGACCCATGAGCCACGCTGTACGTCCAGAAGATCTGCACACTATCGCAACCCCCTACGGCAGCACACCATTTCTGCTCTACGTTGGCTCGAGCGGAACCGCGCGGGTCAATCACGTCTCGGTCCAGCTCGCCGAGGGCAGCGCCCACGTACACGTGACCGGATTCGGCCGCGGGATCCCGTCGATCCTCTCGGACGATCTCGTCATGTCACTCTTGTGGCCACCGCACGAAGATGACGGCTTCAGCCTGATTGCCGACGGAACCGGCGTGCTCGAACCACGCGAACCCGACGCAACGAACAGCGACGCACGATTGATCCTCACCATTACAAACGCCGTCCTCCATCGCCCGGCTCCCACGAGCGGCCCGGCAACGTGTTGACCGCGCCTGGCTGGTTCGCGCGTCTTGTCTGCGTTCTCAGTTTGGCGGCTACGGCGTGCACCAGCTCTGCTGACAATGCCATCCCGGCGGAAACAACGACGACCACGATCGTCGAAACCGCAGTGGAACGTCCAACAACTATCCGCATCGGAATCGCCATGAACAGCACTGCCCCGACAGCCGATGTTGATGAGCAGATTGCGGCGATCCTCACCGAAGCCGCCGAGACCGCCACCGAGTCGTCGGGAATCAGCATCGAGCTACGGCAGGTCATGATCGAGAGTCCCGGCCAAGCCGAGGGCACAATTCTTTCGCTTATCAACGATGGCGTAAGTGTCATCATTACCGGCTGTGACGATGCAACGATCCCCGCCGTCGTCCAAGCCGCAACGGCCAACGAACTCCTTGCCCTCACTGGCTGTGTCTCGCTGCCGCGACCCGACATTGGCCGTCTCGCCGCCGAGATCGACAGCGAGCTCTTCATCGACCTCTCCAACCTTGCCGACAATGCAACAGCAATCGCGAACCATGCTGCGTCGTCTGATTTTGCTTCGGTGGGTGTCATTCGATCGAACTTGTTTCCCGACGTTGAACGCACATGCATCGATCTCCAGAACGAAGTCGCAAACCCAAGCAATGATGCGCTAGCGCAAACAGATACCGGACAAGTTCCACCCGGCACGGTTCGGGTTGGTGCAGAGATCATCTTCACCGAACTCGTCGATGCACCCGGTGATGTGGCGACCGACCTGCTTGGGTCATTGGGCGAAGCCGACCTCGATGCAGTTGTGATCTGTGCACTCCCTCCAACCGTTGGAGACGTCGTATCTGCCCTACGGGAATCCGGGTTCGATCAACCCGTCATCGTCCCGTGGTACGGCGATGCCCAGGTCTGGGAATCGGACACGACAAACGTCTTCGTCATCACCCCGGCGAGCCGCTACGGCGACGACCCGCAGACAGCAACAGCGTCCCTGTTCGATGCGCTGGTCGCCGACGGCAGAGATCCAAACGCCGTCGATGTGGTGACCGCCGATGCGTTGTCGGTGCTTACTCATGCAGCCGCAAGCGGCGGTTCGGTCGGGTCTCGCAGTCTTGCCGACACAATCCAATCGGGCGATGCGTTCGAACGTGGTGAGGGTGTGAGCGGACTGTTAGGCCCCGGCAACGAAGAGATTCCGGTCAGACGGGTCTACCGGGTCATCGAGATCAATGACGGCGAGGCGACGTTCGTGGCCGAGGCAAGCGCGCTCGCAGCGGAGTAGACGGCGTTCGGATAGACGCTGACGTTCGATGGCCCCTGCCGTCGACGAAGTTAGGCGGAGGCGAACTCGGCGAGCACATCGTCGACGAACGCTGCAGCATCGTCTTTGAGCTTGTCTCGATGGATGGTGCCGACACCGAGGTTGACCGAACCCATCGCCTCAAGAATTTCACCGAGTTTGTCGGCCGCCTTGCCGGGGTTGTGGGCGTAGCTGACGAACGCGAATGTTGCCTTGTCCCAAAGATCGGGGAGTTCGCCTGCGATCTTTCCCGCTCCGCCTGGATGCTGACCAAAGAAGAACAGCCCGCCGCACCAGGTGCCGACGATGACGACGTCGGCTTTGGCCAATGCACCGTAGTCAACATTGTTGATCGAAAACGTCGAGACGGTCGCGCCAGCCTTCGCCAAGCCCTTTGCCACGAGGTGCGCAGCCTTCTCAGTGTTCCCAGTTTTTGACTCATACGTAACCACGACGTGCATAGCAACAGTTTTACATCGTCGGACCAAAGAAAAACCGTCTCAGGCCGAAAACCTCGCATCAAAAGATGTTCGTCGGGGTCAGACCCCGTCGAACACTTTACGGGTTGGCTGGCCAGTCGTGTTTCGGGTAGCGGCCGGCCATGTCCTTGCGCACCTCGGCCCACGAACCCTTCCAAAAGGCGCCAAGATCAGCGGTGATCTGAATCGGTCGACCAGCCGGAGACAGCAGCTCGACCGCAATGTTCACCGCACCGCCGAGAAGGCTCGGCGTCTCGGTCGTTCCGTATGCATCTTGGGCCCGCACCGACACCTTCGGCACCTCAGACTCGTAGTCGATTTCGGCGTTCCGGCCGCGAGCGAACGTGAAGTGGGTTGGGGTTTGCTCATCGACAATCTTGGCCTCTTCCCAACGCAGCGCAGCACGCAGCACCGCGAGCATGTCGATCCTTTCAAGATCGCGCCGACCAGTAGCGGTGCTCAACCACCCGGAGAACAGCTCGTCGGCGCGCTCTATGAGCGCCGCGTCATCGAGCCGGGTTTCGAGCAATTCAGGGCGATGTTCGGTGATCAACCCAGCTCGACGCTGAAACAAGCGAGCCTTCTTCGAAAAGTTCAGGACATCGAGTTTGGTTTCGACAATGCGCTCAACGAGCGCTTGGGTTGTCTCCGCCGATGGCTCGACAGGTTGCTTCGCCGTTCCGAAATCGAGTGACCCGAGTCGACGCTCGACCCGACGGGTCAGATCGTTGCGATCATCGTCCCAACCAAAGAACGTCCGCTCGGCCATATCGGCCGCAAACCCGAGCTCGACATCGAGCGTGTCGATTCCGGCAGCGAGGCGAATACGCACATTCTTCTTCGTCCCAGACACCTCAGCAATCACAAGCATCTCATCGTGGGCCAGCGGATCGGACCGGTCGACCTCGGCACCCATGCCGTTACGCAACCGGAAACGCCCGCCCTGGCCCGCACGTTTCTGAGCAATGCGATCGGGATAGGCAAGCGACAGCGCTCGGCCGAGATCGTCGATCGAAACCATCGACTCGACAGCACCGGTACGTTTCGCCAGCTGACGAGCCCGACGACGGACCGAACGCACCGCGGCCACATCGGTGTTGGGCACTCGATAGTCATCTTCGACCACCAGCTTCACCCGAGTCCACAAATCGACGGGACGCTCCGACGGGCGCCCGGTAATGACATCGCGCTCTTCGAGCAGCGATGCAAGCACCGCCGCAGGCCAACCCAACGGTCCGTCACTAACCGCAGCGACCATCGCCGCCAAACGAGGATGAAGCGGTAGTGCCAGCATTCGTCGACCGTCGGAGGTGATACGTCGGTCCTCGTCGACGGCGCCCAGCATTGTCAGAATCTCGAATGCTTCATCGACACCAGCTTTGCTCGGCGCGTCGAGCAAACGAAGCTCGCTCGGGTCCTTCACTCCCCACGCAAGCGATTCGAGCACAACCGACGCCAGATCAATCTGTTCGATCTCCGGCGGATCGTGAGCAGCGCGACCGGCGTGCTCGAGCTTTGACCACAGACGGAACGCAACCCCCGGACCGAGACGGCCAGCGCGTCCCGCCCGCTGCTCAGCAGACGCCTTCGAATGATTCACCGTGACAAGCTTGGACAATCCCGACGCCGGATCGTAACGGGGGCGACGCGCAAGCCCGGCGTCGACGACCGAACCAATGCCATCGACGGTGAGCGAGGTTTCGGCAACATCGGTCGAGACGACGACCCGGCGCTGACCAGGGATTGTCTGCAATGCCCGATCCTGTTCTTGCGAACTGAGCGCGCCATACAACGGCAGCACTACCGCAGGTGTGCGCTTGGAGATCTCATCGACACAGCGACGAATCTCGCCCACACCGGGAAGAAACACCAGCACGTCGCCGGGTTCGTCGAGCGCTTCTTCGACCGCATCAGCAACCGCAATCTCGAGCTCGTTGCGCTGCTTCGGCGCTCCCCCACGACCGCGACCACCCCGGCCCTTGTTGATCTTCATTGGTTTCCAACGGACATCGATCGGAAAGGTTCGACCGGGGCACGAAATGGTGCCTGGCGCCTCGATCAGGGCAGCCACCGCTGCGGCGTCGATCGTCGCGGACATGACGAGCAGACGAAGGTCGGGACGTATACCAGCGCGCACTTCGAGCGTGAGCGCCAGGCCGAGGTCGGCATGAATTGAACGCTCGTGGAACTCATCAAAGATCACCGCCGAGACCCCCGGGAGATTTGGGTCGCGCTGGATCCGACGGGTGAGGATGCCTTCGGTAATGACTTCGATCCGAGTACGACCACTCACCCGCGTGTCGTCGCGAGTTCGCCACCCAACCGTGTCACCGACCGACTCGCCGAGAAGTTCTGCCATCCGCCGAGCGACTGCACGGGCAGCGACCCGGCGGGGTTCGAGCAGCAAGATCGTCCCGGTGTTCCACGATTCGTCCAACAACCGCAACGGGACCACGGTGGTCTTTCCCGCGCCTGGTTCGGCGGTGAGCACGGCCACCCCCGGCCCAGCCATGGCGGCCCGGACGTCGGGGATTACATCCTCAATCGGCAGCAGGGTGTCGTGCACCTTGGAACGCTACCTCGCCTAGCCTTTCGTCGTGCCGCCGCTCAGCTTCGACGATGACCCAGCCGACATATCCACTATGAGGGAACGTCTACTCGATCACATCGAACGCATCTGGGGCGAGCGAGACGAGGCCATCGCGGATCAGTTCATCGACGCGATCGGCATTTCCGGGCAGCACACACAGATCGGTGAACGATTCAATGAAACCGACGTGGCACTCATTGCCTACGGCGACTCGATTATCGGCGGTGACCAATCGCCACTCGCAGCGCTCACCTCCCTCGTGTCGCGCGATCTGTCCAACGCAATCAGCGCAGTGCACGTGCTTCCGTTCAGTCCGTACAGCTCAGATCGCGGGTTTTCGGTCATCGATTATCGAGCGGTCGATGAGGACCTCGGCACCTGGGACGACATGGCCGAGCTCGCGAGCACGGTCGATTTGATGTTCGACCTTGTGCTGAACCATTGCTCAGCCAAATCCGAATGGTTCCAGCAGTTTCTCAAGAATCAAGCTCCGGGAAATACCTATATCAAGACCGGCGAGCCCGAGTGGGATCTCAGCAACGTGGTTCGACCACGGTCGCTTCCACTGCTCACCGAATTCGAGACGAGTGCGGGTACACGGTTGGTTTGGACCACCTTTAGCGAAGACCAAGTCGACCTCGACTGGAGCAACCCCGACCTCGTTGCCGAGATGTTGTCGATCATCGACTTGTACATCGAGCGAGGCGCACGCCTTTTGCGACTCGATGCAGTCGCCTACATCTGGAAGGTCCCAGGCACCACGAGCATTCACCTTCCCGAGACCCACGAGATGGTGAAGCTACTGCACACGCTGCTCGACGTTCGTGCCCCAAATGTCGCCATCATCACCGAAACCAACGTCCCCGATCGCGAGAACCGCACCTACTTTGGCAATGGCGATGAGGCGCACCTGATCTACAACTTCACCCTGCCTCCGCTTGCGATCGACGCCGTACTGCAGGGTCGAGCCGATCGACTCTGCGAATGGGTGTCGACCGCTGCCGCACCTCCGCCTGGCACCACACTGTTTAACTTCCTCGCGAG
Source organism: uncultured Acidimicrobiales bacterium (assembly GCA_938084885.1). Taxonomy (GTDB): domain Bacteria; phylum Actinomycetota; class Acidimicrobiia; order Acidimicrobiales; family SHLQ01; genus SHLQ01. The sequence goes on from CALKGG010000117.1 coordinate 28,712, forward strand.
CCACGACGGCATCGGCGTTCGCCCGGCCGAAGGGTTCCTGTCGACAGAAGAGATTGCCCAACTCGTGCAACTCACGCACGAGCGCGGCGGAATGCACGGCACCTACGACCGGGCGGGTCAACCGTTTCCGTACGAGCTCAACATTTCGTTTCCCGACCTCTTCGGCGGCGCCGACGACCCGTTAATGCCAAAACGTATCGTGCTCCTTCACACCATCGTGCTCGCCCTCGCCGGGGTGCCAGCAATCTATGTCAACTCGCTGATGGCAACGACCAACAACAGCGCTGAGGCAGAGGCTGACGGAGTGCGCCGCACCATCAACCGTGGCCGCGTCCACCTCGACGATGTTCCCGCGATCGATGGCGACAGCTGGCAGAGCCACATCTACCGAGGCCTCATCGAGCGGGCGGCACTCCGGCGCAAACACTGTGCGTTCCACCCCGAATCTTCCCAAACGCTCCGCGATCTCGATGGTGTGCTCGCCATCGATCGCAACGCTCCTCCGGGTTCGGAAACCGGCGAAGCGAACGTCACCGTGTACTGCAATGTGACCGCAGAAGAACAGACTGTTTCGCTCGGCCATCGAGCACTCTGCTTGTTGACGCAATCTTCGGTCGAAGGCGAACTCGTGCTCGGCCCGTACGCGTCGGCATGGGTCATTGCACGGTAAGTCCAGTCGCTCGATCTTCGGGGCACCTATGCTCCGGCAATGGCACACGATGATGACGTCCCCCGGATAGCGGTTTTTCTCGACTACGAGAACCTAGCGATCGGGGCGAAGGACAACCTTGGTGCAGCCTTTAACTTCAGACCCGTCGCCGATGCGCTCGCTGAGCGGGGTCGAGTCATTACTCGCAAGGCCTATGCAGACTGGTCGTACTTCGATGACGATCGGCGCATGCTCACCCGCCACCAAGTGGAATTGATCGACATTCCCCAAAAGATGGGCGGGTCTCGCAAGAACGCCGCCGATATCAAAATGGCGATCGATGCGATCGAGCTGGCGCTTGACAAGGAGTACATCTCGACCTTTGTGATCTGTACTGGAGATTCCGATCTCAGCCCGCTCGTTCAGAAACTTCGCGAACTCGATCGACAAGTCATCGGTGTCGGTGTTCGCCAGTCGACGTCGAAGCTTCTGCCACCTGCATGCGACGAGTTCATGTTCTACGACAACCTTGTGACCGACTCCGATACCGCAATGGGAACCACGATCAGCAAGAGCGACTCGAAGGCTTCGAGAAGCCGAACGAAATCTGAAGAGATGGGTTCGACACCAACCGACCTTGCCCTGGTTACCGCGACGCTCGCTGGCTTGTCGTCATCGTCGGGCACGGTCCGAGCATCGAGCCTCAAGCGAGCCCTCCTGCGCAAGGATCCGACCTTCTCCGAGGCCGAGTTGGGCTTTCGTAACTTCAGTGCGTTGCTCTCGAGCCTGGCGAGTAAGGGCCAAATCGAAGTTTCCGGCAGCGGCGATCCCGAGGTTTCACTCAGCGGAGTTAGCGCCGACGAGGTAGACGAGCTGCTTACAAACTTGCTTCACGAAGAAGCTGCGGTGGCGCTCACTGGACTCAAGACGGCGCTGCGCAAACGAAACCCGGACTTCGATGAACGAGCCCTCGGGTATCGAAACTTTGGGAGCTTCCTGACCGCAGCCGAAGCCCGTGGCGTCATCAAGATCACCGGAAAGTCCGATGGGCGGATGGTGACCTCGCCGAAAAAGAAGAGCCGTTAACCGCGGTGTTCGCGAGCGACGACCGTCTTATCCTTTGCGCTGACGAGACGAGAGCGGTCGTCGATGTTGCGTCCGGTGGACGTCTTTCGTCGCTGACGATCGCCGGTAGCGAGCTGATCTGGAATGGTCTAGATGGCCGCGGCGACTCGGACCCAATGGTGTGGGGCATGTACCCAATGGTCCCGTTCGCTGGTCGAATTTTGCGCGGTGAGTTCACCTTCGATGGGGTCGAGTACGCCGTGCCTCAATTTCATGAGGGCAACGCCATCCACGGGTACGGGTTCGTGAACTCATGGGAGCGAATCGGGAAGGACACTATCTCGTGGCAGTTTCGAGACCCGTGGCCGTTTGCAGGTCGAGCCACGCAACGCTTCGAGCTCACACCCGAGTCCCTCATGGTCGAACTGTCCGTGGTGGCCAACGAGCGTCAGCCAATGAGCTTCGGCTGGCATCCGTGGTTCCGTCGCACGACCTCATTCGGCACCGCCGATCTGACGTTCCCGGCGACGTCGATGTATCAGCGCGACAGCAACGGTATGCCGGGGCGTCTCGTCCCGGTTCCCAGTGGCCCCTGGGACGATTGTTTCACCGACCTCACCGGGCCTCCAACTATCAGGTGGGGTGATCTCACCATGACCTTGCTCTCAGATTTCGACCATTGGGTTGTCTATGACGAACGCGACGACGGATTTTGCGTTGAACCCCAATCGGGACCGCCGAACGAGGTCAACGGCTCGCCGCGCATCCTCGATGAAGGCGAAACCATGACCTCCGCATTTACGCTTGAGTTCGTGACGAATTAGAGGCCAGAATCCACGGCGCCCGATTTCTACGCAATTGGTTTCGCCGAGCAAATCTAAACAAACGTTCAAGTGTGCGCCCTGAAACCCGACATACACCTAAGAAGTATGCAATTCCTAAGTGATGAGCGGGCATGGGACAAATTGGTTCGGCAAGGCAAAAAGCGGGGATCGTCGGCGCCGTAGCGCTTGCGATTGCACTTGTAGTGACCGGGGGTTGGATCGCCATTACCTCCGGTATCCTCAGCGGCGCTCCGGAGCAAGATGCGGTGATCGAGGTCGTCGAGGCCATTTCTACCGAGTCCATCGCTGTCACAAATAGCTACTTCTCAGTGCCCGAAACTGTGGCCGAAGTTGTCGCGAGCGCACTTGAGCGAGATCAAGACCCGGCCAACCACGTCGATCTCCTACGAGACCTCACTGCCTCGCAGGACAATATGGCCGGTGCGTTCGTTGGCTATCCCGATGGAAGCTTCCTCGACGTTCGGCGCGAGATTGATGACCAACTCCGCATTAAGACGATCAAGCTCGTCGACGGGGAACGCCTCGTCTTCAACCAAATTTTCGATGCTGGCGACGAAATAGTGGACGAGTTCCAGCTCTTCGATGATGTCTTCGATCCGCGGGAGCGCCCGTGGTACTTGGGGGCCTCGGGTGGGGACGTTCACTGGACCGAGCCGTACGTGTTTTTTTCGAGCGGTGAGCCGGGAATCACCCATAGCGTTCCGATTCTTGGAGCAGACGGGCAAGTGGTCGCGGTTGTCGGAGTCGATATTCGCCTCACGAACCTCGAGACATTCCTCGAGGCTCGACGCCCAAGCGAGAACGGCACAGCTGCGGTGGTTACGATCACGGGCGAGCTGATTGCAGGAAGCACTCGTCTCGCGGATGGCGCCGAGAGCACCGAGATCACGCGGGCAATTCTCGACAGCTCAACATCGATGGCTGCGAGCACCAGCATGTTCGGTGAGGAGACCCTCGTGGTGTCGGTCGCGCCGCTCGATAGTTCTGGTGAACGACTGTTGATCGTCGGCGCCCCAGAAGCCGATTTTCTGAGCGACATCAGGACTGCGCGCCAGACATTCGCGATGCTCGCCGGTGTGTTGGCAGCGGCTGGCATTGCGATGTTGGCATTCGCTGCCGTATTCATGCGGCGCTATGTCAGCGCACTTCATCAGCTCGCGTCGACCGACCCAATGACGGGCTTGCTAAACCGAACCGTTGTTCACGAGGGGATCGATACGGCGCTCGGCGACGGTTCGACGGTAACGGTGATGACCCTCGATCTCGACCGGTTCAAGCTCGTGAACGACAAGTATGGGCACCAATGCGGCGATGAGTTGCTGATACACACGGCGAAGCGGTTGATCCAGGCAGCCCCGGCTGATGCGCTGGTCGGTCGTCTCGGCGGTGACGAGTTCTGCCTGGCGTTCGTCGATCTGGACGACCCGAGCACGCTGTGCCGATCGGTGATTGAACAGACCGCAGGTGTTGTCGACAGTGACGGGCATTCGTTCGATCTTGTGCTGAGCGCTGGTTTTGTGGTTGCACCTCCCGGGGATCGCGATGCTGCGCAGCTTCTGCAACAGGCAGACGTTGCGATGTATAACGCGAAAGCAAAGTCGGGAACGGCGGTCGTCGAGTTTGCGAGCTCGATGCATCTCCCTTGGCGGATGGACAACGAGCGGGAGTTCTCGATTCTTGCAGCGATAGAGACGGGCGCAATGGGCGCTCTTCTCCAACCGGAGCGAGATCTTTCGACCGGCGAGATCCTCGGTGCGGAGATACTGCTGTGCTGGGATCACCCGACTGAAGGCCCGATCGATACATCGGAGTTTCTCGCCGACATCATTCGGTTCGGGTTGCTCGACCGATTCACCGAGATTGGCTTCGCAGCCGCTGATCGTCTCGTCGACTCGGCGTTGGTGCCCGACGATTTCACAATTCGACTGAACGTGTCCGAAGGTCAAGTCACGAATGCGGCTTCGTTCGAACGGCTCGTCAAATGTGTCGGGTCGGGTTTGGTTCGTTGGTCGATCGAAATGACCGAGGACGCAGTTGCCCAGGTATCGATGACACATCCGCTGGCCCTCGAACAGCTGCGTCGGGCGGGTGTGCAGGTTGTCATTGATAACTTCGGTACGGGCTTGATGTCGTTGTCGTCGTTGCGGTCAGCGCCCATCGATGCCATCAAGATCGCTCCGGAGTTTGTGCACGCGCTCGATGCGAAGGATTTCGATCCGCCGCTCGCTCGCGCGACGATTGGGTTGGGGACGATCTTGGGAATCGAGGTCATGGCCTCGGGTGTCGATACCGAGACGCAGCGGTCGGCGCTTCTCGCAGCGGGGTGCACTCGTGGCTACGGCGGGCTCTTCGACGAACCTCAACAGGTCGATGACTTTCTTCAGCTGCTACAACAAGGCCAACAGCAACCAGCAGCAGCCTAAGTGGGCGTTTCGCGCAGGCAAAAAGCCAGTTAGGAACGACGCGTTTTCACCGCAAGCAAAAAGCCAGTTAGTAACGACGCGTTTTCACCCCAGGCAAAAGGCCAGTCAGTGACGGCGCGTTTTCGTCGCAGGCAAAAAGCCAGTTAGGAACGGCGCGTTTTCGCCGCAGGCGAAAACGCAGTTAGTGACGACGGCCGCTAGGCCGAAGGAACGGCAGCCGCTAGGCCGAAGGAACGGCAGCCGCTAGGCCGGAGGAACGGCGTTGTCAGCTTCGACTGCGTCCTTGATCCGATCGAAGACGTCGGGCATGGCGCTCATTACGCGAGACCAGCTGGCAATGAATGGTGTTTCCATGGGGTTGTTCAAGAACTGGTCACCGGCGTCCATGATTGCTCCGGCGAACATTTCGACCATTGTCTCCTCGGCGTGTCGATAGCTCGTGAAGCCGTTGATGATTGCATCGTTGTGGTAGCGGTCGACGTGGTCGAGTGCAGTGCGGTAGTAGCTTGCCTTGATTGTGCGGAAGGTCTCGGGCGTCAGGATTTCGCCGTCGATTGCGACCTTGCGGAACAGGGCTTTCGCAATGTCGATCGACATCTTGTGTAGGCCGCTCTCTGCGTCTTGTTCAGAGACGGACTGATGCTTGTGGTCGTAGGCGCCGGCAATGTCAACTTGGCAGATTCTCTGGGGGGTGTACCGCCGGTAAAGCTCGGAAAGCACCCCGATCTCTAGGCCCCAATCGCTTGGGAAGCGCATGTTGCGGACGACGTTCTCGTGCATGGCAAACTCGCCAGCGAGCGGGTAGCGGAAGCTTTGGAGGAACTCGAGGTATTGGTCGCTGTGGTCGAGCGATACTCGCAGCGCTTGGAGGAGCGGCGCAACGAGGAGGCGACTGACTCGCCCGTTGAGCTTCTCTCCATCTGAGCGAAAGTAGTAGCCCTTCGCGAATGCGTAGCCGAAGGTCGGGTGCGCAACGGGGTACAGCAGGCGGGCCAACATTTCGCGCTTGTAGGTGATGACGTCTGCGTCGTGCAGCGCAACCGAGGTCGCCCGGCCCGATGCCAGGTAGTAGCCCATGCAGTACCAGACGTTTCGCCCCTTGCCCGGCTGTTCTGGAGCAATTCCGAGCGCTTCGAATTCGGCGTCGAGTTGTCGCAGTCTTGGTCCGTCGTTCCAGAGCAGACGGTGGCGTTGCGGCAGCCGGCTGAAGAACGTCTTTGCATGGTTGAATTGCTCTTCGTTCGCTCGATCGATTCCGATGATGATTTCGCTGAGGTACGGGACCTTGCTGAGTTCATCAACAATGTTCTCGAGCGCTGGACCGTTGAGCTCTGAGTAGAGCGCGGGGATCACGAGGGCCATCGGTCGATTGGCTGACCATTCGACGAGATCGGCTTCGATACTTTCAATCGACCGTGCAGAAAGTTTGTGCAGCGTCGAGATTGGTCCGAACTGGTGATAATCGCCCATATGCGTGGGAGCCTACAGCGAGGCTCGACGTCGTGTCGGGGCCAATGGCGGTTAGTAGCCTGCGTGCACGTCGACCGGACCAAGAAGGTCGTCGCCGGCGATCCAGCGTTCGACGTTTTGGCGCACACGCTCGGCAATGAGGGGCAGCCCCATCTCTGGTGTGTTGGCGACATGGGGGGTAATGATGCAGTCGGGCTCGTCCCATAACGGGTGGCCATCGGGTAGCGGTTCGGGGTCGGTGACGTCGAGCGCTGCACCACCGATCGTTTCTGTTTGCAGCGCCGCCAGCAGGTCGGTGGTGACCACGAGGGCTCCGCGACCGACATTGACGAGCCACGCATCGTCGTCCATTGCTGCAAGGAAGTCGCGGTCGACCATTTGTCGGGTTTCGTTGGTGACCGCTGCTGCCAAGACCACGACGTCGGCGCCAGGTAGTGCATCGTGTAGTCGATCTTTGGTGACCGTCCGCGACGCTCCGGGAAATGCGGTGTTCGACCGGCGGACAACGGTGATCTTTGCATTCCATGGTTTGAGCAGGCGAACCAGTGATTCGGTGATCCCTCCTCCACCGATCACGGTGACGTGTGCTCCCAGCAAGTTCTTGCCTTGCTGGGCTGGCCAGCTGGTAGCACGGCTGGCGGTATGGAGGTGCCGAAAGCCGGCGAGTGTGAGCGCAATGACATGTTCGGCAACTGGGTCGGCGTAGACACCCTTGCCGCAGGTCCATTGCAAGGCGGGGTCGAGTTGGTTGGCAAAGTTCTCTATCCCGGCGTAGGGAAGCTGTACCCATTCGAGTGCCGGGGCGTGTGCAACAACGGCCGGGAAGGCGTCCGCTGCTGCGGGGTCAGCCCATATGAGCGCGCTGGCTTCATCGACTGGCACGATCTGGCCACCTCCGGCGACGACCGCGTCGACCATGGCGTCGAACATGGCTGGCCGGCTCGTTGGACTGACGGCGATCTTTGGGCGGTCTGTCATTGGTGAGGCCCTTTTCTTGGTGGTCATTAGCCGACGGGATCTGGTTAGCGAGTGACGTCGGCTTCGGCAGTTTCGGACACGTTGTTGTGAAAGTCCACTGCGGCAACCACGTAGGTCCGAGTTCCGGAGAAGTTGGAGTCATCGAGGAACGAGACCTGACCAACGTCGGCTCCGCCGCCGATGTAGCGAAGCTGGCCCTCTTCAAGAATTGAAACGTTGTATGCAGCAAACTCGACGTCGTCGGGTGATGGCTGCCATTCGAGGAGCACGCCGCTGTCGGTGGTCGTTGCGGTTAGTCCGGTAATGGGTGCAGGTGGGGTGGTGTCGTCGATCGTGAGCGCCTCGGTCCATCGCGGTTGGGTTGTTGTGTTGTCCACCTCGGCAACGAGCACGTAGGTCAGGAACGTTCCGGTCGGCGGGTCGTTGTCGATAAACCCGAACTCGGCCCCAACGTATACTTCTTCGGCACCATCGATCACGCCGGTATCGATTGCGTCGTAGTCGGCGCTGACGGTCGGGAGCCGGAAGAGGCGGTAGGTGTCGGCTCCGTCGACCGGCGACCAGACAAGCTCTACCGTATTCGAGTCCATGAACGTTCGAGCTATCCAGTTGGAGGCATCGACGGGCGGGTTTTCTTCGATGCGTCGCGCTGGTTCGGTGATGATCTCGACCGGCTCGGCGGTTGGCGCATCTGCTGGCGCTGCCTCGTCGGGGCCGGTTTCGGTTTCGCCTGGCGCGGCACTGGCTGGTTCTCGAAGGTCGAGTATTTCAGTTGGCGGAGTCACGGTTTGCTCACCGTTTGTACACCCTGCAATAAGTACTCCGGCGACGAGCAGAAGGGCACGTGCGGGTTGGGTTCGCCAGCGGTCATTCATCGACAAATTCTTCCGCACGAAGGGACTGCATTCACGCCGGCTACTGCTCGACGATCGAGTCGACCCGCCACTCGCGTCCTGGCTTGACAGGTTTTCCGCCGGGCGTCTCACAGCTGATAGTGGGGACTTCGCGGCCGACCTCGACCCGTATGAGCCACGAGCGTTCTCCCGCGCGCACGTCAACGAGGTCGGGGATACTGTCCGCGCCGACGGTGACATGTCGCTCGACCCCGTCGATATCGAAACCCAGCATGGCAAATACCGCACGTTCGGCCATCTGGGCGCGGCCCGTTGGCGCACCCCACCATCCACGGCAGTAGCTGGCCGCGTCGGTCGCGGTCCTGTCGAGAATGGCACCGACGCGTTCGCTTGAAAGGAAGGCCCACATGCGACCATCTGGCAACGTCATCGCTGTCGGCGCGAAGCGATGCCCGCCGGTGTGGCTCACACGAAACAGCTCGAGTTCTGGGCGAGTTTGCGAAAGCTCGTCGGCGAGGGCCACGCCGTTCGTCCCACAACAGATGTCGTGGGTTCCTTGCGTGCACACGAGGACCGTGCGTTGCCCGGTCGCCGAGTCGACGCGCTCACCGGGGTTATCGAGGACGGCCCGCAGCGCCGCCAACGGATCATCTCCGAGGGCTACCTCTGCTCGGGTCATGCCGATCGGTGTGCGATGGAAGGCAATTGCTCGCGGGGTCGACGAGATCGGGACTGCTGCGAGCAATCGAATGTTCTCTCGACGGCTGAACACTTCGGTCGTGAGCTCGACCAGCTGCTCATGCTTGCCGACCGGTTTCGGCCATGGCTCTGCAACCTCGACGAGGACGAGAATGTCGGGGTGAAGTGCCGTGCCGCCGGGGTCGACATCGTGGGCACGAGCAAAGTCGACACATGGCATCGACTCAGATTCGAGTGGAAGACGGATACTCATCTGACCACCTACTCGACCGTGGCGAGGCCGCCGCCGACGGGGATAACCGTGCCGGTGATGTACGTGCTGGCTTTTGACGCGAGGAAAATGGCGAGCCCCGCCATGTCGTCGGGATTGCCGATACGGCCCTGGGGAACTTCGCTCTCGACCAACTTCCTGGCTTCGTCGTCACGGAGCGCGTAGGCCATCATGTTCGACTCAAACGGTCCGGGAGCAATCGCGTTGACGAGCACGTTTTCGGGCAGAAGGCGCTTTGCGAGCTGGCGAGTGAGGTGGTGCACGGCTGCCTTCGACGTCGAATACGCGTAGTGCTCGGTTTCGCACGCCCGCAGGCCGTCGACCGAGCCAACATTGATGACCCGAGCTGGGTCCTCGGGGGTTCCGGCGCCACGGAGATGGTCGGCCAAGGCTTCGGTCAGGTAGTAGATACCTCGGACGTTGATGTTCATCACCTTGTCCCAGCCGTCGACCGGGTACTCGCCAAAGGGGGCACCCCAAGCAGCGCCGGCGTTGTTGACCAAAATGTCGACTGCATCGACCTTTGCTTTGACGGCATTGGCGAACGCGGTGATGCCTTCTGGGCTTGCAAGGTCGCCGGGTATTGCCGTGACGGTCACGCCGTTGGCCGCTCGATCGTTGAGGCGTGCTGCAGTTGCTTCCAGAGCTTCGACCTTGCGGGCGGTAATGATGACCGACGCTCCGGCGTCGACATAACCCTCGGCGATCATCTCGCCGATACCTCGTGACCCGCCAGTGACGACGGCAGTCTTCCCATCGAGGCGGAAAAGGTTCATGATGCGTTCGGTCATGACCGGACACTACAACACCACAAAATTTTTCGAACGGTCACCGGAATGGTGAACAGTGGGTCTGTCCCTACAACACCAGTTGGCTACCGCAAGCCTGCGCTGCTGAGCGCCTCCATTGCGTTGTCGAGAGCGACGAGCGCTTCGGGTTCGCCGACCGACGGCAAGTCGAATGCCACCCGGGTCACGCCCGCTTCGGCGTATTCGGTCAGCGTCTTTGGGTCGGCGGGAGCGAAATAGATCGTCACGTCGATCTCGTCGGGGTTCCGGCCAGCCGCTTCGGCCATCTCACCCATGCCGGCAATATGTTCGGCAAGCGTGCCTTCGGCCCTCCCAGGAATTGGAATCCAACCCTGACCCCATTCGACCGCCCGGCGCGCTCCACCGGGATATGAGCCACCGACGTGAATCGGCGGGTGCGGGGTCTGTAGCGGCTTCGGGTTGATCGTCATTGGCGGCAGGTCGACGAGGTCGCCGTGATATTCGGGAGTCTCAGCGGTCCACATCTCTTTGATCGCCGCCACCCGTTCGCGCATCAACTTGAAACGGCCGTCCGCCTGGGTGCCATGGTTGTTCATCTCGTCCTCGTTCCATCCAGCGCCAACCCCGAATTGGAATCGTCCGTTGCTGATCTGGTCGAGGCTCGCCGCCGACTTCGCCGTGTGGATTGGGTCGCGTTGTACCACAAGGCAGATGCCGGTGCCGAGCAACAGATTGGTCGTGTGCGAGGCGAGTGCCGTGAGCCAGACGAATGGGTCGAACGTGTCGAAGTAGCGCTGCGGGAGCGGGGCGCCGCTCGGGGTGGGCGTCTTTCGAGATGTTGGGATGTGGCTGTGTTCTGCCACCCAAATCGATTCGAAACCCCGCTGTTCGAGTTCGGGGCCGAGGATGCTCGGCGCTATCGAGTAGGACGTAGGGAAATGTGCGATACCGGCCAACATGTGTTTGATCTTCACACGCGAGCGGACGTCTCGACGATTTCAGGTGTCATACTCGAAGATGCCGATTTTGATGATCGCCGATGAACGACTGGCCAACCACCGCCCACCGTCGGGGCACCCCGAGCGCCCTGAACGGCTCGCTGCCGCTATCGACGGCGTTAACGAAGCCGGATTCGGCGATGCGCTGCTATGGCGTGAGCCGACCGAAGCACCGACAGAAGCATTGCTCCGCGTACATACCAACACCCACGTCACCGCCCTCGACGAGCACGCTGGAGTCGACCGGGTACAGATCGACGGCGACACGTTCATGAGCTCGGGTTCGATGCAAGCAGCTCGCTTAGCTGCGGGCGCCGGGCTCGATGCCGTTGCTGCATTGCGAGCTGGTGAGGCCGACTCGGCGTTCTGTCTCGTGCGGCCTCCCGGGCACCACGCAACCCCGCAGAACGCCATGGGGTTTTGCCTGTTCAACAACGTCGCTGTGACCGCGCAGGCACTCACCCATGCGGGCGCACGGGTGGCGATCATCGACGTTGACGCACACCACGGCAATGGCACCCAAGATGCCTTCTTCGACCGCGAAGACGTGCTGTTCATTTCGCTCCACGAATACCCGCAATATCCCGGCAGCGGCGCCTTGAGTGAGGTTGGGCGGGCCGATGGCTATCAACGGACCATCAACTTTCCATTGCCGTCGCTCGCAACCGGTGACGTCTACCTGCGAGCGTTCGACGAAGTCATTGAACCCGCCCTCGAATCCTTTGGCGCAGACTGGATCCTGATCTCGGCCGGGTTCGATGCGCACCGCGAAGATCCGCTCACCAACCTTGGCCTCACCTCGGGCGACTACGCAGCGATGACCGCCCGTATCTGCAGCTACGCCCCGGCGGGACGGCGAATTGCGTTTCTCGAAGGTGGCTATGATCTCCACGCGCTTGGCCGCTCTGCAGCAGCGTGTGTTGGAGCAATGCTCGGCGAGGATGCAGCGTCGACCGAACCACAAAGCAACGGCGGACCAGGAAACCACGTCGTCGACGCACACATCGAACGGGCAAACCTCTAACGGTTCAGCCTCCGGTGACGGCCGTCGTCCAATGTCGTTTGAGAATTGCTCGATCGTGATGCGAGGTCTATTGCGAACGCAGATGTGTCATTACGCTGTCAAAGATCGTCCCGCTGAGGCGTCGGACCTGTTCGTCGTCGTGGTCAACGCCGAGCGCTCGAATGATGAGGTCAAACCCCGGAGCTTCAGGTGCGTCGTAGCGGCCGTCCTCAACATCGGCCTCATGGACGATCTTGCCGATTTCCCACAGCACGGGATCGTCGAGTTCGTTCGTGCGCAGAAGAGTCTCGAACGTCACGTCATCGCCGCGATGGCTGATTTCACAGCCAACATAGTCAAACGGCGTGGCGTCGTTCGGAACGTCGTCGACGTCTTCAACGTAGAGAAACTCTGCATTCGGGTCGACGAATCGTGTGATGAGCCACGCCGATGCAGCTCTGTCGATGTGAATGTTTGGCCGTGTTGCCCACTTCACTTGCGCGCTCCTTCGTCGGCATTGGTGGTGCTACCAGTTGTCCGAGGTTCGGCCCGTTCCTCGATAGCGGCGCGCACCTCTTCTCGCATTGGTGCATCGAAGTAGTCGCGTCGGTCGATCTTGCGCCAGGCTCGGCGCCACTTCTGCACGGTGCGCATGGCGGGGGCATCGTCGGCGAGAACGTGGGTAAGGAGCTCGGCATACTCGGCTGTTCGTGCAACTTGTTGGCGATCTGCTAGCGCGCGCGATTCGCGTTTGGTGCTGGTCGTTGCATCCCACACGATTGCCTCGCCGTCGGCTTCGAGTATGCGTGCCGCAACCCACTGCAATCGTTCTCGGTTTCGAGACGACTCGGGTAGGGCCACGAGACCATCGCCGACTTGCACAACCCCAAGGTCTTTGAGTTGTCGCCACACCGCAATGCGCGGCGTCGACGGCTCTCGAGGAATCCGGTAGCTGAGCAAGGCCCAAGCTTTTTGTTGCGTAACCACGGTTACAAGCCTATCGTGCCATGCATGTCTCGCATAGAGCAACCACGGTTACATGATGAAGGGCCACTGAAGCAACCACCGACCTTCCCCGGCAGCACGATTCCACGAAGCGATTGGTGGAAGGCATGGGGAACTGTTGCGGCCAACAGTTTTGGCGGGCCCGCCGGTCAAATCGCGGTCATGCACGACGAGATTGTCGTCCGAAGACGCTGGATTGGCGAACAACGATTCCTCCACGCACTTAACTACTGCATGCTCCTCCCCGGCCCAGAAGCACAACAGCTCGCCACCTATCTCGGGTGGCTCCTTCGAGGCCCAAGGGGCGGCCTGTTCGCGGGCGCACTATTCATCCTTCCCGGCTTTCTCAGCATCATGGCGCTCAGCATTCTCTTTGCGTCCTACGGCGATGTGTCCTGGGTCAGCGGCGTGTTCTTCGGAATTTCGGCAGCGGTCATCGCCGTCGTGATCAGCGCCGTGACACGAATCGGTGGCCGCGTCATCAAGAACAAGGTCATGTTGGCCGTGTCCGCCGCCGCCTTCATCGGGATCTTCTTTCTCGAACTTCCCTTCCCGCTCATCGTTGCGATCGCGGGCACAATTGGGTTGATTGGCGGTCGATTCCGACCGGACATCTTCAACATCGTGACCGGGCACGACGAGTCGACCGCCATCGACAGCACCGACGTGCTCGTTGGCGACCAGCACATCACGCTCGGCCGACCAACCGTTGCGAGGTTCGCCCGAGTCCTTGCCGGCGGCGCGGTGCTTTGGGCTGGACCCGTACTACTGCTGACCTGGGTGGTCGGCGGCAACTCGGTCTTTGTCGATGTCGCGACCTTCTTCTCGTCCGCCGCGGTCCTGACATTCGGTGGCGCCTATTCGGTACTCGCATACATCTCCCAAGAGTCGGTTTCGACCTTCGGGTGGCTCGAACCCGGCGAGATGATCACCGGACTCGGCATGGCCGAAACCACGCCAGGGCCCCTCATCCAGGTCGTCCAGTTCGTCGGCTTCATGGGTCCGTTCCGAGACCCCGGGTCGCTCAGCCCACTTCACGCCGGTATCGGCGGCGCCGTCATAGCCACGTGGGTCACGTTCGTGCCGTCATTCCTGTGGATCTTCCTCGGCGCACCATTCATCGAACACCTCCGAGGACGACCATCGCTCACCTCTGCGCTGTCCACAATTACTTCAGCGGTCGTTGGCGTGGTCCTCAACCTCGCGATCTGGTTCGCGCTCTTCACCCTGTTCGAAACCGTCGAAGAACATCGACGCTTCGGGGTACTGCTCTACCAACCCGACCTCGCTTCGATCGACCCGCTCGCGGCGCTCATCGCACTCGGCGCAAGCGTCGCGATCTTCACGACCAAGCTGTCGACCCTCCACGTCGTCATCATCGCCGGGGCGATCGGCGCCCTCGCCCGAACAGTCTTCTAGCACTACCGCGACACAACCATGCCGTTACCCGGGCAACCACACCTCAACTTCGGGAGATCGAAATGCCAACACACGTCCTCATCCTGTGCCCCCACAACGCAGCCAAGAGCGTCACGGCCGCCGCGTACCTCACACGACTCGCCGAAGAGCGAGGCCTCGATATCGGTGTAACGACCGCAGGCACCGACCCTGACGAAGACGTCCTTTTCCTGGTACGCGAACAACTCGAAGCCGACGGTCATGTGGTCACCACGGTGCCGAGGCTTCTGACCGCAGACGATCTGTTGGCTGCAGATCACGTCATCAACATTGGTTGTTCACTCGACCACTTGCCAGCACACCCCAACACCCAAGAGTGGGGAATTCCTAACTTCAGCGAAGACCCGAGCGAGGCCTTCGCATCACTCAGCGAACACGTCGAGAACTTTGCGGCAACGCTCGCTCCCTAACCTGGCCAGTCGTTGGTGTCATTGGTCATGGCGAGGTGCGTCTGGCCGGCAACCCACGGGTGTGCCCGCGCAACGTCCTCATCAATCTCGGTACCGAGGCCCGGGTCGGTGAATGGGATCACGTGACCGTCATCCCATTGCACAGGGTTCGTGAGCAGCTCGGCATGAAAACCTCCCCATTCGCGAATGCCCTCGAGCACAAGGAAGTTAGGAATGGTGGCCGCAACTGCCATGTTGGCTGCGCCGCCGAGCGGCCCGTTGTAGAGATGCGGTGCTACCTGAGCACCATAGGTTTCGGCGATCGCCGCGATCTTCTTCCCAGCGGTCAGCCCCCCGGCGCGGCTGAGGTTGGGTTGCAAAATGCCGACACCAGCGTCGAGTAGCCGCTTGAACTCGTGGATGCTCGTCAGCCGCTCCCCCGCCGCGATTGGCACGGCGCAGTGGCGAGCCACCTCGGCCATAGCTTCTGGAATATCGGGCGGACATGGCTCTTCGAACCACAGCGGCATCGCTGGTTCCAGCAGCTTGCCGAGCCGGATTGCGCCCGACACGGTGAACTGTCCGTGGGTTCCAAAGAGCAGGTCGGCAGCATTGCCGACCGCATCGCGAATCTCGTTCACGAACGCCGCCGAGCGAGTGAGCTCGTTCATCGTCGGCTGGCGGGGACCAACCTCGCGGTACGGCCCAGCCGGATCGAACTTGATAGCGGTGTGTCCCCGCTTGACGTAGGAAAGTGCCGTCTCGGCTGCGAGCGTCGCGTTCGAGTACACGTCATCAGTCGAGTCGTCGTCGCGTGGATACAAGTAGGTGTATGAACGCACTCGATCACGCACTTTGCCACCGAGAAGATCGGTGACGTTGCGCCCCGTCTCCTTCCCAACAACGTCCCACGAGGCCACATCAAAGGCACTCAATATTCCACCGATCACCACATCGGGGCGGCCAGTAAAAGCAAGCGAGTAGATCTTGCGGGTGCGCTCTTCGATGCGAAACGGGTCCGTGCCCAACACACACCGATCAAAGACATCAGACACGATGGCCTCGATGGCAGCCGTGTCAAACGGCGGCGAGTACACCTCACCCCAACCAGTGGCACCAGTGTCGGTGGTGAGCTTCACAAATACGAAGTAGCGACCGCCATAGCCTGGCGGCGGGTTTGCGACGACAAACGTTTCGACATCGGTGAACTTCATGACGTTTCAGGCTCCCGAGGAATCCATCAGCACGACGTTACGAATGGTGCCGCCATCGGCGACGTTCTCGATGGCGCCGTTGATCTCATCGAGGGAGTAGGTGCCGCTGACGAGCTCGTCGAGTTTGAGCTTGCCTTCCTGATACCACTCGATGAGCTTCGGAATGTCACGACGAATGTCGCTCGTTCCCATCTTCGAACCAACAATGCGATGCCCGACGGCCGCAATGACCACCGGGTCGATCTCGATCTCGTTGCCGAGCGCCGGCATGCCGACGATCACGAGCTCGCCGCCGGCCTCGATATAGCGCAGCGCCGAACGAATCGCTCCGGACGAACCAACCGTGACGAGACAGTGGGAGACACCTTTACGTCCGCCGGTTGCTTCCTCGATGACCGCCTTGATCGTGTCTGGTGTTGCGACGTGGGTGGCACCGAACTCTTTCGCGATCGCAAGCTTCTCTTCAGCAAGGTCGACGGCGATCACAACCGGCGCGCCAACGATGGATGCTCCTTGGATGGCATTGAGCCCAACGCCACCGGCTCCAACCACGATGACCGAACTCGTATCGTCAATGGTCGAGGTATTCATAACCGCGCCAACCCCAGTGATCACTCCGCAGGCCAACAGCGACGCTGCTTCCCAGCCCATGGTCTTTGGGATAACGGCGACCTGACTGTGATCGACAATCACCTCTTCGGCAAAAGCGCCACACGACAATGCAGCGAGGATCTCGTCACCGTTGCTATTGGTGAGCCGATGAGTTTCGTCTGCGGCAAATGGCGTTTCGCAGAACACGAAGTTGCCCCTGTTGCATTGGGGGCACGATCCGCACGAACGAATGAGCGTGACCACGACATGATCCCCCTCGACGACGTTTGTGACCTGCGGGCCAACAGCGGTGACAACACCTGCTGCCTCATGGCCATAGACCGCAGGCAAGTATCCGCCCCATGCCCCTTCGGCGTAGTGAATATCGCTGTGGCAGACAGCGCAAGCGGCAACATCGACCAACACATCGGTCGGACCGACCTCTCGTAGTTCGACATCCTCGATGACGAGCGGTTGGCCAAATTCACGACAGACAGCAGCTTTCATGCTTGAAAGTTAGCCAGCTCGCGCGGTCACGATCATCACCGGGCAACTTTTGCCCGAACTGGCTGCGTTAACCAGTGAGCGCAGCGAGCAGTTCGGGAACCCACTCGTCTGCCTCTTGGTCATAGGCGCCGAAGCCCGAGTTGTACTCCCAATACGAGAACGGAATCCCGAGCGCGGAGGCTTCGTCGACCAACGTTGCAGTCCACGCTGCACGATCAGCAACCGGAACTGCTCCATCTGCCGAGAACGCACCGAACTCTCCAAGATGCACGGGCACACCACGCGCAGTCGACCACGCCGCCGCTCGTTGCAACCAGCCACGCAGCGCAGCGTCGGCGTTCGAGATTGGATCTTCGCATTCACCGGTCGTCGAACAGACTTCGATTTCGGTGAAGCGCACAGGAGTATCGATCGTGTCCGCGTTCAACACGCCAACGCCAATCGACCCTTGAGCACAGCTCGAAAGGTCGACGACGAAGTCGGCCGGTTCAACAGACAGCTGGATTTGTTCGACATCGACATGAGCGTTTCCCGCTGCCTGGCAACCGACTTGAACAGTCGTTCCCTCGTCGCTACTCGCCGTGAAGCGGAACTCTGTCGGCGTCCGCGAGTCTTGCCATCCAACAGCAAAGCCCGCCCACTGACGGGAGAAGTCGACGCGAAGAGCCCCCGCATCGCCAGTGAACGACGTGTCCCACGTGAGGTCGCGGAAGTCTTCGGCCAGGTCGACCTGATTGGTCGACCACCCAACGCCAATGGGCGGAACGTCATCGATCCAGTCGGCGCCCTGGTGGGTGAAGTCGAAGGGTTCGTACAGGTGCACGGTCGCGACGAGATTCGGATCATCGGGCAAATCGAGTGTGTCGAGATCGTCGATGTGATTGAACCCGACGGGTCCAACGAGAGCTGTTCGATCCGGATTGGTTTCGCGAACAACGCCGAGAAGCTCGGCGGCGAGATCGTTCCAGAGCTCGGGTTGTTCGGTAAAGGCGCCGTGCGGTTCGTTGAAGAGCTCGAAGACCACGTGGCCACCGGCGTCGCTATACCGCTCGGCGATCTGCTGCCACATACCGACAAGACGGTCGGCATGCAGGGCCGGATTGTCGTGGGCCGCGTCGTAGTGGTGCATGTTGAGAATGATCATGAGGTCATTCGCCGCCGCCTGATCGATCGCCCAGTCGACGCGCTCCCAAATGTTGTTGTAGTCGGGGTGTGTCACTGTTGGGTCATCGCCATCGGGAATGGTGAACGGCGCCGACTCACTCGCATAACCCTCCCAGCTCACCGGTAAACGGACGTGGTCGAATCCGGCCGCGGCAACTCGGGCGAAGTCGTCAGCACCGAGGG
>CALKGG010000118.1 GCA_938084885.1 uncultured Acidimicrobiales bacterium
CGTTTCCCACCAAGGCGGGCCAGTCGACGGGCATCTTTCCAAGAGCGACTATGAAGCCTTCCTCGACGCCAATCGTGCCGACCTGACCAGCGAAGAGGTTCAAGCACTCGAGGTCGTCATCGATGGAGACCTGTTCGATCAGACCTGGTGGGAAGAGAACAAGAACAGTCTCGCAACGGCAAGCGCCCTCGTCGCTGCCGGAGCGTTCACCGTCGCGACAGCCGGCGCAGGCAGCGTCATTGTTGCGGGCCTCATTGCTGCAGCCGGAACAACCGTTGCGATCAACGCCACGTCCGTCAACCTCGACCTCACCGACGACCTTGCCTCGAACACCATCAACGGAGCGCTCGTTGGTGTCGGCACCGCAGCAGCACCCGCATCGTTCAGCCTCCTACGGACCGGAGCAACACCCGGCGCTCGCATCCTCGGCGCCACCGAAATCACCGCAGAAGTAACCGGCACCATCGCCCTCGGCACCCTCGACCCAGCACTCCGCCCCGTCATCGGCCAACAAAACCTCGACGGATTCAAAACCGCAACCGGCACAGTCTCGGCCATCACCGGCATCAGTGCCATCGGGGCGCATGGCGCTCGTTGGATAGCTGGCCATAGTGCGTCAGCGGTGGCGCAGATCACGCCGCCTTCAGTGTCTGTTTCGACAACTCCGAAGCAGATTCAGAAAAAGTTCAAGCACGCAGCGGACTTCGGCATCTCGGGCAACTACAAGCCCGAGACCGCAGCAGATTTTGATGCAGCTATCCGGCAACACATCGACGCAAGCTCAACCAGCGCGATCGATGGCACCTATAAAGGAAACCCAGTAACGCACTATGTGGACCAGTCAACCGGACTCAACGTGATCCTTGATAGCAATGGAACCTTTATAAGTGGCTGGAAGCTAGGGTCAGCGCAGTTGCAGCACGTACTCAACCACGGAAGTTTGACATGAACGACGAGACTTCATTTTTGACCAAGGACCAAGCGATCATCTTCTTCGATTGGCTCTCTCGATTCACCGAGTCTGAAGCGTTCGATGAACTGCCCGAGCATGAGCGACGAGTGTTGTGGGACATTGAGGCCGAATTGGAAACCTCGCTACCTGAGGTGGTGTCCGGTACCTACAAGGAAATGTTGGCTGCAGCCTCAGCGCGAGTCGCTGGTCCGGATGAGTAGCAATTGCTGTCTGCGTAAACGAGGTATGAGTTAGCTCAGGTGCACAGCAGCTCGCCAACTGATGGTTGGCCTGCAGCTTAAGTATCGAGCGATGCCTGCGACACGAAACGACCTGTACGCGCTCACGACTCAGGTGATCGAGGCCTAGGCCGTCCTCACGCCAACTCCACATCAGCGAACGCGCCGTCGTGGTCGCTGAGTCGGTTGCCGGTGACGTCGTTGGCCCAGCCCGCAACGTTCGTTGCCCGTAGATGTGGGCTGAGTGCAATGTGGTCGATACCGGGCCGTGTGCATCCGGGCAACACCCCCCGAGTGACGATGTCGATGCCGTCGAAGGTGTTGGCTAGTGCTTCGGCGGCGGCCTTGTTTCCGCCTTTGACTCGGGGGCTGCGTTGGTTGAAGTCGCCGGCGAGTACGAATGGTTCGTCGAGCGATCTGATGATGGGTGTGAGGTGTTGAAGGTAGGTGAGGTGTTCTTCCCACGGTTTCCTCTTGGGTCCGGGGTCGTATCTCACTCCTGCCATATGCCAGGTGATGCAGATAGCGAGCACGACGATCGGCCCGATCGTCGTGTGCACTCGTCCGGCGACGAATCGTGTTCGGTCGATGGGCGAGGCAATGTCGATTCGTTCGATCACACTCGATGACCACAGCACGACCTTGCGTTCGTCTTCAGCAAACCGGCTCCCGCATGGTGGCGCCGACAACAGCGATTGCCCACCAGCAAACCCAAACGATGTTCGCGCTTCGGTGGCGACGATGATCTCGGCTCCGACCGATTCGAGGTAGTCGATTGCTTCAGCTCCGCGCGGCGTCGTGGGCTTTTTGCGTTCGAGGTTCCACGTAGCGACTCGCATGAGCAGTGAGGTTAGGGCGAAAGGGTCGCGGTTGGCCCGCGCAACCAACCAAGCCACAGACCGTCGTCGGTGAGCTACAAGTCAGAAATGGAACTTTGATTGCGCTGTCAGACCGGTACTCTGACAGCGGTTCGAAATCGGGTGAAACGTTGCGGGCTTCTACTGCAGCGTTTCATATAGCCCGTCGAAAACCATTGAAGGCCAAGGATCTGTCACCCTCATTGGTGGCTGCCTTGGTCTTCTTCCTTTTTGAAGCACCGGTGTGACAATGTGATGCGGCTACCGAGGCAATGACCATCACGAACCAGTGTTTTGACGATCACAAAGCTTTTCGTTATCTTTCATGTTATGTCGATTGTTCGCATGCACATTGATAGCGCAGAAGCGTTAGCCGACAGTTACGGCCGTGTAGCCGGTCAGGTACGTGATGCGATGGCCGAACTCTCCCCGTTGGTAGCCGGAGCGTCAGCGCTATTGGATATGCCTGGCCAGCACCCGCTCTATGGCCCAATGCCGTCGCTGAATGAAGCAGCGAACGGTCTCAGCGACGACAAGGAAGACCTTTCGTGGCGTGTCAATCTGTTGCGGTCGACCGACGGTCAGCCCCTGGTTATCGATGGTCGTCTCCTCGCATTCGTCCCTGAAGATCTCGGCGCAGCGTTCGAGCAAGCAGGACTCACCGAAGAACAGATCGAAATAGCCGAAGACATGATGCGTATCGGCATGTCGTTCGCTCATGCCACCCGAGCCGCAAAGTCTTCAAACCTTGAGGCCACCCTTGACCGGTTGCGCCTCACCGAGCTCAACGACGAGATCGACAACTGGCGTGGACGGGACAACGACCCGATCCTCGACGCCAAGCTCGCCGAACGTCGCGAAATCAAAGCTCGGATGGCCGAACGCGACCGTCACCTAGACGAACAATTAGTGGCTTTCCGCCTGCAAGAGGCCGAATCGTGGAGCACTCCATGGACCTCACTCGAAACCGCCGAGTATTCACTCACACAAATCTCGAACATCCTCGACACAGCAAAACACGACCGGGGCCGCGGAATCGGCGCGACCGTCGCCGACGGGATCTGGTCAACCGAAGACCTCGAAACCATCATCGCCAACGAACACGGCTACTACAACGCCACCCAGGTCGCTCATGTCGAAAATGTGCTGGCTATGGCCAACTCGTCGCCCGAAGCCCGCGACCATCTCGGCATCACCCAATCAGGAAGTGGCTGGACCTTCGACGACATTGGCCACCTCACCCTCGACGTCCTTGGAATGGCCCCAATCGTCGGCAACGCCGCTGACGGCATCAACGCCACCTGGTACGCAGCCCAAGGCCGCTACCTAGACGCAGCACTCAGCTCCATTGCCCTCATCCCTGGCCTCGGTCAACTGGTAGCGCCGATGCGGAACACGATCCGTGCCGCAGCCAGCGGCGTGGTCTTCCGAAGCCTCGACGAAGCCCTCCAATGGGCACGCCGCTGGCTAGACGACGCCGGCATCCTTCGTCAGGCCGATGAGGCTGCCGCCGCTGGCCGAAGTTCAGACGTCGGTAGGGGCATCGAATACGACGAGTTCGGGGTCGCCGTGAGCGTCGACGCGAGAACCCTGTTCGGTCCGACCAACACCACGAACAACCCACTACTCAACGACATTGGCCTTCAAGACGAAATGGCAGAAGCCTGGATGGACTCGGCAGACCTATTCACGCCACGAGAACATGGTGGCTGGATCGTGCAAAATGCAGACGGCACTCATAGCTCCCAAAGGTGGCCCGCAGGAGATCAGTCTCGAATCGGACCTCCGCAAGACGTGCCGGACAACGTCGTCGGCGCCTTCCACACGCATCCGAATGTACGAGGTGTCGCAAGGCCTAGTCGTGCAGACATTGCGGCAGTCCAAAGCCGACCAGAGCTCGCCCCGCACTACGTTGTATCCCATGATGGACTATTTGCCATCGATGCAAATGGGAGCTGGACGACTCTTGGCTAGGAGCAAAATGAACGAACAAGAAGCAATACGGCTCGCAAATACCTACAGCGAGAATGCTGGCTACCCTGTCGCAGGGTTGCGAGCAAATGTTGTTGACCCAGCCGACCGCGATCACGAGATCGTCTTCGAAGTTGGGTCGAGCGATGATCAAACTACTGGTGAAAAGCATCGAGTGTTTGTAAGCGGAACGGGCCGCTTTCTCGGAATTCGGCTAGCCGACGGAACGAACGCAACGTGCATCAACCCGGAATTGCTGAACAGGGTGAGAGGTGAAGAA
>CALKGG010000119.1 GCA_938084885.1 uncultured Acidimicrobiales bacterium
GAAGGTGTCGGGCAAGGTTGCGCAGTTTGGTCGTGGTGTGATGCAGGATGTGTCGACCAAGTTGTTGGGTCAGTTTGCGGATTGTTTGGAGCAGAAGATCAAAGCTGGTGGCGAACCAGAGGTAGAACCAGAGGCAGAGGCTGGGGCTGCGCCGTTGGCCGCTGCCGGGGCCGCCACCAACCCAGTCCAAGACCCGCCGGCCTTCATCACCAACGATGACGATGACGATGAAGTGCTCGACTTGCTCGACGTCGCCGGAGATGCCGCACTCAAACGATTCGCCCCAGCCGCACTCGGTGGCCTGCTCCTGATGGTCATTCTCCGCAGCCTTCGCCGCCGTCACGCGAGTTAAGGCATCCCTTAAGTCCAATTGACAGGATGCAACCACTCCCGCGAGTGTGTCGCAAGACACACGCACACTTCAGGGGGCAAACATGCAAGTACCCGCACCGTTCGAATACGAGCGGGCCGAGAGCGTCGACCACGCGATTGGACTACTCGAACGACTCGGCTCAGAAGCCAGACTCGTCGCCGGAGGCCACAGCCTCATCCCAATGATGCGACTTCGCTTGGCCAACCCCGAGTACATCATCGACATCAACGACCTCGTCGCCGAACTCGGATACATCAGGGTTGAGGGAGACCACCTCCACATCGGCGCAATGGCCCGCCACCAAGAACTCCTGGAAAGCGACATCCTCGCCCAACACTTCCCCATGTTCCGAGATGCCGAGAAAGTTATTGCCGACCCGGTCGTCCGCAACCGTGGAACCATCGGCGGCTCACTCTGCCAAGCAGACCCCTCCGAAGACCTCTCCGCGGTGTGCTCCACACTCGACGCAGTATGTGTCATCAAAGGCTCGGGCGGTGAGCGCATCGTTTCGATGCACGACTTCCACCAAGGCCCATATGAAACAGCGGTCGGTGACGCCGAGATCCTCACCGAGGTGCGGATTCCGATTCGAGCCAACGGCGGAAGCGCCTACAACAAGGTCGAACGACGCGCCGGCGACTGGGCGGTCGTTTCCGCGGGCGCCGCCGTCTGGATGGACGGCGACACCATCACCGACGGTCGAGTGGGACTCGCTGCGGTCGGACCGAACACGACGACCATCGATCAGGCTCGCGACCTCCTTCAAGGCGCAGCACCGTCTGACGAACTCTTCGCCCAAGTCGGTGCGGTGTGTGCCGAAAACTGCGATCCAGACACCGACATGCGAGGCAGCGCCGAATACAAAAAGCATCTCGCCAACGAACTCACTCAACGATCACTTCGCACCGCGGTAGCGCGAGCAACAGGACAGGAGGCCTAAACAATGGAAGTAACAATCAACGTCAACGGTGTCGACCAAACCAAGGAAATCGAAGGCCGACTGCTCCTCGTGCACTTCATTCGCGATTCCCTAGGTCTGACCGGCACCCACTGGGGATGCGATACCTCGAACTGCGGAACATGTGTCGTGTGGATGGACGAAGAACCCGTAAAGAGCTGCACCGTCCTTGCAGCAATGGCCGGGGGTCGGAGAGTGCGAACAGTCGAAGACCTCGAACAAGACGGCGTGCTCGACCCCGTCCAACAAGGCTTCATTCAAGAACACGGCCTCCAGTGCGGATACTGCACACCGGGCATGCTCATGACCTCACGAGCACTACTCGACAAGAACCCCGACCCGACCGAGGAAGAAATTCGTGAAGCCATCTCTGGGCAGATCTGCCGCTGCACCGGATATTCGATGATCGTCCGATCGATCCAGTGGGCAGCAAACGCAGAAAACGCCGTCACCGTAGGAGCATCATCATGACCGTTACCGACGAACCAACAGCATCTGACGCAGGCAATGAAGCGCTCTCTCCCGAGGGCAACCCAATGGGCTTCGGCAGGATGCTTCGTAAAGAAGACGCCCGACTCGTGCGAGGCAAGGGCCAGTTTGTTGACGACGTGGTGCTACCGAACATGTTGCACCTCGCCATCCTTCGTTCGCCGATCGCGCACGGCTCGATCGTCAACATCGACAAGAGCGCAGCCGAGGCACACCCCAAAGTCGTCGCCGTCGTTACCGGAGCAGACCTCGCCGAACACGGATTGGCCTGGATGCCAACACTGTCCAACGACGTCCAAGCAGTGCTCGCAACCGACAAGGTGCGTTTCCAGCACCAAGAGGTTGCCTTTGTCGTCGCCGAAGACAAGTATTCGGCGCGCGACGCGCTCGAGCTGATCGATGTCGAATACGACTTCCTCGATCCAGTGGTCGATGTTCGCAAAGCAATGGACGCCGACAGCGGCATCATCCGAGACGACCTCGAAGGCCAGACGAACAATCACATCTTCGATTGGGACGCTGGCGACAAGGCCGAGTTCGATGCCGTCTGGGAAAGTGCCGACGTCAAAGTCGAACAAGAGATCATCTACCCACGCGTTCACCCAGCGCCAATGGAGACCTGCGGCGCGGTCGCCGACCTCGACCCGGTGTCGGGCAAGCTCACGCTGTGGAGCACGACCCAGGCGCCCCACGCACACCGCACGGTATACGCGCTCGTCGCTGGCCTCCCCGAGCACAAGATCCGAGTAATTGCGCCCGACATTGGCGGCGGCTTCGGCAACAAAGTGCCGATCTACCCGGGCTATGTGTGCGCAATCGTTGCGTCGCTGCTCATTGGTCGTCCGGTCAAGTGGATGGAAGACCGCACAGAGAACCTGGTGTCGACCGGTTTCGCCCGCGACTACATCATGGACGGCAAAATCTGCGCCACGAGCGATGGCAAAATTCTTGCCGTTGGTGGCCATGTGCTCGCCGACCACGGTGCGTTCAACGGCGTTGCTGCACCGGTGAAGTACCCAGCTGGTTTCTTTGGCGTATTCACCGGCTCCTACGATCTGAGCGCGGCCTACTCGTCGATGAATGCGGTGTATACAAACAAGGCTCCTGGCGGCGTTGCGTATGCATGTTCGTTCCGCATCACCGAGGCGGTCTACATGGTCGAACGCCTCGTCGATTGTTTGGCCTACGAGCTCGACATGGACCCGGCTGAATTGCGGCTCAAGAACTTCATCCAGCCAGAGCAGTTCCCCTATGAGACCAAGACTGGTTGGGTCTACGATTCGGGCGACTACGAACCAACCATGCGCAAGGCCATGGAGATGGCTGGCTATGACGACCTCCGCAAGGAGCAAGTCGAGAAGCGTGCGCGTGGCGAGCTGATGGGTATCGGCATCTCGTTCTTTACCGAAGCGGTCGGTGCTGGTCCCCGCAAGGACATGGACATTTTGGGCCTCGGTATGGCCGACGGTTGTGAGCTGCGCATTCACCCGACGGGCAAGGCTGTGGTGCGACTGTCGGTCAAGACGCAGGGTCAGGGGCACGAAACCACGTTCGCCCAGATCATTGCCGAAGAGACGGGCATTCCGCCCGAAGACATCGACGTGGTTCACGGCGACACCGACAACACCCCGTTCGGGTTGGGAACCTACGGTTCACGCTCGACGCCGGTGTCTGGTGCAGCTGCAGCCCTCGTTGCGCGAAAGGTCGTTGACAAGGCACAGATCATTGCTTCGGGAATGCTCGAAGTGTCGGTTACCGACCTCGAATGGAAGAAGGGTTCGTTTGCCGTAAAGGGTGATCCGTCGAAGTCGGTGACCATCCAAGACATTGCAATGAAGGCTCACGGCGCCGGCGATCTTCCCGAGGGAATCGAAGGCGGGCTCGAAGCGCAGATTTGCTACAACCCATCGAATCTCACCTACCCCTTCGGCGCGTATATCTGTGTCGTCGACATCGACCCCGGAACCGCCGAGGTGAAGGTGCGTCGGTTCATTGCCGTCGATGACTGCGGAACCCCGATCAACCCAATGATCATCGAAGGTCAGGTGCATGGCGGGCTCGCCGACGGTGTCGGAATGGCACTGATGGAGATGATCGCATTCGATGAGGATGGCAACTGCCTCGGCGGTTCGCTCATGGACTATCTCATTCCAACAGCGATGGAGACACCGGATTGGGAGACGGGCCACACGATCACACCGTCGCCACATCATCCAATCGGGGCAAAGGGCATTGGCGAGTCGGCAACTGTTGGCTCGCCGCCAGCGATCGTCAACGCTGTGGTCGACGCGCTGAAGCCATTTGGGGTACGCCACGCCGATATGCCGCTCACACCCTCTCGGGTGTGGGAAGCAATGAACGGCAACGCCACACCGCCCATCTAAGCAGCGAAACACGGAAACTGAGGACAACGCAATGACCGCGTCTCGACGAGTGAATGCACGAGTAGCAGAGCTCGTCGAGGCGCGCGTCCCGTTCGTCCTCGCAACCGTCGTCCGGGCCGAAATGCCGACTTCGGCGCGACCGGGCGACGCCGCGATCATTCAAGCCGACGGGTCGATCGAAGGCTTCGTCGGCGGACAATGCGCCGAGGGGTCGGTCAAATTGGCTGCCCTCGATGTGCTCGACAGTGACGAAGCGCTACTGCTCCGAGTACTGCCCGAAGATGGCGAACACTTTCCCGACCGGCCAGGTGCACGCGCCGTCGTCAACCCCTGTCTTTCCGGCGGCGCGATTGAGGTCTTCTTGGAACCGAAACTACCCGCCGCGCAGCTGTCGATCGTCGGCAGCACCCCAATTGCCGATGCGCTCGCACAGTTCGGTACACAACTCGGCTACAGAATCGAACATACGCCCAACGGCGTGGCGAACGCGAATGGTTCAACTGCGGTGCTCATCTCGAGTCACGGCCGCTACGAGGAAGAATCCATCACCGCAGCGCTCGACGCAGACGTCGGTTTCATTGGCTTGGTGGCAAGCGCAACGCGCGGCGCCGCCGTCATTGACTCACTCAATCTCGACTCGTCGGCACGAGCGGTCATCCATAGCCCAGTCGGGGTCGAGATCGGGGCCCGCACCGCCGAGGAGGTCGCGCTGTCCGTGCTCGCCGAAGTGACAAAGGCAATCCGCGTCGATGGCCTCACGGCTCCGCAGGCAACCGCAGTTGTTGCACCGGTCGAGACCATCGACCCGATATGTGGGATGACAGTTATCGTCGGGCACGACACCCCGCACCTGCAGAACAACGGCGACGACTACTGGTACTGCAACGTGGGTTGCCGTACCCGCCATAGTGAAGAACTCGCCACGTCATGACCGTTGCCGCCCTCGTGCTCGCCGCTGGGTCGTCCCGTCGCCTGGGTCAGCCAAAGCAGCTGCTGGCGTTTCGCGGACGCACGCTGCTCGATGCATCGCTCGATGTTGCTCGCAGCGCCCCGGTCGACCAACGCGTCGTCACCATCGGCGGCGCAGGCCGCGACGTGCTCGACACGGTCGACTTCGACGGTTTCGATGTCGTCGAGAGCGTTCATCACACCGTTGGTTGCGCGTCGTCGATCGTGAGTGCCCTCGATGCCTTCGATGAACAGTCCTCGGGCTTTGTGCTACTTCTCGGCGACCAACCAGGGGTCGAACAATCGACCATTGCTCGCGTGCTCGAGGCTGCGCAGTCAGGTGACGTAGTCGTCGTGTGTCAGTACGACAACGGCGTTGGTCATCCCTTCTGGTTCGGTCGTGAGACCTTCGACGCGCTCGGCGAACTCCACGGCGACAAGGCTGTTTGGAAAGTTATCGAATCGGGCCTGTTTCCCGTATGTCGCGTTCGCATCGGCGGGGATGTCCCACTCGATGTCGACACCTGGGATGACTACGAGAAACTTCTCGCCACGACACAGACCATGGAGGAAGCGTGAGCCAGTTCGACTCGGTCGCGACGCTGCAAGCCGCACTCGATAGCGAGGCCTACATCGTTGATGAGGGCTTGGCGACCGCGCTGTTCCTCGCGCAAGCACTCGGGCAACCGCTGCTGCTCGAAGGCGAGCCTGGCGTGGGAAAAACCGCTGCTGCCAAGGCAATGGCTGCGGCATTGTCCACCGATCTTCTGCGTCTCCAGTGCTACGAGGGAATCGCTGCGAACGAGGCGCTGTACGAGTGGAATTATCCGCGCCAGTTGCTCTCGATTCGCTTGGCAGAAAGCGGTGGCAACACGCTAGCCGACTCCGATTTGTTCACGAGTGAGTTCCTCGTCGACCGCCCGCTGCTCTCCGCCGTGCGCCACACCGGCCCCGTGCCTCCTGTCGTGTTGATCGACGAGGTTGATCGTGCCGACGACGAATTCGAAGCATTGCTCTTTGAGTTCTTGGGCGAGCAATCGATCACCATTCCTGAACTCGGCACGATCCACGCATCGACCAAGCCCATTGTTGTTCTTACGTCGAATCGCAGCCGTGAACTTCACGATGCGCTGAAACGGCGCTGCCTCTATCACTGGATCGACTACCCCGAGACTGCTCGCGCTGCCGAGATCGTGCGTCGCAACGTCAGCTCAGCGGACGAGAATCTCGTTCAGGCCGCGACTGCCTTTGTTGGACGTGTCCGCGGTGGCGGACTCGACAAGCCGCCGGGGCTCGCTGAGACGATCGACTGGGTGAGCGCGCTCAGCGTGCTCGGTGTGTCGACGATCGATCAGAGCGCGGAACGAACACTCGGCCTCTTGGCAAAGACTCCCGACGATCTCGAATATGTCAAGGAAACGCTGGTGGCCAGCTCATGATTCTCGCTCATCATGAAGCGTTGATCATCGTCGAGTATTCGTTGCTCGCCGGCGGCGGAGCATTTTGGGCTGCCCGTTTTTGGTGGCGCAACCGCAACGAAAAGTGACCGTCTCGTGAACCACGCGCTCCTCGACGGGGTCGATCAGGCCGTCTTCTCGGCGGCATTCGTCGATCGTCTTCGACGCTCCGGACTTCCGGTGTCGATTCACTCTGCCGAACGGTTGGCCCAGGCGCTCGATGCGGTCAAACCAACGGCTCGCACAGAGCTCTATTGGTTGTGTCGGGTGAGCCTCATCTGCGACGTTCGTTCACTGGAGTTGTTCGACCGCGTCTTCGACGTTGTTTTCGAGGGCGGGGCACTTGCCATTGGTCGAGACGTTCGCAAATCGAACCGACATCAACCCCCACCAGCGGTGTCCGAACAGCAGGTGAAGTTAGCAGCGCGCAACCAAAAGGCGGAAGGCTCGGGCGGGGTTCCGTGGTCGAGCACCCCGTCGGCTGCGCCCGACGATGCCGCGGGCAGCAATGATGACGAGGTCGCGCTCCCCGAACTCTTGCCTTCGGCGCTCGCAGAGATCGCGGACGCACCGTTCGATCAACTCAGCGACGTCGAACTCGCCGAGATTGGTTCCTGGCTCGAACATGCAATCATCTCGTGGCCGACCCGGCCGGTCCGCCGCACCCGCCGGTCCAACCGTGGCACCACCCTTGACCGCCGAGCAACGCTCGCGGTAGCCCGTCGAAGCGGTGGCGACCCGATCGATCTGGTGTGGAAGAAGCAAGTTCGTCGTCCTCGTAAGGTGCTCATGCTCGCCGATGTGTCCGGGTCGATGCAGACGTTCGTCCGCCCATACATGCATGTGATGCGAGCACTCACCCGACACGTGAATGCGGAAACCCATGCCTTCTCGACGACGCTCACCCGACTCACGCCGGCCCTGCGACAGCAGGACGTACAAGTTGCCATCGATGCAGCATCGGAGCTCGTGGATGATCGATTCTCGGGAACCAAAATAGCAACGAGTATCACCACGTTGATGGCCCACCCCACCTGGTCGACGAGCGTCCGAGGCGCAGTCGTTCTCATTGCCTCAGACGGCTGGGATACCGACCCGCCCGAACAGTTGGCCCGGGCAATGGCCCGCCTCGAACGGCTCTCCTACCGCATTGTGTGGGTGAACCCTCGCGCGGCCGCTGACGAATTCGAGCCGCTCGTCGGCGGCATGGCCGCAGCGCTCCCTCACTGCGCACAAATGTTGTCCGGTCACAGTCTGCGAGCAATGCGAGACGTCATCGTTGCCCTCGGCTCCGAACGGTCAACCGCGTCTCTAGAAACGATTCGGGCGCGCTAGCGTCGGGACCTGACGAGATCAGGAGAACGCCATGAGTTACCTTCCAGCAGCCAACCGTTACGAGTCGATCCCCTATCGTCGCACCGGAAGAAGTGGGTTGCAGCTGCCTGCTGTCTCCCTCGGCCTTTGGCACAACTTCGGTGGCGTCGACACCGAAGAGAACGCACGCGAGATGCTGCGGGGAGCATTTGACCTTGGCGTGACGCACTTTGACCTTGCGAACAACTACGGACCGCCGCCGGGTTCGGCCGAGGAGACCTTCGGCCGCATTTTGCGCACCGACTTCGCGGGCTATCGCGACGAATTGATCATCTCGAATAAGGCTGGCTACGACATGTGGCCCGGCCCGTATGGCAACTGGGGTTCTCGTAAATACTTGATTGCCAGCTGCGACCAAAGCCTCAAGCGCACCGGCGTCGACTACTTCGATATCTTCTACTCGCACCGTTACGACCCGGAGACCCCGCTAGAGGAAACAATGGGTGCGCTCGACTCGATTGTTCGTTCGGGCAAAGCTCTCTATGTTGGCATCTCGTCGTACTCGGCCGAGAAAACACGACAGGCTGCAGCGATCTTGGCCGATCTGGGCACGCCGTGCGTGATTCATCAACCGTCGTATTCAATGCTGAACCGGTGGGTCGAGGACGATCTGCTCGACACGCTGGCAGAGCTCGATATGGGGTGCATTGCCTTCTCGCCGCTAGCTCAGGGCATGTTGACCTCGAAGTATCTCGGGGGTGTTCCCACCGGCAGTCGGGCAAGCAAGGGCACGTCGCTCAGCCCTGACCTTCTCACGAACACTGCGGTCGAAAGCATTCGTGCGCTCAACGACATTGCTGCCGACCGCAGCCAAAGCCTGGCGCAGCTCGCAATTGCGTGGGTGCTGCGACATGAGACGATGACGTCGGCACTTATTGGCGCAAGCTCGCTATCGCAGGTCCAAGAGTGCGTCGCTGCAACGGACAACACGACGTTCACAGATGATGAGCTCACCCGGATCGATCGTCACGCGACCGATAGCGGCATCAACCTCTGGGCCCGTTCCAGCAAAGACTAGACCGCTCCCACCGCCGAGCGTCGTTGTTCCAATTCGAGGCTGAGACAATTCGCGCCTATCCTCACTCAGAGTGGCTGGATGAGCATGGCGGGGCGAGCAGACCTGCGAACAACGAGACACGGCGGAAGTTGAGGTGAGTGAGATGATTCGATGGCGCCTACTGACAGCGGTGTTGTTCATCGTGTTCGGTTTTGTGGCCGTCGCGATAAGCACATCTTCTCAAGTCGCTGACGCCGCCGCGGGCGACGGTCCATGGGTCGAACATCGTGGACTCGTTCCCGAGAATCCACAGCGCAATTATCCAACAATTCTCACCACCCCGTTCACTGATGAGACGCCTCGGCAAACGCTCGCCGTCGACATGATTGGCCCGTACATCATCTCCGGCGGCGATTTTCGCCAGATTCGTCTCCAAAACGGCACCACGGTTACCCAGCCCAATCTGGCAATCGTCGATAGTCGCAATCGATCGCTGGTGTGCCTGAACCTCGACGTCGACGACGAAGTGCATGCAATTGCCCCCGGACCGCGTGCCAACACCGCCATCATCGGCGGACGATTCGACACCGTCAACGGCTCCGACGGTGTCACCCGCGGCCGAAACAAGATTGCACTCATCGACCTCGACAACTGCTCGGTAGATCGGAGCTGGATCGTCGAGGGCCTCAACGGACGAGTAACCGAGCTCGCCGTTACCGGCAACCGTTTGTTTGTCGCTGGCAACTTCACCAACGTCGAAGGCACCGGCATTGGCCACCTTTTCGAGGTCTCCCTCGACAACGCAACGCTCAACCGCAGCTTCGATCCCAACTTCCAAGGACAACGAAGTCGAGCCATCGTCGCCATGGAGGCATCCCCCAACGGCAACCGCCTCGCAATCGTGCACCGAGCAACATCGATCATGGGCCAAAGCCTTCGTGGCTCGGCGATCTTCGACATCAGCAACCCGTCGAACATCAGGCTTACTGCACACCGGTTGGATCGAAACGCTGGCTTCGGTGCCGGTCGAGGACGGGTGTACGAACGGTTCGACCGAATCCAAAGCGGCGCAATCTCCCCGAATTTCTCGACCATCATCATCACCCAAGGCCCAGGGCAAGCCCAGGACTACGTCACGGCGCTGCCAACGGTCGAACGCACGACGAACGCCCGCTGGCAGCTGTGGATGCGAGACACCACCTTTAGCGCCGCCGCCACAAACGACGTTGTCTACGTCGCTGGACACTTCTGCTTCATTGACCGAGGACCAGGCAACGGTCCTGTGCTCGCACCAAATGGAGGCCCGAGCGTTTGCGATGGCCTCGAACAACCAAGCGGTGCACATCGCACCCAAATGGCGGCCCTCGACATCAACGATGGAACGCCGCTCGACTGGAATCCCGGAAACAACGCGCTCGTCGGCGCACGGGCGCTCACCGTTGTCGACCGTGGTCTGCTCATGGGCTTCGATGGCGACCGCAGCAACAACCGCTTCGTCGGCACGACCGCCTTCTTCGACTTCGGTCCAGACGCAGCGCCGACCGACCCTCGCGACAACCTCCGATGCTCAGCAATCGTCAACGGCAGTCAGGTCAATGTGTCGTGGAACCAGGTTGGCGGCGTCACCGACTACGTCGTCCGACGCAATTCTTCGTGGGTAGCATCGCCCGGCAACGTCGACCGGTACACCGATACGCCGCCACCTGGTACCCACACGTACTTCATTCGAACCCGAATCGGAAACGACCGGCGAGACATCCAATGCTCCCCGTCGGTAACCGTTCAATCGCTGGGTCAAACCTGCAGGGCCTCGCGCAATAACAACGGCACGGTGCAAGTCTCGTGGGATGCAATTGCTGGTGAGAATACCTACAGCATCCGACGCAACGGCGGCTGGATTGGCGATGTCGGCGGCGGCGGAACCGTGCTCGTCGATGACCCTGGAGCCGGCAACTTCACCTATGTCGTCCGCTCTCGACAGAACGGCCGCAACACGATCACGACGTGCACTCCAGCGCCGATCACCGTTGCTCACCGGGTGGGGGCAGGCGGTCAAACATGTACGACCCGGACCCTAGACACTGGCGATCTGCGACTCGAGTGGAGTGCGATTGCCGGCGAGAACGAATACAGCATTCGACGAAACGGCCGCTGGGTAGCCAACGTGAACAACGCAACGGCGTTCACCGCAACAACACATGGACCAGGAGACGTCTTCGAGATCCGTTCACGAATGGCCGGCACAACGACCGACACACGATGCAGCTAGAGGAGCCGTCGTCTTCGATCGAGAAGACACAGCCAAACAGCTAGGAGTTGGCTGCCTCGTCGAGTAGGACAATCGCTCGCGCCTGCGTTGGCAACGTCGCTGGAATCGCGGCGTCGTTGCTCAGAAACTGTTGCACGGCACCCCGCTTGGACTCGCCACCGATTACCCACAGCAGTTGCTTTGCTCGATCGAGGACCGGCCAGGTGAATGACATGCGTCGTCGTCCCTGATAGTCGCCGGTGAGCGCAACGTCGACCGTGTCGACTTGCAGGATTGGGTCGCCGGGAATCAACGACGCCGTATGGCCGTCCGAACCCATACCCAATTGCACGAGATCGAACACGACCGGGCTGCCAGCAATGCTGTCCATGCGTTCGCCGTAGCTCGCTGCGGCCGCATCGAGGTCGTTGGCGGTCACCGGCATCAGGTGAATGCCAGCTGGAGAGTGATGCCGGAGAAAGTCCTCGGTGAGCAGCGCAGACTCGAGCATCGTGGCGTTTCGGTCAGCCGAACCATCAGGAGCAATGCGTTCATCGACCTGGAACAGATGTGTACTGCCCCAGTCGAGATCGTTGCGCTCGCCGAGTAGTTCGAGCATGCGACGCGGAGTGGAGCCACCGGACACTGCCCACACAAATACGCCACGCTCGTCGATCGCACGCGCCGACGCGTCGACCAGCAAATCGACTGCACGCCGAGCGAGCGCTTCGCCGTCGGCGAGCACCTCAACGTTCACCGATGCGCCTTTTGGGTTGCGAGCTGGCGCCCTCACGCGGCGCGACTCGGTCGGCTTCTTCTGGGCCCCAGCTTCCAGCGGGATAGGTGATGACCTTGTCGACGGGTTCGAGTAGCGGGCCGATGATTCGCCATGCCTCCTCGACGCCGTCTTGGCGTGCGAACAGACGCTCGTCACCAATGAGGGCATCAGCGATCAACCGTTCGTAGGCGTCGGGGCCATCACCGCCGAGTGCTTCCTCGTAGTCGACGCTCATGGCAACGTCATCGCTGCGCATCTCGAGACCAGGAACTTTGGCTTGCATTGTGAGCGTGATCTGATCATCGGGCTTGAGCCGGAAACGTAACCGGTTTGGCTCTGGACACTTGACCGATGCGTCCGCGAACAACATGCTCGGCGGCTGCTTGAACTCGACGACCGCCTCGGTGATCGTCTCGGCCATGGCCTTGCCTGCTCGGATATAGAACGGCACACCCTGCCATCGCCACGAGTCGATCTCGAGGGTCATTGCGGCGAACGTCTCGGTGTCTGATCCTTCGGCTACGCCCTTTTCGTCGAGGTATCCCTCGACCTGTCCGCGGACGACCTTGTCGGGATCCACGGGTTTCATTGCCTTAAAGACCTTGACCTTTTCGTCACGCATCGCCGATGCCTCGGCGGTCACCGGAGGTTCCATGGCGAGCAATGCAACCATCTGTAACAAATGGTTTTGCACAACATCGCGAATGGCACCGACCTCGTCGTAGAACGCGCCACGACCTTCGATGCCGAACGCCTCGGTCATTGTGATCGTGATCGATTCGATGTGATTGCGGTTCCAGATTGGTTCGAGCATCGAATTCGCGAAGCGGAAGACCATAAAGTTCATGACCGGCTCTTTGCCTAGGAAATGATCGATTCGATAGATCTGATTCTCGGCGAGGTGTTTCGACAGCGTGTCGTTCAACTCGATGGCAGATTCGAGATCGCGTCCGAATGGTTTCTCGACGACGACCCGTCCACGGTCGGTCATTCCCACCAACGCCAACCCTTCGACCACATCGTCGAACAAAAACGGCGGAATCGACAGAAACGACAGCGGTACCTGCGCGCCGCCAGTGAGGTCGCGAACCTTTGGCCAGGTGTCTGGGTTCGTGTAGTCGCCGGGGATGTAACGAAAGTTTGCGCAGAGCCGTTCCAGCGCGTCTTCGTCGACGTCGTCAACTTTTGATCGCACAGATTCGCGTACCCGGTCTCGCATGTCGTCGTCACTCCACTCCGAGCGAGCAATACCGACGATCGGCATGTCTGCCCGGCCTTCGAGGGTCAGTTCGTAGAGCGCCGGCAAGAGTTTTTTGCGGGCGAGATCGCCGGTTGCGCCGAAGAGCAAAAACGCGTCAGCCTTCGCTGGAGATGCTGACACGTTCTAACCCTCAGCCTTCTTCTCGTGGTGGCCACCAAACTCTTTGCGCTGGGCGGACACGACCTTGTTCGTAAAGTCGTCGTTTCCTCGCGAGGAAAAGCGGTCGAAGAGCGATGACGTGATCGTCGCTGCGGGAACCCCAACCTCGATCGCGGCTTGCACGGTCCAACGCCCCTCACCAGAGTCAGAGACATGGCCGGTGAACTCGTCGAGGTTCGGGTCGACGGCGAGAGCGTGCGCAGTCAGATCGATCAACCACGACGAAATCACCGAACCGCGTCGCCATACCTCGGCAACCGCAGCGGTGTCGATGTCGTACTGGTAATACTGCGGGTCCCGCAGCGGCGTTGTCTCGGCGTCGGCCTGACGCTGCTCAGTGCCGACGTCGGCGGCGTTGAGAATACCCAGGCCCTCGGCAACGGCGGCCATCATTCCGTACTCGATGCCGTTGTGCACCATCTTGACGAAGTGACCAGCACCATTTGGTCCGCAGTGCAGCCACCCGTTTTCGCCAGGACGAAGAGGGCCGTCGTCGTCGAGCGTGCGCTCGGCCGCCTCGACTCCGGGAGCGAGCGTGTCGAGTAGCGGGGCGAGGTGTGCAACGGCGTCGTCATCTCCCCCAATCATCATGGAGAAGCCGCGCTCGAGGCCGTAGACGCCGCCGCTTGTGCCGATGTCGACGTATTTGATGCCGCGTTCGGCGAGTTCGGCGGCCTTGTCGACATCGTCCTTCCACATCGAGTTGCCGCCGTCGATGATGATGTCACCTGCTTCGAAATGCTCTGCGACCTTGTCGACGGTGGCGCCAGCGAACGCGGCGGGCACCATCACCCAGGCAACGCGAGGGGTGTTGAGCGCAGCAGCGAACGACTCGAGGTCATAGGTGCCGATTGCCCCCTCGGCGGCAATGGCGTCTACTGGTTCCTTGTTGATGTCGTAGGCGACCGCGTCGTGGCCATCACGCATGGCTCGTCGAACCAGGCCCATTCCCATTCGACCAATTCCGACCATTCCAAACTGCATGTCTCTACCTTCTTGTTGACGCGCCTCGGGAGAAGCGGGGGGAGGAAGCCGCCTCGCGAAGTCGACTGGTACCGTGAACCCATCATGGCTCCCGATTTGTGCCCAGTGTGTGAAGGAATCTCCAAATTGCTTTCACCCTGCGGATCGACCAATGAGTAGTCCCTGGACAATTCGGTGCACGGTCCCAGCAAACGGACCAATCTCGGCCGACGAACTCGCCGGTATTGCCTCGCTCGTGCTGTTTGATGGCGGCGCCCTCGCGATTGGCGAATCTGCCGATCCCGATGGGTCGGTCGCGTTGACTGCAGGCTTCGATTCCGAAGCCGACGCCAACGGCGCGCTTTGCATGCTCGTGAACCAGCTCCCGGCGGCGACCGCAACTGTTGTCCATGATGGCGATCACGAGCAATGGGTGTTGTCCCAACGCGACGGGCTCGAACCCACGACGATTGGATCGTGGACTATCCGAACCCCCTGGCACGAACCTGCCAACGACCAACGTCATGACGTCATCATCGACCCAGGAGCAGCGTTCGGCCACGGCGCGCACCCGAGCACTCGCCTCGCTATCGAATTGCTCCTTCGCCAGCTCCACCTCGACTCCGCAGTTACCGTCGCGGATCTCGGAACTGGAACCGGGGTAATCGCTATCATCGCTGCACTCTCTGGGCATAAAGTTCGAGCGACTGAAGTTGACGAGGCTTCGGTGGGTGTCGCCCGAATGAACGTGAAGGACAATGGCGTTGCCGACCTCGTCGAGCTGATCCACGGCAATGCGACCCAAAGCCGGGTCGCACGCGACGACCTTGTCGTTGCGAACGTCACCATAGATGTGCACCGTCTCATCGCCCCGACATACAGGGTTGCCGATCGCATCATCGTCGCGGGGCTGCTTTGTGGCCAGGTCGGCGAGATGCGCTCTCTGCTTCCCGACCATCACGCCCACACGGTGAAGGTTTTGAATGAATGGGCAGCGCTCAGTTTTTGCAGGTCGGAACGTGTGCGCCCGATATGACCACATCTGCTCGGAACGGCGGCGCAATTTCTCAGAACCGCGCCTCGACGACCGATAGGTCCAGGTAATGAGTCGAACCGGCAAGAAGGGCGACGACTACTACCCGTTGCGGTGGCGCGTCGCCGACTATTTCGAGAACATCATCATCTTGCACCGCACGAAAGCTGCGCTCGGTATTGCCGCGCTCGCAACGTTGCTGGTGCTCATTGGTCTTTTCGTGCTCGGATGGAACCCATTCGGCTCCGACGACTCGGTGGTCGAACCTCCTGCAGACACCGAACGTATCGAACCGGACGAGATCATCGACGACGTGGTACCCGCGGGAGGGATCAACCCGGCAACGGCATCTCGCCCGATTGCCGATTCTCAACAAGTGCAGCTGACAACGCCGGGCACAGTGATCGAACTCGGGCCAACAGTGATGCGCCTGACGGGAGGCCATCCAAACGACGCTGCGGCCGATCGGTCGCTGTTGATCGCGACCGATCTGTTCGTCGACCGCGAAGTGTTCGACGCGCAAGTGTTGAGCGGAGAGTTTCCCGAGACCGAACAGATTGTGGTGCGCTTGATCGAGCCCACGTTGTTTGCTGAGGGAACCGCCGAACTCAACACAGCCTTCGTTTCGCTTTTCGACGACGTTGCGAGTGTCGTGTTCACACGTGTTGACGTCGCGGTCGAAGTCACCGGCCACAACAACGATGTGCAGTTGAGCGCTGAGCGAGCCCGAGCAATCGCCGACCAGCTGATAGCGGTGGGCGTCGACGAGGACATCGTAACCATCAGTGGCCGCGGTGATGCTGAACCAATCGGCGACTTTGATAGCCGAATCGATGTTGTTATCCGGGCCAGCTAACAGCTCGCATGTCGCGGATGGTTAGGGCTGCTCTTCGTACCAGGCGTCGAGTCGAGCCTCGAGTTCTTCTCGAGGCAGCTCGCCCTCAGAACGCTTGACTTCGAGCAACATCTTGACGGCCTTGCCAACGATTGGGCCAGGCTCGATCCCGAGGTGAGCCATGACGGCCCCGCCGTCCATATCCGGACGCTCTGCCGCGCGACGGTCGGCCTCGGCGAGCTCGGCAATACGTCGTTCGAGATCGTCCATTGCCCGTTGAATATCGTCGAACTTGCGGGCATTGCGGGTTGTGCAGTCGCATCGGATCAGATGGTTGAGCGTGCCGAGCAGCGGCCCTGCTTCGCGGGCATATCGGCGAACTGCCGAGTCTGACCAACCATCGGAGTATCCCTTGAACCGACCTGACAAGCGCACGAGCTCGGTGACGTCATTGACGAGCTGCTCGTCGAATTCGAGTGCGGTGAGGCGCTTGCGCGCCATGCGGGCACCCACCGCCTCATGATGGCGAAAGGTCACTCCGTCGTCATCGATGCGTCGGGTCTTTGGCTTTCCAACATCGTGGAACAACGCGGCGAGCCGCACGGTCAACTCGGGTTTCGTATTTGCCGTGACCGCAATGGTGTGTGCCAAGACGTCCTTGTGACGATGAATTGGGTCTTGTTCCATTCGCAACAGAGGAATTTCCGGAGCGATGTCGTCCATCCGTCCAGAGTCGCAAAGCTCCCACAGCGACTCCGACGGGTCGTCGGGCTGCAGGGCAACGATGAGATCTTGGGCAACGGGTGAGTGGGACACAACTACGCAGGATAGCCAAGACGCCGCGTCGCCCAATACCCTTCACGACGTGTCTGAACACGAGCCGGTGCCTCCACCTCCACCACCAAACTCGGCGCCACCACCGCCGCCGCCACTCGAACCGCCGAACCCGCACGAGCCTGCGACCAGTTCGGTTGGAGTGCCCGCACCAGACAACGATGTCCGCCGTGACAATCCAATTGCTGTCGCTGCGCTCGTAGTTTCGGCGCTCGCACTCGTGTTGTCGATCATCGTGATCGGCGGCCTCATCGGCGTGATCGCCATTGTGATGGCGGGAGCTGCCATTCGCCGTTCGAAGATTTCGGGCCAGGGCAAGGGTCTTGCGTTGAGCGCCATTGCGATCTCGGTCTTTTCGATTATTGCTTCGGCGGGCGCGCTCACCATTATCGTGTCGACCCTGCGCGGTGACGACGTCGTGCGCAATGGCATTGTTTCGAGTTCGGACAACACCGAGTTCCCTCCCCAAGATGACATCGTTGCGGTCGACTGCACTGAGGAGGGTGGGATTCCGTTGGCGTTGATCACCGTTGAGAACCACTCCCCCGAGGACAGTATCTACACGCTGACGATCACCTGGGACGCCGAGACCGAGGAAGGCACCGAAGAGATCACCGAGATTCTTCGTGCGTCTGAGGCATTACCCGAGGGCGAGCAGAACGTGTTCCGGTTCTTTCAGCGAGCGTCGGGAACGGTGTCTGATTCGTGTGCAGTCATGCGCATTGAACGGACCTCGTTCAGCCTTGGCTAGGCGTTCGCCAGTCGCCGTTTGAGAAACCTGGAAATCGTTTTGGTCCTCCGTTGACCCCTCCGGTACGTTCTGTTCCGCACACGGGTGGAGCCGGGGCCTTGGAGACGAGGACCAGTGTCATCACAGCCAGTAGATCACGCAGCGCAGGACGCGCAACACCCGCTGACGGTCGTGTCAGAGTTGCACCGTCCAATGGGGATTGATGAAGCACTCTCATGGTTCAACGGCATTCTGAGCGGCCAGGATTGGGCCATGCGGGATTGTGTTGAGCTCGTCGACGATTCCGGGCTGCGTTCGGTTCACCTCACTGCCTGGGGTAGTCGCTGGACACTGGAGGTCGACATCGAAGAATCGCGAGCCCTCGAAGGGGTCATCGTGAGCGCACGTGTAAAAGATATTGCGGTTGGACACGAACCGCCAGCGGTGCCCGGACTCGCGAAAGCGCTTGTGCCATGACTAGTATGTTGCATTCGCGTGACGTTCATTACCGAAACATGTCGGCGTCATGCTTCCCGCCACAGCTCGTACACCTGGATATCAACGTTGTCTCATCACCGATCTCGCCTCGGAATTGTCGCCCTCGCGACTTGTCTCCTCGCCGTTGTTCTACTTTCTGCCACCATCGTCGAGGCGCAAAGCAACACCCCAAATCCCCAAGAAACCAGCGCCGCTGTTCCCTTCATAGGTGAGTACGAAGTCTGGTGCACCGAGCGAAACCCGGGAGCCGACGGCTTCTGCCAAGCCAGAAACCACCACACGAGCCCTGCGATCGACATCGGCATGCCGATCGGCGCGACGCTACGAAGCACTGGTTCTGGTGAGGTCATCGAGGCCGATGCCTTCTGCGCCGGACGAGGATCGTGCAACAACGGTGCGGGCAACATCGTGGTCATCGAACATCGCGACGGACGGTTCTCCCGTTACCTGCACCTCGCAAGCGTTTCGGTCAACGTGGGCGATCAGGTCGTAGCTGGCGACGTCATTGGCACCAACGGTGTCACCGGGCACTTCAGCTCTCCCCATCTTCACTTCGACGAACAATGGCCGCTCGGTACCCGCGTCAACTTGGGTTCGATGGTGGGCTGCGTCAACGGAATCCAGGTCCGGTACCCGGCTGCATTCGGCGTCGACAATTGGGACCAGGTGCCCTTTGGATCGATCATGGTCAACGAGGGCTACGGCTGCTTGAGCGGTGCCACGGGGGCACAACTCGCAGCGACCGACGTGCCCCGGGTCTTTGGCGGTCCAACACGCTTCGCCATTGCCCCGCCGGTGGGTTCGCCGAAAGCCCGGTATGACATCAGCGTGAACTACGCCGGTCGCTCCGAGCCCATGATCTTTCAACTGACCGGCGCCGGGTTGGAACGGTTCGACATGGTTCCCGACATCCTCGATGTTCGAGCTCGTCAGATAATCGACGGCGTTCCCCAACGTTGGTCGATCGCTGTGCAATACGACCCCAGTCAAGAGATGGTTCGGCGCACCTGTGACGGCCTGTATGCAACCCAGGACATCCACACGGGAACCCCTCAGGCCGATGTGATTATCGGGACAAACCTGAACGACACGATCAATGGAAGCGGCGGACACGACATCATTTGTGGACTCGCCGGCGACGACCGAATCGCTGCCGGGTCCGGTGCCGACCTCGTCTTTGCAGGCGAAGGAAACGATTCGGTCTCCGGAGGATCCGGCTCAGACACGATCTATGGCCAAGCCGGTAACGACACCCTTGCGGGCAACAAAGGAAGCGACCGTCTGCGCGGCAGCGTTGGCAATGACACCCTCAACGGTGGCAAGGGACGAGACGCACTGTGGGGCGGCGGCGGAACCGATTTCTTCGCCGGCGGGCCGGGCAATGACCGATGTGTTGGTTCGGCCAGCGAAACCACCGCCAGTTGCGAACGCTAACGCGAGCCCGACTCCGGCGGACGAACCGTCGCTCTGTCATCGTCTGCGCGCTCTGGCTTGTCGCAGGCCTCATTGCTGCAACCGCCGCTCCCATCGGGGCGAGCACGAACAGCTCGGTCCCGCGCATCGACAACGCCGATCGGGCACAGGTCGCTGCCACCTACCGCAACGCCATTACTGCAAACCTCCAACTCAGCAGCGACTGGAATGGCGATGTTGCGACGTGTCGAGCCGGCACGGTGTCCAACGCTTTCACCACCGGAACCCTCGAGGCAATCAACTGGTTCAGATCGATGGCCGGGCTCGAGAACGTTGTCGAAGACCCCGACCTCAGCGCAAACGCGCAACGAGCGGCCCTCATGATGCAGGCACAGAACAGCCTCTCCCACTCGCCCGATCAAAGCTGGAACTGTTATTCCCCCGACGGCGCCATGGCCGCAGCGACAAGCAACCTCACCCTCGGCATCAACGGTGTCAGCGGAGTGCTCGGCCAAATCCAAGACCCCGGCGCGTCGAACCTCGCGCTTGGTCATCGACGCTGGTTACTCTTCCCAGAACTTGAGACGGTTGGTGTCGGCAACACATCTCGCGCCAGTTCGGTCCAGGTCGTCAGCGATTTCGGACCACGCTCGACTGAAGACCCATGGGTGGCATGGCCTCCTGCGGGCTTTGTGCCCGACGACGTCGTGTTCGAGCGCTGGTCGATTTCCTATGCGGGTGCCGGCACCGCCGATCTACGCGGCGCACGCGTCCGCGTGACCGAAAACGGTCGTCCACTCGCCGTGACCGTCTTGCCGGTGATCGATGGATTTGGCGATCCGGCCCTCGGATTCGAACTT
The DNA here is from genome assembly GCA_938084885.1 of uncultured Acidimicrobiales bacterium. Taxonomy (GTDB): domain Bacteria; phylum Actinomycetota; class Acidimicrobiia; order Acidimicrobiales; family SHLQ01; genus SHLQ01. Next base: position 20,593 of record CALKGG010000119.1, read on the forward strand.
CCAGATGCACGGCCAGCGACCGCCGGAGACACGATCTACCGCGTCAATATCACCGGCATCTCGGTCGATGGACGGGCCGCCGATCAAACCTATGCAGTCACGGCATTCGATGCAGAGGCTGCGTCCTACAGCTGCGCTGGCCGACCTGCCACCATTTTGGGCAGTACTGGAGATGACGAGCTCACAGGTACAGGCCGCGCCGATGTCATTGTTGGGCTCGGAGGCAACGACACGATCTCTGGGCTCGGAGGAAACGACGTCATCTGTGGCGGCGCCGGAAGCGACCTGATCAACGGGGGCTCGGGCAACGACCGAATCCTCGGTGGAAGCGGTTCCGACGTCCTTCGAGGTGCGAAAGGAAGCGACACGATTTTCGGCGGGGCCGGGAAGGACACCATCTATGGACAACACGGCAACGACCGCCTCATTGGGGGATCGCACGCCGACTCGATAACGGGCGGGGCCGGCAACGACCTATGTTGGGGCTACCAAGACGGTGAGCGCTCGAAACGAAACGACTCGCGGCGCTGCGAGCTCGGCCGTTAGACCGCCAGCGATAACTCGCTACCGTCCAAGGACAAAGAACCATGCAACCGCGGCGATCACTCCAAGCAACACGGCCATCTTGATGAAGCCCTTGATCGCTCCCATGATGGCCCCGCCGACCGATAGCAGCGCAATAACAACGACCACAGCGGTTAGCCCAGGGTTGACTGCAGCCGTGTCGACCAGCGAGTCTGGGATCCGATCGGCGATGTCTGGGGTCAAGGTATCGACGACATCTTCGGGTATCTGGTCGCGCGCTCCCGAGATGATCTCCTCGCGGATATCATCAGGAAGCGCATCGATGACTTCCTGCGGGAGATCTTCGACCTCAATCGATTCGTCAGCCTGTGCGATCTGCGCCATGATTGTAATCTTCGCACCCCAAGCCACGCTTGCGGCGCCACCCTTCGCTGAAATCCCATGAACTCTCGCCTGCCAATCGGCCTTCCGAACAACTTCAACAGCTCGCGTGGTGGCTCCGGAAGGGGCACCAGCCTGCCAGTTGCGCGCATCATCATCGTCGGCGCGCTCTTGGCTGTATTGATCTTGTTGTTCGTTCTTGGCTCGACTGCCACAACGAGCATTGCCGAAGCCGATGAAAGCCGAGTCGACCTTGAATCAATCGTCGGCCCGGCCCTGACCAGAGCTGGTTATGGCGACGTCATTGTCGAGTCTGACGGACGCACCGTGACGCTGTCCGGTGAGCTGCCTACACGCACTGATGTCATTGCGGCCGATGCCGTAGCGAAGTCAATTGCCGAGGTGGCATTTGTTCAAAACAACTTGAGTCACCCCGGTGATAGTGCCGACATTCCCGTTCCGGGGGAACCGCGAGGCACCACCGCCATTGGCTCAGCATCGTCGGCAGACCTTCAGCTGCAACTTCAGCTTGCGACTGTCGCTGCGGTTTCACCCATCGTGTTCGAACAACGAAGCTTCGAGATCACCCCAGAATCTCAAGCGACGCTCGATCAGGTCATCCAGATCCTTGTCGAAAACCCCGATGTGCGGGTTGAAGTTGGCGGGCACACCGACTCGAGCGGCGACCCCGAAGCCAATGAGCTACTCGCGCAAGACCGGGCAGATTCGGTCATGGCGTCGCTGGTAGCTGCGGGCATTGAAGAGCGTCGGCTCACCGCAGTTGGCTACGGCGATTCTCGTCCGATTGCCTCGAACGAGCTGCCCGACGGGCGAGCGCGAAATCGTCGCATCGAGTTCCTCATCCTGCCCTAGATCAAAAGGATGCTGACCCCGGGCCCGATACAAGCCCGGAGTGCGTGTATCGCCCTGCCTGACGCAACGCTGTCTTAGCACGACCCTGCCTGCCGCAACGCTGCCTGAAAACGACGCTGTCTGAAAACGACGATGGTCCCGAGCTCGAAAGCCCGGGACCATCTGTCGATTCGATTGACGTGCACTCGCCCCCTTGGGAGACGGACGTGGCCTAGCGCTCTTCGCGGAAGAGGACGTGCTTGCGAGCCACCGGATCGAACTTCATCAGTTCGAGGCGCTCACGAGTGTTCGTCTTGTTCTTCGTCGTCCAGTACTGGAAGCCGGTTCCAGCGGTCGAGCGGAGCTTGATGATTGGTCGCTTGTCGCTTGACATTTAGATCTTTTGTCCGTTCCTGCGCATCTCGGCAACGACGCTCTCGATGCCACGCTTGTCGATGGTCTTGATGCCCTTCGCCGACACCGTGAGAGAAATCCACTTCTTCTCAGAAGGCAGGTAATACCGCTTCTTTTGAATGTTGATATCCCAACGACGGTTGGTCTTGCGGTGCGAATGGGAAACGTTCTTGCCGAACGATGGCTTCTTCCCTGTTACTTGGCAAATACGTGACATGTCACGCCCTCTTCTGTGCGAGCTTGCAAACGAAAATCTGGCGGCCGTATTCACGAAACGGGTGAACGGGCCAGCAGACAAGGCTATCAGCCACCATTGAACACAGCACGCGCGTATTTCGCGCAAATACAAAGGATGCCTTTTGGCGTATTCGAGCGAACACCACCCGGTCCCAAGTGTCATCATCAGACCATGTCCTCGATACCAGCCAAGCTCATCGATACCGTCCTTGAAGCAACCATTGCCCCGAGCTTCACCAGGATTGGACCTGCGGTTCGAAGTCGACTGTTTAATTGGCAGCCAATCCGGAGTGTTCCCGGGCGCCGAGTCATCATCACCGGAGCCAACTCGGGCCTCGGGTTTGCGGGCGCCCACCTGTTGACCAAGGCCGGTGCGGCCGTGACCGTCGTTGCCCGCAACGAACAGCGCGGCACCGAGGCCGTCGATACGCTCAACCAGATGGCTGGTGCAGATGTGCGCCTCGAGATCTGTGACCTGTCGTCGTTGGACTCGGTCGACGAGTTTGCGCACCGTCTACTCGCAGCCGGAGACCCAATCGACACGTTGGTCCACAACGCAGGCGCGCTCCACAATCCGCGAGAAGAGTCGGTCGATGGCATCGAACTGACGTTGGCGACCCACGTCGTTGGTCCGTTCAAGCTCACCGAAATGCTCCGACCGCTCTTGCGACAAGGCAATGACCCACGCATCATCACCATGGCCTCGGGCGGCCTCTACGGACAGGGCATCTCGCTATCGGATCTGCAAACAACCCGTGACTACAGCGGCACGAAGGCCTACGCCCGAGCAAAACGGGCCCAGCTGCTGCTCAGCAGTATGTGGGACGACATCTTGGTTCCCGAAGGCATCGAGTCCTATGTGATGCACCCCGGTTGGGCCAATACCGCCGGCGTCGCCGATGCACTGCCCGGCTTTGGCAAGCTGGTCGGGCCGTTGCTGCGCTCTCCGGAGGAAGGAGCCGACACGTTGGCATGGCTAGCAACAGAACCAACCGCCGAGCTGGGAAGCAGCGGATTCTGGCTAGATCGAGCCCGCCGGCCGGAACATCGCATTCCGAACACCAAGAGCGCCGATCAAAAGACCGACGCGCTTTGGCAAGAGATTTCTCGAATGGCCGGAGTTAACCCGACGACGGCCGACTAACTGCCTAACCGACGAGACGCCTAGCCGGTGCGACCGAGCGTGACGTCGAGGTCGACCTCTTCGCCGTTTCGGATGACGGTGACCGTGATGTTAGTTCCAGGCACCTGATCGATGACCTGGGCTCGTAGATCAGCCGAGCCACGGGTGTTGACACCATCGAGCGCAATGATGATGTCGCCAACCTGCACACCAGCGTTCTCGGCAGCAGATTCGGCCACGACCTGTCCGACCTGCGCGCCTCGGGCGCCGTTGGGAGCAGCACTGGTACTGACACCGAAGAGCGCTAGTTGAGGCTCGACTCCTTGGACGATCTGATCGGCAATGATGACCGCCAGATCGATGGAGATCGCGAAACCAACACCAGCGCTCGAGCCGGACTCGGTAAAGATCAAGTCGTTGATGCCAACGACCTCACCGTCGAGGTTAATAAGCGGACCACCAGAGTTTCCGGGGTTGATGGATGCATCCGTTTGGACCATCGACACGTCGTTAACAATGCGGTCGACGGCGCTGATGATTCCTGCGGTGACGGTCTGATCGAAACCAAACGGTGAACCGACCGCAACCGCAATCTGGCCAACACGGACATCTTCACCCTCGGCGAGTCGAGCAACGACGAGGTCGCGACCGTCAGGATCGATCTGGACCACACCAACATCGGTCGGGACATGGGTTCCAACAACGGTGCCCTGAGCGCTCGAACCGTCAAAGAACGTCACGTTGACGTCGGTTGCGGTTCCGAGAACATGGGCAGCGGTAAGAATCGTTCCGTTCTCATTGATGATAACCCCGGTTCCGAGACCCGTTCCGAGGTTCAGTTGCACAACCGATGGACGAATAATCTCGGCGGCAACAGCGAATGGTTCGTCGGCGAGCGACGATGCGTCGACAGCGCTGGTGGCAGTGGTGGCGGCTGGCTCGGCGGCAGGTGCCGGCGGAGATGCCGCTGTCGGAAGCGGTGCGGGGATGGCGCTTACCGCGTCGTCAGCGACGAGGTTGGCAACGGCATAGCTGACGCCACCGGACGCCAACACGGTGAGCAACGCCAAGGCGACGAGGAACCCGGTGCGGCGTTTCCTTTTTTGGGGCGGTGGCGCCAACGCTGGATCAACCGAGGCGGGGCGAGCTGCTCCCAACAGCAGTGGCGCTGGTGCTGGAACGCCCGGTTGCCCAGCGCTTTGTGGAGGTGCCGGTGGACTACCTGGTCGAACGGTCACTGCAGCGACGGGGCGGGGAGTAAACGCCCCGGTCGCTGGTGTGACCTCCTCGGCTTTCGGAGAACCGATAGCCGAGAAGCTGGCCCGTGCCGGTGTGGGTGGAACCGACAGTGGAGGGTTGGGGCCAGATTGAGGAGATGGAGAATTCGCGGTGCCCAATGGTGTGGCACTTCCCGATGGTGTGGCGCGCGCTTGTGGTTCGCCGCTGTTCGCCGTGTCCATATCGGGAGTGTGGTCGTTCCACATTGTGTGTCCTTCGTGAAGAGCTAGAGGATTGCCCTTCGGTTGTAATAGGTGCCAGTGAAGTCCTTCGAGGTAAGGACTGAATTAGAGCCACCTGAGTTACATACGAAAACTGTTGGTCCTTTGGATGTGTTCCCGCCAAAACAAAAACTTTCTTGGAAACAGCACCAACGTACGCTCCAGCGCTGATCCCTCTCAAGTCACAAGTTCCATCGCCGAGTTCGCTTGTGCGAATCACCTAATCTGACCGAGTGCGATTCGAACTCACCCCGTCTCGTGACCTCGTTGAAGACGCATCGCAGGTCTCGAACACTTCTCGTTGGCGAGTGAACGGCTCCCGACCGCTGTTCGAACTGACCAGCAGCGACCGCTCCGCGCCGAACCCTGGTTGGCATCTCGTCCACGTTTCGATCACGAGCACGCAAGCCACCGGACAGGGGCTGCCCGAGCATCCGCCCATCGCCCTGCGATTCCTCCCAACGTCGGGGTCGGTTCCTCTCGCCCGACGTCCAGTTCCGAACGTGTCTCGAACTCGCACCCGGGTTGTTCACGTGCCCGAGGGAACGTCGCGTGTGTTTCTCGACGTTTCTCCCTGGATCGATACCGTCGAGGTCGGCCATGTCTCGTTCCAGCCGTTACCGGCCGCAGCAGCCGCAGCGCTCATGTCAGCCGACGTTGCAGCCTCGAGCATTGGCGGCACCACCGAGAGGAGCGAACTGATCGAGCGCCTGCGCTCAGCGAGAACACTCCGAGGCAACCGAGCCGCGCTTGAAGAGGTCGCTACCTCCTATGAGCACCTCCAACACCGTCGTTCGGGCGATGGAGTCGACTATCCCTCTTGGCGTTTCCGCAATGCCACAATGTTCGAAGACGACGCTGACCAGCTTCGAACCCGATGCAGCGAACTGCCTGGCGGCGGTCCGACGATCAGCGTCATCATGCCCGTGTACAACCCCGAACTTCGTTGGCTCGACGCCGCCATTGAATCGGTCACAGGTCAGGCGTATGACCGTTGGCAGCTCCATCTCGTCAACGACGCCTCGACCAATCCCGCCGTCGCCGATCGACTCGACCACCACGCGGCCGCGGACGATCGCATCTTTGTGACCCACCGAGCAGTGAACGGACACATCGCTGCTGCGACCAACGATGGCCTCGCGATCGCCACCGGCGAGTTCGTGGCATTCATGGACCACGACGACGCGCTCGCCCCTTTTGCCCTCGGGGCGCTCGCTGCTTACTCGAACGGTGCCGACATTCTCTACACCGATGAGGACAAGATCGATTCGGCCGGGCGGCATTACGATCCGCATTGCAAGCCACCGTGGAACCCTGAACTGCTTCTCGGCCAGAACTACATGTCGCATCTCACGGCGATCCGGCGTTCGCTCATTGCGAACGTCGGCGGGCTGCGGACCGGTTTCGACGGTTCACAAGATCACGATCTGCTCCTTCGGGCAACGGCGGCAACAACACCAGATCGTATTCGCCACATACCGCTCGTGGCCTACCACTGGCGAGCAGTGACCGGCTCGACCGCGCTCGCCCCCGGCGAAAAGACCTACACCGAAGATGCCTCGATCCGGGCGCTCGAAGATCGGCTCGGAAGCGACTGGTCGGTCGAGCTCGGTGGCGCCCCGACGGCATACCGCTGTATCCCTCCGTTGACCGACTACCCATTGGTGTCCATCGTGATCCCGACCCGAGATCGGCTCGAACTCGTGCAGCAATGCGTCGAGAGTCTCGCCCGCACGACCTACCCAGCCTTTGAGATCCTGATTGTCGACAACGACTCGGCCGAACCCGCCACACTCGACTGGTTTGCTGCATTCAACAACGGCCACGACCATCGGGTGATCCCCGCGCCGGGGCCGTTCAACTACTCGAAGATCAACAACATCGGCGTCAGCGCTGGCCGAGGCGAACTCGTGTTGCTACTCAACAACGACACCGAAGTGATCGAACCGGACTGGTTGACCACGATGGTTCGCTGGATTCAGCAACCAAACGTGGGAGCGGTCGGCGCCAAGTTGTTGTATCCCAATGACACGATTCAGCACGCCGGTGTTGTGCTCGGCCTCGGCGGTCTTGCTGGCCACGGACACCTCCACGAACCCGCCGATTCATCCGGCTACTTCAACCGGCTTATGCTCACCCACGAAGTGGGGGCGGCCACCGCAGCGTGCCTCCTCACTCGCCGCTCCACGTGGGACGAGCTCGGTGGCCTCGACGAGGAGCTGGCCGTTGCCTTCAACGACATCGACTACTGCATGCGCGTTCGACACCACGCGGGCCAGCGCATTCTCTGGACTCCCGACGCCCTGCTCTACCATCACGAAAGCGTGAGCCGCGGTGCCGAGGACGACCCGACAAAGGTCGCTCGTTTCAACCGTGAGGTCGACCTTGCTCTCGACCGCTGGGCCGACGTGCTCGACCTCGACCCGGCCTACTCCCCCAACCTCACCCTCGAGGGAAACTCGTTCACCCTGGCGCGGGAACCTCGCATCACCACACCCTGGGCCGACTCCGCAGACGAGTCCGAGTAGGGTCGAGGTCACCGCGGGTCGATTCACTATCGACCCGCTCGTCAACTAGGCGGACCCCAGGAGAGAAAACATGAATATTGGACGACTGGTCGGATCGCTCGCAGGCTCGTTTGGTGGTGCCGCTCTCGGCGGTGCCGTCGGTGGTCGCACCGGACGCATGGTCGGCTCGATCGTTGGATCGATGGTCGGGTCACGCGGCGTCAAGGACGCAGCCGGCGGCATTGGCGATGCGCTCGGCGGGATCAAAGACAAGATCGACGGGGGCGACGATGTCGCCGATGTCGAAATGCCCGAAGAAGAAGCCGCAATTTTGATCCGCGCCATGGCCAACGCAGCGAAAGCCGACGGCGAAGTTGATCAGGCCGAGATCGACGCCATCATTAGCCGCGCCGGCGATCTCGACGACGAAGCCGAGGCATATGTGCGATCTGAACTTGCGCTGCCGCTGAACCTCGACGAGTTCATCGAGTCGGTTCCCGGAGGGATGGAGGCCGAGGTGTACACGATGTCGTTGCTGCCGATCGATGTCGACACGGTAGCTGAGGCCGAATACCTCGCCGACCTGCGCTTGGGTCTTGGACTCAGCGACGAACAGGTCGTCGACATACACGAAGCTCTCGGCGTCCCACTCTCGCTGTGAGCGGGCCGGCTGGGCTGGCCCTAGGGCGAGGACAACACCGGTGAAGGTGGCGGCGATCGGGGGCGGGTCGTGGGGAACCACGGTTGCGCACCTGTGCGCACATAACGCCGAAACCGTGCTGTGGGCGCGCCGCGCCGACGTGTGCACAGCCATATCGGACACCAACGAGAACCCCCGCTACCTCGAGGGTTTTCCGCTCCACCAATCGTTGACCGCGTCAGCAAATCTCGACGAGGTCGTCTCGGGAGCCGACGTGGTCGTCATGGGTGTGGCCTCGGCCGGCTTTCCGTCGACCCTCGAAGCCCTCAGGCCACTGGTTCGTCCGTCAACGCCGATCGTCTCTTTGGCCAAAGGGTTCGAGACGAACACCGGGCGCCGCATGACCGAGCTCATAACCAACGTGTTCCCGAACAATGCAGTCGGGGTGCTAACCGGACCAAATCTCGCCAAGGAAATCCTCGCCGGACAGGCAGCCGCCTCGGTCCTTGCATTCGAAGACGAAACCGTCGCAACTCAACTCCAACCGATCTTCTCGATCGACCGCTTCCGGGTCTACACCAACCCAGACATGGTCGGCTGCGAACTCGGCGGAGCGTTAAAGAACGTGATCGCAATCGCTGCTGGTATGGCCGACGGTTTGGGAGCCGGCGACAACACACGGGCGGCAGTCATCACCCGTGGCCTCGCAGAGATCACGCGGCTCGGCGTTGCGATGGGAGGCAAACCGGAGACCTTCGCTGGCCTTGCGGGCATGGGCGATCTCATCGCCACGTGCATCAGCCCGCAGAGCCGCAACCGCACCTTCGGCGAAGAGTTCGGCAAAGGACGTTCCGTCGAGGAAATCACCGAATCCATGAACCAAGTCGTCGAAGGCGTCAAAAGCGCTCCCGTCGTTGCGCGGTTGGGCCGGGAACACGGCGTCGAGCTGCCCATCGCCGAAGAGATTCGGGCCATCATCGAAGACGGAAGAACCGCACGAGAGGTCTACCGCGGCCTCCTCAAGCGACCCCAACACGGCGAGCACCTGCCTGACTAGTCGACGCGTCGTTGGAACAACTGGCCATCGACAACGGTTCCCTCGCCATGAAGTTGTTGTTGGTCCATGGACGCTCGCAGGAAGATAAGAACCCCGCGGTCCTTCGCCACACGTGGGTTACTGCGCTGCATGCCGGAGCTGAAGCGGTGGGACTCGACCTGCCCATCACCGAAACCGACATCATCTTCCCCTACTTCGGCGACGCGCTGATCGATCTCACCTCGCCCGAACACCCCGACCATCACAATCATGCTGGCGAGGTGGCACCGATCACCCGAGCACGAGAACACGTGAACGACGCCGAGTTCCGCTGTCGAGTCCTCAACGAATGTTTCGATGCTGCGGGCGTGGGCTATGACCGCATCTGGGAGCAAGCCGAACCCGAAGTGCGAGAGGCCGGGCCGCTTAGCCGCGAATGGGTCCAGATCGGCCTTGGGCTACTCGACCGTTTCGTCCCCAGCGTCAGCAGCTTTAGCCTCAACCTCGCCGCTGCCGATGTGGCGATGTATCTCGAAGACACCATCATCCAGAACTTCATCGAAACCGGTATCGCCCGAGCCGTCTCAGACATCGACCTCGACGAGGAATTGGTCGTCGTTGGCCATTCGCTCGGCTCGATTATTGCGTATCGGATTCTTGCTGTCGGCGGGGTCCTCGCCTCTCGATCGGTGCGCTCGTTCATCACCCTCGGTTCGCCGTTGGGAATCACTGCGGTCAGAACAGCACTTCATCCAATCGCTCACCCACCAAACGCCGGGTCGTGGTTCAATGCCTACGACGACCGCGACGCCGTGGCCCTCCACCCACTAGACGAACGGTTCTTCCCGGTGCTTCCAGCGATTCGCAACTACGGCGGAGTTCAGAACGACACGGTCAACCGACACGGCATCTCGGGCTACCTGAGCGACCGGGTCGTCGCCACCCACCTGATCAATGCGCTCGCTGGCGAGTCCTCCTAGCCGAGGAGTTCTTTCGCTGCTCCGGTGATGCCAGCCGAAACGTGATGCAGCCCCTTCGTGGAGTCAAAGTCGCTCGTGATGCCGTAATAGACAGTGTTGCCGAGAGACATTGCTGCAACAGCGATCTGCACCCCTCCGGGCAGCGGAATGACCGGATACGTTTCGACCATGGGGTGACCGAGCACGTTGATGGTCTCGGCCGGGCCGGGAACGTTGATGGCCACCGTGTCGGGCATGGCCTGCGTGCGGGTCTCGAGCATGGTCGAGCGTACGCCTTGGGCGAGGATGCTTGGCGCCACAAAGTTCTCTTGGCGGCGGAGCACACGGCCTGCGAGCGCCCCGTTTTGTCGCGCTCCTTTGCTCGTCTGCTCATGGATGAGCTTGAGCCGTTCGAATGGATCCTTGAGCCCAATAGGAAGCGCCGCGGTGAGCGTTGTCACTTGACCTGACAGGCCGCCAGTCGCTGCGCCGACCGAAAGCGGAACGAGGACATCGATGCGAGCAGGCACGGGCTTACCCGTCTCGACCAGGTACCGGCGGATTCCACTGCCGATGCTCGCCAGGATGGCATCGGTTGTCGAGCAATCATGGACACTTCGGATGCGCCGAAGGTCGTCGAGGGACACGTTGGCCGATTGCCATTTGCGGTGCGGCCCAATCGCCCGACCGAGCCCGTTCGGATCGACGGATTTGAACATTCCCGCCGAGAACCTCTGCGCCATCCGAAGCGGCCGAGACGTCAGGCTCTTGACGGCCCGGAACGATTCGACGGGGTCGAACACTAAGTCGGTGGCCGCGTCGAGAAGCAGCTTTCGATCGGTTGGCAATGGGCGCATCATCGACTGGCCAATGCCCGATGGAACTTCGATGTCGTCGGAGAGCAAGCCAAGAATGTCCGTGCCCGACACGCCGTCAATGATCGAGTAGTGCGCCTTTGAGACGAGCGCCCATTTCTTTTTGGGGAGTCCCGAGACCAGCCACAGTTCCCAGAGCGGTTTGCCTCGGTCGAGCCGCTGCGAAAGGGCACGGCTGATGAAGGCGTTAAACGGATCGCGGTCGGTGCGCTTGGGAAGAGCGGTGTGGCGCACGTGGAAGTCAATGCTGAACGTTGCGTCGTCGACCCACACGGGGCGCTCGATGTCGAATGGCACTTCGAGGAGTCGCTGTCGATAGCGAGGGACCAGTCGAACACGGTCGGTGATACGCAAAAGGACGTCGTCAAAGGCCGGCTCAGGACCGTCGAATATGGCTACGGTCATGCCATGAGCAGCGACGACATCGTCTTCTAGCGACAAGATGTCGTAGTCCTGTTGGGTCATCCGCTCCATCGTCAGGCGTCCTGGGAGGTACTTGCTTGGCGGAGGATGGCGAGTTCTTCCCCGAGTTTGGCTTCGGTCATTGCCGAGCGGGCTGCCGACGACGTTTGCAACACAACGTTGACGATGCGGGTGGGATCCATAAGGGTGGGCCCCATCGACCGGGCTTCTTCAATGGACGGTTCGAGCAGCAGCACTCTCTGGCCCGCGCGTCGAAGGTCGGCCACTTCTCGCTGCACTTGGTTGCGCCAGTAGAGGCGGAGGGCGCCGTTGGTGGTCATCCAACCCGTGGCGATGTTGTCGACCGACATGGGCGCGACAATCACGATGAGATCGAGATCCCGGCCCGCGAGGAGATCGGCGTTTGTTGGCGAGTGTGTGCCCCCGTCGACGTAGCGGAACCCGCCGATGGTGACGGGTTTGAAGTATCCGGGAATCGCCGAGCTCGCTTCGACTGCGGTGCCGACATCGACATCGGTTCGGTCGAGGCCGAACACGACGCGTTCGCTGTCGTGCAGTCGCACGGTCGTGAGTAACAATTCGTTTTCGGGCCATGTATCACCATGTAGTTCGATCATTCGATCGCCGATGGTGTCGGTGCGGATGTTGCCGTTGGGGAGCAGGCCGGAAACGAGGCGGCTTGGGCGCATGAATGGACCGCGGGCTGCTTCGCGTGCGGCCATCTTGAGTGAGGTCGGTAGGAGTCGAACCGTACGGTCAGCTTCTCTGCCGCTGAGCACCCGAAGCCGTTCCATGGAGCGAGGGTTGGCTGGCAACGTCATGATGTCGTCGAGGGACTCGCCGATTGGTGTGCCGCCCCGGAGGAAGCCACCGATGTTCGAACCGGCCGACGTTCCAACGATCACCGAGGCGTCGCGGGGGTCCCAGCCGGTGATCTGCTGCAGAACGGACAGCGTGGTGGTGAGATACGCGAATCCAGCAATACCGCCGCCGCCTAGTACGAGCCCGATCTTTGTCACGAGCCCACCTTGCCGGTGAAGCCCTTGTAGATCTCGAGCATTGCGGCCTTTTGCGAATCGGTCAGCGCTGGGTCGCGTTTGATTGCGGCTTCGGTGGATATCTCTGCTGTGTCTTCGTTCAGTTCTTCACCGAGCATGCCGAGCATGGTTTCGACCGGCACGTTGAGTGCTTTGCCGAGCGCTCGAAGGACACGTACGGAAGGCTCGTGCAGTCCACGCTCGAGCTGGCTCACGTATGGGTCAGAGAGCGCAGTGAGCTTTGCGAGCTCTCGTTGTGAGAGCTGTGCGAGGCGGCGTTGTGAGCGGATGAACGAGCCGAGATCCAGCAAGTGGCTGCGGTCGTCGTTACCCATACTTCTCCTTCGGCAATCTGCTCTGACCCATGAGTCGAGTCGAGGGGCGAGTCCTCAGAGTAGGACTCGTGGAGCGCTACGCCTTCTTGGCCGTGCTCTTGTTTGTTGGCGCGTTCTTGGCGGTTGCCTTTGCGGTGCTCTTCTTGGCGGTCGTCTTCTTTGGTGCCGCCTTCTTTGCGGTGGTCTCGATGACGGTCGCAGCGTCGTCTGCATTGTCGGTGAACCGGTTGATGACCTTCATGGTGAAGTTGCGGTTGGCTTCGATTCCCTTGCCAAGAAAGTTGAAGTAGGCATCGACGGCTTCGAGTGGCTCTGGAAGCTCGATCTCGGGGAGCTTGTCGGCGAGCGGAAGCTCGACGTCGGAGATGGCGTTGGTGATCTTGTCGGCGTAGGGGAACGTGACGTCTGCGTCCTGGATCTTGGTGACGAGGTTCTTGGTGGCGCCGTGTGCTTTGTCGTTGGTGCTGACGGCGACGTCGAAGAACTTGTCGGAGGCTTCGGTGATCTGGTCGGTGAGTTGTTCAAGAACTGGCATGTGATTTCTTCCCTCGTTCCGGGGAGCCCCGGAGTTGATGATGCCCTCAAAGAAGCCGAGAGCATGTGCGGTTTGCTACTGCGTACTTTACTTCGCAATCCATAACTTGCAACGAGTTTGCGTACTTTACTTTGCAACATCTGTCACAGTATTGCGTCGGTCCCGACGACCTTCACAAACCCGCCTACCGGCAGATTTGGGGTCAGACCCCAAAAACGCCGGTAGACGCCCGGCCCCTATACAAACAGGGGCAAACAACCCTCACCGCCAGCCGAATCCGCCCACGCGAACGCCGCTACCGGTAGATTTGGGGTCAGACCCCAAAAACGTCGGTAGCACAGATATCGGCGTATGCCTGCTGCATCGACGAACGCAAAAGACCGGGGCGCGTCACCGACTTGGGATCGAGGAAACAGCCAACGTGCAAGTTTCCGCAATACGACATCGCCGTCAGATTGAACGCCGTGCCGGCCACCGGACCGATCGGATACATGTGAGTAATCTGAGCGCCCGCCGTAAAGATTGGTATCGGCGCACCACGCAGATTCGACGTTGCCCAATCCAGCGACTGCGCACGAGCTCGCCCCGCTTTCGACAACACCGAGCCCGGCAGCAGCGACGCAACACCGGCCATAACGTTCAGCGCGTCAGGAGATGACGCCTGCACTTCCTCAAGCTTGTCAGCAATCGCATCGCGAGTCGCAACAAAAACCTCCTCGACCGACCCATAGTCACCGCGGACATGGAACGGCACCGGCGTGAACGCGTTCCCACCCGCAGCGTCATCGGACCGAGTGCTCACAACAAAGCTCAAATTGAACTGCGGAACCTGAACTCCCACCGCTTCGTGATACCGCTGCGCCCCGAGCACCGACCCAGCCACGAACGCATCGTTCACCGAACCACCCAGGCGTTTCGACGCCGCCTTCAGCTCGTCAAGCGAAACATCGAACACTTCGAGATGACGTTGCCGAGAGCGGTTGCGCCATTCCGATGATCCGGTCTGAGGACCGCCCGATCTCAGTTGTCCGGCCGCTGCCTTCGCCATATCTCCGGTCTTGCTGACAACGTCTTTGACGCGTTCCGAATCGGCTCCCCACAACGAGACTTCGGCGGCAGCTTTTCGGGCCAGGGCAACCTGCCTTTTTGCCACGTGCTCAATGTCGGCACGCACCCCTCGTGTTGTGTCGGGATCGTTCACCGGAACAATGGTGGACGTGCTGTCGATTTCGACCTGCGGGTTTCGCTCGAAGTCGAGATACATCTCGGCCAACCGCAGCGCACCAATGCCGTCGCTGACCGAATGATGCAGCTTCATGATGATCGCGCCAGAAATCGACGTCTTCGTTTTGCGTCCACCTGGACCCGCCACGGCAACGAACTCCCAAAGGGGGCGAGATGTATCGAACGGATCTTGGAAGACTTGTGCGGTCAGTTCAAGGAGTTGATCGATTCCCCCCGGTTTCGGAAGCTGCACATGGCGCACGTGATCGGTGATGTCGAATTCGTCGTCGATGACCCAACGGGGCGGGGCCAAGCCGAAGCTCGCTTCGACTCGCTCGCGCAGGCGAGTGAGCGTCAGGGAGGCGTCGAGCATGGAGGCCAAGAAGCGTTCGAAGTCCGGAGCGTCATCGAGCAAGAACAGCGACCCCATGCCAGAAGAGAACCAAGGGTCTGACTCGGCAGCCCACATGAGTGCTTCGGTCTCAGTCATGTAGCTCGAGAGGTGAATTTGGCGTTCGCTCACGAGTCGCCTCCGTCAGGAACCGACGGCCCAATATCTTCGCTGGTCATTTCGTAGCCCGGAGGAAACGTCTTTTTGAGCGCTTCGACCGATGGCACATGCGGGGTGTTCGCGACATCTGGCAGCAACGCCGACAGCGCACTCATAATCCGTTCCGTGTCGGCCTTGAAGCTGCGATATTTGAGATCGACCGGCTCGCCGACGTTGACGCTGACCAAAGGAGGGTTGACCACGTTGAAGCTCGGCACTTGCTGACTGCGCGGCCAGACCTTCTCGGTGCCCCACAATCCGACTGGGATGACCGGGACGTTGCCGCCGTCCTTTGCGAGCTGGGCGGTGCCGAACCGGCCGTGCAGGGTTGGGTCGAAGAAGGCGTGACCCCGCGGGATGGTGCCTTGCGGTGCAATGGCGACCATCTCGCCGGCTTGCAAGGCTTCGATTGCCTTGTCGAGCGGATCACGAGAACCGCTCCCCCGGTCGACTCGAATGCCGCCTGCGAGTCGGGCGATTGGACCGACAACTGGGTTGTCGAACAGTTCGGCTTTGCCGAGGAAGCGACAGGGCCGACCGCTCTTGGCGATCAGTTGCTGCATTGCCATCACGTCGAAGTAGCTGCGGTGATTGAAGGCCAAGATTGCGGCCCCGGAATCGGGAAGGTGCTTCAGGCCGGCGAATTTCCACGATGCGTTCGGAGCGAATTCGGTGCGGGTGAATGTCCGCATCCAGTCTTGGAGTTCGCGGCCGGCGAACTTGAGCACGCCGGGTGGAGCATCGAAGTGGCGGATGTCCCATCCGTGAAGCATGGCGACGGCGGACAATCGGGCATCGGGGTTTACCGCAACGGCGTGACCGACTGCGTCGAGCATTGGGCAATCGAAGTAGCTGTCGGAGTAGCCGAAGCTCTGTGCGAGGGAAATTCCGTGGGCTTCGGCCCAGGCAACGATGGCGTCTCGTTTGTTTGTTCCCCACACGAACGGCCCTTCGGTCTTTCCGGTGAAGTGCTCGCCGTCGTGGACCCACTCAGTTCCAATGACGTCGTCAAAACCGAGGGCCTGGGCGAATGGACGCATCAGCACGCCGGGACTCGTGCTGGCAATGACGAGTTTGACGTTGGCGTTGCGGTGTTCGTCGAGGAGGAGCTTCGCGTAGCCGGGAACGGCTTCGATCAGGTCGGGTACGGCGTTGCGAGCTGCGGTTTCGACAGCGTCGACAGACCAGCCCTTGGCTGCGTTGACCGCGAGCCGGGCGAGGCGCATGTTGAACTTGGTTTCGCCGAATAGGTCATAGATGCGCACCATGAGGTCGGCGCCTGGCAGGCTCGACGCTTTGCTGTGAATACCTGCGGCTTCGAGGTGTCGGGCGAAGATCGTGCCCGATGCGTGCGGCAGCAATGTGCGATCGAGATCGAAAAAGGCAGCTGCGCTCATCAACCCACTACACCATGCTCTTTGCGTTCACGAAAGCCCGATCGGCGAACTTGTCGTTTCCTTGACACGTTGACGCCCATTTCTGACGGCTTGTGCGTGTTACACGGCTGGGTGTGTTGGGTGGCGAGGCGTGTGTTACGAGCTGAAGGTGTTTGCGATTTGTTGGGCGAGTTCGGCGGTGGGTGTGGTGGCGTCGAGGGTGAGGTCGGAGATTGCGGCGAACAAGGGAGCTCGCCGTTCGGCGAGTGCGGCGACGTCGTCGGGGGCAATGGGTCTGCGGTGATTTCCGGTCGAGGAGCGGGCCACGATCTCGTCGACGCTCGCCTTGAGCACAACGACGTTTGCACGATTCTTGAGTGCGGTGACGCACATGGGATCTTCAACCACCGAGGCTGCAGCGCAGATGATCGATGCGTCGTTTGATACAAGCGCGCCGAGCAGCATTGCCGATTCGAGGCGGTGGAGTTGGTCGACGCCTTCGGTTGCGGCAATGTCTCCGCCGGTACGGCCAAACAACATCTGGATGTCTCGGTCTGAATCGCGCCATGGAAGGTTGAGGAGCTGGGCGAGTTCGATGGCGGTGGTTGTCTTTCCGACACCCATGAGTCCGGTGATGACGATGTGAGGCGTGTTCACGACTACTGGTCTACACGATTCGGGGCAATGGTTTTGACAACCGTGGGCGCTCAGGTCTGGACGATCAAGTTTGGGCGACGAGATCGTGGCCAGGTGTAGCGAGGTGATCGCCAACAGTGCTTGGCACCGGAGTTGTTAGGCTGAACGTGAAAGTCTCCGTAGCTCAGTTGGATAGAGCGACCGCCTCCTAAGCGGTAGGCCACAGGTTCGATTCCTGTCGGGGACGCAATGCCCGCTCGTTGGTCACAACAGGTTGGGAAGAATAGGGAGCATTGGCAGGGCGACGACGCCGAGGATGACGCAGAGCCCGTGTGCGGTTTTGGGGACTGCTCCCCGCTGACATGGGTGCGTTGGCGTCATAGGTTGACGTCTATGTCCGTTGGCCGTGTCCTTTCTCGATTCGTTGCTGCTGTCGTGATTGGGGTCGGCGTGTTCCTTGCGAGCATGGCCCTCACCCTCTTTCTGCGGACGAGCGACGCTCGGGTCGCGAACGAAATCGGTGTTGCCTCCCCTCACCCACCGATTTCGTTGACACTTCCATCGGATGCTGTTGTTGTCACCACCACCACAAACTCCACCCACTCGTAGTGGTGGTGACAGCCAGCGCATTTGGACGAGTCGATCGCTGGGTTAGATCGCGCTGTTCCATTCGTGGTCCCAGTGGGATTGATCACGAGCGCGCTCGCGCCACGCGGTATCCACTGCTTCCTTTGCGAGGTTTGCGCCGTGTCCCCAGGTGATGAGTTGGTGTTCGACATCGTCGGGCGCGTCGCCCATTGTTAGTAATGTGAGCGAGATTTTGTGGGCGCGTACGAGCTCCTCGGCGTGGGTTCGGGGGAGCTGGGCAATCATGTCTGCGTGTTTGCGTTGCAGGCGGGTTGGTAGTCGGTTGATCTGTCCTTGATGGAGCTGGGGCATGAACCGACGGATCGCGATCGTGGTGTTGTCGACGGTTCTGCCCATGTGGAAGCTGACGGCCCGGTTGAGGGCTCGATGGAACGCGTTGTTGCGCCCGCCGCTGCCGGTGATGCCGAGGCAGTGTGATGCTTCGAGCAGGTCGAGTTCGAATCCGTCGGGCTCATGGTCGAAGCGTTCGGCGACTTTGCGCATGAACCACATTGTCGACGGGCCCAGTACGGGTAGCCAAAAGTTTTCGGCGTACTCGCTGCGCGGGTCGAAGTTGTCGGGGTCTCGACTGGGGTCGGTGATCGGCAAAATGTTGGCGATTTCGACACCGCGCAGGTCTGGTCCCTGGGGATATCGGGACATCGGCATGCTGGTCACGGTCTTCTCCTGAAATACGTTGTTGCTATTTTCGGGGGAAGTTATGACGAAAATAAGTGTGGCAGCTTCGAACGCCTCGCGACAACACGGAGCCAGCGCGAACCTGCCGCCGGACATGACGCTTCCGACTTGCAGAGTTTCAGAACGACAACACCCCTCACTACCGCGCGTCGAGTGCACCGGGATCGGGTCAACCGATCGGCAATATCAAGGCGATTCCTCGCATGAAAAGGTCACCCGTTCGGGCTCAGCCTTACCAATGAGTCTCAAGTCGACCGACCCCTCCATTTCGCCGGAATCGATGATAGAAATCGTGAAGGTGTCGGTTGGGTCGCGGAAAAGGTGGTTCAGTTCTGGCCTTGAGCCGAAATCTCTCGTGCATACGAACTCATAGCCGACGTCCTCTAACCGAGTCCTAATCTGTGCAGCCGGCGCTTCGATGCTGGCCCGGTCTACGAAAGGCCCAAACCGGATAAAGATGCGCCCATCCACTGGATTGCGGCGGGCAGCCTCTGCTTCTGCAACGGTACGACAGCCGAAAAGCCAGCCGCATGGTTCAGCACGTTCCACAAGACAACTACCACAACCGGAATTGCGACCACCGCACCCAGAGCCCTCGACCTCATCCTTGACGGCATCGAGCGGGCCGCCCTCCCGTGACCGTTGCATATTCCTAGCCGGCGGGGCGAGTTCACACACTAACCCACGCCACCGGAGCGCCTGGATGATATCGCCTCGACCGCCCCGTCTTCACACAGCACGCGCGAGTGCCCCGCTCTACGACGCCACCACCGGACATGGCGCCACTACCGACGTGGCCCCGCCCGTCGATCGAGCACGATTGGACGCAGCGAGTTCGTTCGCACCGTGCCAACCGGAGCACGAGGGTGCGTCACCACCACGCGCTGTTCCACCGCGAACCCCTCAAGATCGATGTACTCAAGCATCGCCTGCGCCCCCGCCGTCAACGCATCCATCAACACATGAGTATCGATCTCCAAACGATCAGGAAGATACGTCTCCGGAGCGGGTAACACCGCCTCAACCACCACGGGCCGCCCCCCGCCAACCACCGACGAACCCTTGCCATCAACAATGCTGCGCAACGACTCCGTCGACGCCCAAAAGCGTTCGTTCGAACGCTTCACAAATTCCGTCACTACCGGCCCGTGCACCCGGCGCACGATGCGACGAGCCGTTCCCCGCTCGAGAATGTTGTGAGGCTCAATCTTCCCATCCACGTTGAACCCCCGACTACGAATCACCAACACGTGAGTCGCTTCCCGCTTAATCGCCGCCGACCACGGCACCGCCTCGATCATCCCGCCATCGACATACGGCCTCGACCCAATAAGCCTCGATGGCCCAGCGAACACCGGGAGCGTCGCCGTGGCCGTCAACACCTGCTTTGCTTGCTCCACCGACCGGCCAACCCGATACACCCGCGACGGATCGTTCTCGCTCGCCGGAGTCACCGTTGCCCACAGCGGAATATCCGAATCGACCAGCGCCGCCCAATCCAGACCATGAGCAGGCAACGCCTCATCGAACAAATAGTCAAGATCCATCACCGCTCCGTCGGAGACCAGACGCCGCCGATTCATGAAACGATCACCGTTGAGCTCGGTGTAATACAAGACCGAACCAGCCGTGCCCTTTGCCGTCACAAAGAACGCCCCCGCGATCGCGCCAGCAGACGTGCCAACCACCTCATCGAAGCTGTCGCGCAACCCCAGCTGCTCGAGCGCAAGGATCATCCCCGATGAGATCGCGCCCCGCATCCCCCCACCCTCGATGGCGAGCACGACCCGATAATCATCGTCTCGGTGCCCGGGTCGAGAACTCGCAGCGAGTCGGTCGAGCAAGATGTCGCGAACAGAATGTCCCTGCGAAACAGGCCCACTGGTCATGACGCTCCGGCCACCTCATCACCGCCAGAGCCACGCGCTCGCTCGAGCACCCAACGACCCACTTCGATAATCAGCGTGATACTCAGCGCGACACCAAACGCCAACCAAATCGCCGTGCCCTGGTTCTCGACCGCACCCGCCACAAAAAACCCGAGCAAGCCGGCGTAACTCGCCCACAAGGTGGCAGCGAGTAAATCCCATTTGGTGAACCACTCGAGAAACGGCTGGTTCGTGAGCCCACACGAAAACGTCATCGCCGTTCGACCCCCGGGGATAAACCGCGCCGTAACGAGCAGCAACCCGCCTCGCTTGCGGATCTGGCGAGCCGTGGCCTCCAATCGCTTCTCCCCTTTCTCGCCCCGGAAAAACACCCGCGTCAACAACTCATCTGACTTGTTCCCAATGAGATACCCAAGCGAATCGCCCGAGAACGCGCCAAGCGCACCCAGAACGATGACCAACACGATCGACAAGACCCGTTGATCGTCGATCAACGTGCCAGCGCCCGCAGCAACACCACCCGCGATCACACTGAACTCCGACGGCAACACCGGAAAGACCGAATCGAACATCGCCACAAAGAACAAGATCAGCAAGAACCACGGATTCTGCGACAGTTCGGTGAGCACTTCCTCGACCGACTCGAAGATGCGCAGAAAGAAGTCGACCACGCCAAGACGCTACAAGCTGACAGACCTCAGCTTCGCGCTCCCCCCATTGCTAAATCAAAAACACTGAATCGAGGACGTGCCCAATAACTCGACAGCTCATGTCTCATTGCCCCAAAGATGCGCGAGACTGAGGCCACCAACGTGTGGGAGATCTCATGGCACTGACAACGGCTGCAGCTGGAACGATCAACGCAAAGAAGACCTACGGCTCGGGAGACACCGAAGTCCGGGCACTCGACGACGTGACCGTGTCTTTCGACCAAGGCCAATTCACCGCCATCATGGGCCCCTCGGGGTCGGGCAAATCGACCCTGATGCACTGCCTCGCCGGCCTCGACCGACTCACCAGCGGCCAGGTCATCATTGGTGAAACCGACCTCAGCACTCTCAGCGAAAAAGAACTGACCCTGCTGCGTCGGACAAAGGTTGGGTTTGTCTTCCAAGCGTTCAATCTCATCCCGACACTGACCGCACTCGAAAACATCACCCTGCCCCTCGACCTCGGCAAAGCAAAACCCGACCAAGCACTGCTCGACGAGGTCGTCACCGCGGTAGGCCTCGCCGACCGGCTATCGCACAAACCAAACGAACTGTCCGGCGGCCAGCAGCAACGAGTCGCCGTTGCTCGCGCCTTGGCTTCACGCCCCGACGTGATCTTCGCCGACGAACCAACCGGCAACCTCGACAGCCAAACCGGCGCCGAAATACTCGACTTCATGCGGCGAGCCGTCACCGAGTTTGGCCAAACGATCGTCATGGTGACCCACGACCCCATCGCGGCGGCCTACGCCGACCGGGTGCTGTTTCTGGCCGACGGCAAAATCGTCAGCGAACTGGTCGAGCCAACCACCGACTCGATTCTCTCACAGCTCCGGGCCGCCACCTTGGGCGCCAAGCCGCAGGACGCATAGCTCGTGATTCGGCTGGCGATAAAGAACCTCGCGCAAAACAAGGTTCGACTTCTCCTCACCACGTTTGCGATCGTGCTGGGTGTTGGGTTTGTCGTGTCATCGTTCGTGTTGCGCGACGGCCTAAAAGAAATCTTCAACAACCTGGCCACCGAGGTAGTTGACGGAGTCGACCTTTCGGTGTCGTCGTTCGATCCTGTCAACGACTCGGTCGGACAAGACGAGCTCGACATCATCCTCGCACTCGATGGGGTTAGCGAAGCCGACCTGACGATCACTGGCGTGGACGCAGAGAACCTCATCCAGCCCATCAAACCCGATGGCACGACCATCACCTTGCAGGGCCCACCGCAGATCGCCTTTGGTTGGAGCGACGCAACATGGAGCGCAAGCTCGATCGTCGATGGGCGAGCTCCTACGACGGTCAATGAGTGGGTCATCGATCCACCGAGCCTGGCCGAACACGGCTTCGTCGTCGGCGACACCTACGACGTCATCACGCCAGCTGGCCGCCGAACCGCCGAGCTCGTCGGCACGTTTACTTTCGACGGCTTCATCGAGGGCCCAACCTTCATCTCGATGACCAACGAGTCGCTTCAGGACTACCTGCTCTACGGCGACCGGTTCGATTCTCTGATTATCGTCGGCGACGGATCGGTGCCACTCGACGAGTTGAATAGAACGGTCACCTCGGCGATCGGCGCCGATATCGAAACATCGAATTTCTTCGTCCAGACCCAAGCGGATCTCATTGCCGAGACCCAAGGCGAATTTAACCAGGCCCTCGACATCATTGGCGGGGTCCTCCTCGGTTTCGCGCTCGTCTCGTTGTTCGTGTCGATCTTCATCATCTCCAATACGTTTGCCATCACCACGAGCCAGCGAACGCGTGAACTCGGCTTGCTTCGCGCAATCGGTGCTACCCCACGCCAAATCCTGCGCTCGGTCGTTGCCGAATCGGTCGTCATTGGCGTCATTGCCTCGGTTCTCGGCATCGGCGCCGGCGTGCTGATCGCCCTTGGTTTGCGAGCCATCCTCAACCAGGTAGGCGTCGCCATTCCCGACTTTTCTCTCGTCGTTGCGCCAGCCACCGTGCTCTACGCCTTTGTGGTTGGAACTGCGGTCACGGTTCTTGCCGCGATCGTCCCCGCCATCGGTGCGGCTCGCACATCGCCAATCGCCGCCATCACTGGGCAATCGGACGAGAAGAAGAAATCGATCATCCGTTTTGTGGTCGCCGCGATCATTACCGCGATTGGGCTGGCACTTATGGCCCTCGGACTGTTCGGTAATGCCGATGGCGTCACCGAAGTGCTCGTTCCGCTGGGCATCGGCGCGGGGCTCTCCTTCATTGGCATCACCTTGCTCAGCCCGCTAGTCGCCGGTCCCCTCAGCCGGATCATCGGCGCCCCATTGTCGATTCCGTTCGGAACCGCTGGGCACCTCGCCAAGGAGAATTCGGCCCGGAACCCTCGCCGTACCGCAACGACCGCCGCGGCCCTGATGATCGGCCTGTCGCTCGTCTCGGGAGCTTCAGTCCTCGGCGAATCGTTCAAAGCCGAATTCGAGAACATCCTCAATACCGCGGTCCAAGGCGACTTTCTGGTCACGAGCGACAACGAACAATCCGATATCCCCGACGAGGTCGTTGCAGCAATCCAAGCAAACAACGCCTTCGGCAACACCACGGCGGTGAAGTACACAAACGTGATGCTCGAAGAAGACCTCGCGCAAGGCGTTGCTGTTGGCGAAGAAATCAACAGCCGCGACGTTGCCGCGTTCGACTACGCAAACATCGACGGACTCTTCAATCTCTCGGTCGTCGAGGGTTCGCTCGATGACATCACCACCAACACGGTTGGCATTCGAAACACCCTTGCAGACGACCTCGACATTGGGCTTGGCGACTCGATACATATTGCTCCCGACGATGTGACGACGGGTTTCGTCGAGCTTGCCGTCGTTGCGATCTTCGAAGAAGCACAGGTCTCGGGACAGCTGCTCCTCAATTTCGAACGGTTCGAAGAGGTGGCACCGCTCGAAGCAAACGCCTGGATCGCAGCGAGCGTCGCCGACGGTGTCGACATCGAAACCGCCGACGCCGAGTTCGCAGCGCTCTCCACGACGTATCCCAACTTGGCGTTCCAATCGTCGGCGGAGTTCCGTCAGACATTCTCCGAGCAGATCGATTTCATCCTCAACCTGCTCACGGTCCTGCTTGGATTGACGATCTTTATTGCGCTGCTCGGCATTGCCAACACCCTCGCGCTTTCGGTATTCGAACGTACCCGCGAGCTCGGACTCCTCCGTGCGGTTGGAATGGTTCGTCGCCAGACCCGTCGAATGATCCGGTGGGAAGCGGTGATTATTTCGGCGGTTGGTGCAGTGCTCGGCACCGTTCTTGGTGTGGCCCTTGGTGCAATCATCGTGACCGCGATTCCAGAACAGTTCCTGAGTGCGTTCGCGATTCCGTGGACGCGCATTGTCATCATGGTCCTTGCCGCATCGTTTGCTGGGGTCTTTGCTGCACTCTTCCCGGCGTGGCGAGCATCGAGGATGAACGTACTCTCGGCCATCAACAGCGAGTAGCCGCCCGTCAAGGGCATATGGTCCCGGCCTGAAGGTGTCGAAATACCTCTACGGACACGCCCACAACTTGCCGAATATCGGAACGTGGATGTGCAAGACACCAACGTCATCACCGCCGTTCCCCCGAACCGCCTCGGCCAGCTGCTCTCCGAAGCTCGGCTGCGCAATGGTGCCGACCTTCAAGAATTGGCGGGCCAAAGCGAGTTCACCGTTGGCGAGCTCAGCGACCTCGAAGCTGGCCATCAGCTCCTCGACGAGGACCTGATCACCAGGGTCACCCAGCTCTACCAGATCGACTGTGGGCCGATCGTTCCCCAGCGCAGCACCTTGGTCATCGATCTCGACGATCAGCTAATGACCGCCGCCAGCCACGCGCTGCCACTCGATTCCGCCGCTCGCGAACACGTGCTCGACCGTTACCTGTCGCTGGTCTACCTGCTTCGCAACAACAACCCTGGCAGCAAGGTCACGCTTCGTGATGAAGATCTCGACATCCTCGCTGCGTCACTCCAGGAACGCCGCGAACTCATCGAGGAGCAGTTGCTTCTGGCAATGGACCCCGACAATTCGTCGGTCTTTAGCCTCTTTGGCTGGTTCAAGAAGCGGTTGTGGGTTCCCGCAGCCGGTGCCCTCGTCGGCGTCACCTCGGTCGGAGCGCTCGTCATGTTGTCGACCGCGTCGCCGTCGGGCGACGCCATCTCGTCAGCACAGCTACTCGACACGTCGCCCGACCCAGACGCCACGAATGGCGCCGGCGGTGTTCAGCTGAGCGCAGGTCCAACGAGCAGCCTCTCGCAAGGATCCACCGACGCCGGTGCAACCAACGCGTCAGCTTCGGCCTCGTTCTCGTCAACAGCAGATTCAGCGGTGTCGCCGCCGACCACGATCATTGCTTCGCGGTCCTCGTCGGTGGACCGGCCCGACTCGGTCGTTGAATCAGAATCGATCGCCCCAACAGATGCGGTACGTCAGCTTGGCGGCGCCGCCGAAGCCTTGCTCCCATTCGACTGGCAAGAGGCCCTTCCGGGTTGGGAGATCAACTACCGAGGCCACAACGACAGCTTCCGTGGGTTGACCTACCCCTACGAACAAACCATTGAAATATTTGTTCGCGCCGATGACACGCCGGAACAACTCGCTTCGATCGTCGCCCACGAACTCGGTCACGCAATGGACGTGACCCACATGGGTTCAGACGAGCGAAATCGCTGGCTCGAAGCTCGAGGCGTCGATGACGCACCGTGGTGGTCGGATGCATTTGCCAGCGATTTTGAAAGCGGCGCCGGAGATTTCGCAGAGGCATTTGCGGTGTGGGCAATCAACGACGCGAGCTCCTCAGAGATCGCCGGACAGCCAACGACTTCGCAGCTTTCGCTGCTCGCAAGTTTCTTCGACGAGATCCTGGAATAACGGCCGAAGAAAAATTCTGAAATGTCGCGACTTTCGTTTCCTCCGGTGCGTCAGTCACCTGTCCGGCACCGTATTGGTACCCGCCACCGGTGCGGTGTCGGATTAGAACGCAGACCTGTCCCCCTCTTCAGGTCTCGGCCGCCCGCCCCGGTGTGGCGGCCAATTTCTCAGGCCCGAGTCGTATCCCGCCACGGCTCGGGCTTGGGTTTTTTTCGTCACAAGTGAGGCGTCTCTGCTGACGTTCTACACTGGCGTCCATCATGAGAGGACCTTCCCGTTGAGCAAAGCACTCGTCGCCTTCGTAACCGTCGCTGGCGTGTTTTTGCTTTCGCTCGTCCTGGTCCTCGCACTCGTCTCGCTCGGGTTGATCGACATTGCCTGGCCATGGGAAAACGTGGTGCGAGAAGAAACGGTCATTGAGATCGACACCGAAGAGGTCGGCCCTGCTCGCATCATCGACATCACGCCAATCGCCCTCGATTGTCGCGCCCGAATCCAGGCCGAAGTCCCGGTCGTTGGGACGCAACGGACGTCGGTGGCTGGCGCCACCGTCAGCACCGACACGATTCGCATGCGAGCAATTGGCGACGTCGACACATGCGTTGCCGCAGATGGCGTTGAGATCAACGAACGAACCGATGGAACGATCGGCGTGATTATCGACGCTGATGCAATCGAGTTCGTCCGACCTCGCGTCGATGCGGTTGCGACCATGGATTCGGTGACGACAGATCGAGGCATCGTCAACCAAGTCATCGAGGCCTTGCCATTCACCAACGAAGACGACGAACTCACACCAGCAGCCTTCGCCTTTGCCCAAACCGTTATCGGCGGTAGCGACTGCATGCAGGCTGCGTTCGACCAAACAACCGAGGCGCTCGAAGAGGCCTACCGCCAGCAAATGGTCGACCAAGGCGCGAACCCCGCCGATATTGATGTGATCGTCTCGGGAACGCCAGACTTCGACCAAAACGGCGACGCAACGGCCTTGGGCGATTTCGAATTCATCGAAGAACCGGGAGCTGCCTGCGTCATCGCCGCGCCGTAGCGCCGGTATCGTCAAACAGTGCTCCATCTCTTCGATACAAGCCAATCGATGGTCGTACCCTTCGAACCGGGTCCGACCGTTCGCATGTACATCTGCGGCATCACGCCGTACGACTCAACCCACCTCGGTCATGCGAATACCTATCTGACATACGACCTTGTCATCCGACGACTTGAAGACTTGGGCCACACCGTCGAGATGGTACGTAACGTCACCGACGTCGACGACTCGATTCTGCCCAAAGCGCGCGAGCTCGGCATCGACTTTCTCGAACTCGCCGCGACCGAAATGCAGCGGTTCCACGGCGACATCGAGGCGCTCAACATGCGCCCTGCAGTCGCCGAACCGCGGGCGACCGAATCGATCGATGCCATCGTCGATCTGGTACAACGACTTTCTGACAAGGGCCATACCTACACCAAAGAGGGCACGACCTGGTTCGACGTGACCACGGCTCCAGAATTTGGCCGTCTCTCGGGGTACGCCGAAGACACCATGCTGGCGCTGGCCGCCGAACGCGGCGGCACACCGACCGACCTTCGCCAGCGCAATCCGCTCGACTTCATCTTGTGGCAGCCATCGGCCGATGACGAACCGAGCTGGGATTCGCCCTTTGGCCCAGGTCGACCCGGTTGGCACATTGAATGCAGCGCAATGAGCTGGAGCCAATTCGGCACAACCCTCGATCTTCACGGGGGCGGCTGCGACCTGATCTTTCCTCATCACGAGTGCGAACAGGCCCAATCCGAACACGGATACGGCGAGACGTTCGTTCGCCATTGGATGCACACGGGGATGGTTGGCTACCAAGGCACCAAGATGTCGAAGTCGCTCGGCAACCTCGTCTTTGTGAGCGAGCTCGTCAAAACCCATGCCCCGCAGGCCATCCGTTTGGCGCTGATGGGTCATCATTACCGCGACGACTGGGAATGGATGGACGGCGACATCGAGGACGGCCAGGAGCGCTTCGAGCGCATCGTTGCCGCCATCGGTGCTGGCGCGGGACCCGACCCCGCTGTAACTCTCGGCAAGATTCGCGCGGCGCTCGACGACGATCTCGACGCGCCGACTGCCCGAGACGCGATCGATTCGCTCGCTCGTGCGATTCTCGCTGGTGACGGCACGAACCCCGACGCGGGCGCTGGACTCGCTGAAGCTGCAGAGCTCGTTGGCGTAAACATTCCAGGAGACTGAAAATGAAGTTGTTCGACACGCTCGAAGACACCGTTGTCGACTTTGTCCCGCGCAAAGCGGGCGAAGTTTCGCTGTACGCCTGCGGTCCGACCGTCTACAGCCATCCTCACCTCGGCCACGCTCGACAAGCAATCACCTACGACGTCATCCGCCGCTATTTCGAGTGGTCCGGATTCACGGTCCATCACGTCGCCAACGTGACCGACATCGACGACAACATCATTGGCCGAGCGCGCGACGAAGGCTCCACCGAACCAGAGATCGCCGCAACATGGAAGACCATTTACGACGAGGCCATGGCCGATCTTGGGGTCTTGCTCCCCCACGACCGGCCGCACGCCACCGAATACGTCGCCGAAATGATCGAACTGATCCACGTGCTCGTCGAAAACGGATCGGCCTACGCCAACGAATCGGGCGTGTACCTGCGGGTTCGTTCGGTTGAGGATTACGGCGCCCTTATTCATCGGACCCCCGACGAGCTCGCCGAGGGCGCTGGCGCTCGTGTCGAAGTCGACGACAACAAAGAGGACCCTCTCGACTTCGCTCTGTGGAAAGCAGCAAAGCCAGACGAGCCAACCTGGGACTCCCCGTGGGGAGCAGGACGGCCGGGGTGGCACATCGAGTGCGCTGCCATGAGCCTCGGGATCCTCGGCGACGGATTCGACATTCATGGGGGTGGCAACGACCTCGCCTTTCCCCATCACACCAACGAGCGAGCTGAAGCCCTCGCTGCGGGGCGCACCTTCGCGAGGTATTGGGTGCACAACGCAATGGTCAATATCGGCGGCGAGAAGATGTCGAAGTCGTTGAACAACTTCACGACGGTCCGCCAGCTCCTCGACGAAGACCCAATGAACGCTCGGGCGGTTCGGCTCGTGCTCCTCCAAACCCACTATCGAAAGACGTTGGAGATCAACCCGAAGGTGATGGCGGTGGCCCGCGAGGCGTTGAAGGGCATCGACGCCATGGTCCGGCGGGCAGATACTGCGGGAATCGATCGCACCGCGCCTGACCGCGACGAGGACAGCTTGGAGAAGTTCCGTGCCGCAATGAGCTACGACTTCGGCACGCCAGATGCAATGGCGACGGTCTTTGACCTCGTGCGTAAGGCCAACTCGGCGATCGACGCTGGCGCGCCTGAGGCAACGGCGTTCGCCCTCACCGCCATCGAACTTTCGAACGCTCTTGGACTGGCGGTTGGCGCCGAAACGGTCGCAGGCGACGACGACGACGAAATCGACGCGCTGGTCGCCGAGCGAACGGTCGCCAAGGGCGCCAAGGACTTCGCCACTGCTGACCGTATCCGTGACGAACTTGCAGCCCGAGGCATCACCGTGGAGGACACCGCCGACGGCGCTATTTGGTACCGGCAGTAAGGCTATTCGGCGATGCCGTAGACGGCGCCCGACCGGGTTCCAACAACGATGGTTCCGTCCCACACTGCCGGAGTCGATTCGATACAGCCGTCATCGAGCTGCACAGACCACACGCGCTGGGGAACAGACCGAACGTCGGCGACATCGAACGCGTGCATGGTGCCCGAGCAGTCGCCCATCAACAACACGTCGTCGACGACCACTGGCGACTGCCACAGGTGAAAGCCGATGTCGATGCTCCACAGGTCGGCGCCGGTTGCTTGATCGACGGCACGGAGGTGTCCGCCTTCGCTTCCAAAGATGACGGCGCCATCGTGCAACGCCGGCGTTCCCCAGATGCCGGTGCCGACACCTTGTTGTTCTTCGACCGACCACACGAGTGCGTCGTCGGCCGACGCTGAGGGATCGAGTTTGAGTAGTTGACCAAGTTCACGGGCCCGAGAGGTTTCCCGCTCGTACTCGGCGGCGACGTAGAGCATGCCGTGAGCATCGACGACAACCGTTGCGTCTACATCGTCGCCCACCCAATACCGGAACGTGCGAACGGGGTCGCGGCCAGTGCGAAGCGGCGCGAGGTCCCATCCCTGCACGAGCCCGCCTGAGTTTGCGAAGTACATCGTGTTGCCCGAGATGGTCACCGAGTTCTCAATCGATACGTTCTCGTCGCCAATCGCGGCGAGCAGTTCGTCATCCCATCCCGGAGCGCTAAACACCAGCTCGGGGCTGACCGTTGCCTCGCCATTGGGGCCCCATGCACGGTTGAGTTCAACAATGTGGATTCGACTGTTCTCGCCGCCGACGAATAGCCGGTCGTCGATGACCAGACCCGCTCCATCCCAGTCGTCGTTCCACAGGGTCTCGCCGCCTGCCGCGGCGTCGAGTTTCCATACTTCGCGCGGTTCGCCCTGGTCAAAGGAGATGATCCGGTAGCCGCCGTCGCGCGATCCGACGTACACGAGAGGAAACCCATCGGGGTCGACGGTTACCGAACCCTTGATAATGTCGTTGGTTTGATACGGGCGAATCAATCGCTCACCGGTCTCGGCATCGACGAAGTGCACTGCGCCGTCGAGGGCACCAAAGACAGCCCAAAGACGTCCGTCGAGCCGAAACATTGCGGGTTGACCAGTCCACCCAGTGCCGCACCAGATCTGCTGGTCGCCGCCGACGAGCGAACTGGCGCATAGCCCGCCGTCTTGTGGATACCTCCAGTGGACTTCTGGGGTTTCGGGGACGGGCCCGCGGCCATAGAAGGTTCGAGTTGGCGAGCCGCGGAAGGTGAGCAGCCCCTCGAGTGCGCCTTTGGGTGCGACGCCGATTTGGGTCGGATCGACGACGTAGGAGCCATTTCCGCTTTGGGTCTCGTTGGCCGCGAGTAACGTCTCACCGAGGATTCCGTTCTCGGGTATCTCGGTCGTGGTGTCGACGGGCGAGCGAACCTCGGCAGTTTCGGTACCTTCGCTCCCGGTCGCTCGAGTATCTGGAGCGTCGGTGGTGTCTTCTTGGTCAGAGATGCGTTGGTTGGTGAGGGTAACGGCGTCGTTCGTAGCCGATGGTGACGTAACAAATGCCCCGACAATAAGCAGGACCAATGCAACGATCAGCCCGTTGCGCACGAGGTAGATCGGCGCACGCGGACGGGGGTTTCGTTGAGGGCCAACCGATAGCTCGGCCGTCTCGCTGTTGATCACGCCGAGACTCGTTTGGAAACGCTACGAAACAGCGATGCGACGACCATGCGGCGGAAATGGAAGTTCGAACTCGTGGTAGCGACTCGTAGATTCCTCCTCGGCGTCGTCGGAGGAGGATCGTGCCCGGCGCCGAGGACTGAGCTCATCGACAGGAGCTTGAGGAGCCGACGCCGAACCGCGTTGCACAGTGTCTCGGGACCCGCTTCGATCTTTGCCATTGGGTCCGGTGCCCGGGACGTCGTCGGTGGCCGGCCCGTTAAACGCCCGATCGAGCAACGACCCAGCGCTTGGGTTCTTTACGAGTGAATCCTCGTCGGCATCGATGTCGGCGGCGGCATCGATGTGTGCTGCTGGCACAAACCACGGGTTCTCGCGATCGTGTTCACGATTTGGCGTAACCTCGTCGACCGCAGCGTTGGACTGCACCGCAGTGTTGGACTGCGAAGGGTCGGGTTCTGGTGCGGCCACCGTGAGGGACCACCCAACGGGAACCGAAAAGCGGTCGGCGTGCACCTGGCACAACGCAATCCCCTGCTCGGACGCGCTCGTTGACCGTGCGACCTCGCGCGTCTCGCGGGAAAGATCGAACCAACTGACCGCTGGACTCGAACAAGTGGGTTTCGCACACGAGCGACTCATGAACCGAACCCTACCAATCGAAACCCACAAAGTACATCGGTGTGATTTGTCGTTTGCGCAAAGTTGTCGAATCGCGAAGAGGACGCCACTGATACGCTCCGGAAATGGCACACACCAACGCCCCGCGGAGGCGCAACCTCGACCCCGAAGAAATCACCACGTTCACCCACATTGCCGACGGTTTGTGTGCGCGCGTGCGGTTGATCCGGACCAACTTGCTCCCCCGAGCGGCCGACGGCATGACCATTGGACGTTTTGTGTTGCTCCGCGACGACCACATCGAAAATCGAGCCTCCACACTGCTCGCCCACGAACTCGTCCACGTCCGCCAGTTCGCCGAGATGGGCATGCCTCGATTTTTCGCTAGCTATTTCGGTTCCTATTTCAAGAATCTTGCTCGTACACGAAACCATCGTCAGGCGTATCTCGACATCCCGTTAGAAATCGAAGCTCGACGCCTCGCCGGAACGTGGGCGAAGTCTCGTGCGGTTTCCTCTGAGCAGAGCTATCCAAAGGCCTAACCGCCAAAGCCCCCGAACCACCAAACCCCAACGCTCGATTGCCCCTCAACTCACGACGCCGGATGCCGATTGAACGGTGTTATGGCTGACCCGACCTTCGACTGCTATTTGTGCGGCACGAGCAACGATGCCGATGCCGACTTTTGCACCAAGTGCAGCGGACGGCTCTTGAAGTTGCCCGACGTCGATGACGGAGCGTCGGACAATGTCGAAGCCGAAGTTATCGACGAAGCCGCCCTGATGGCGGACTTCGAAGACCAGCCAGAGGTACCCGAAGAACATCCAGCGCCCAAAGGTCGCAAGAATCCCATAGCGCAACGTCGGGCTCGGTCCATCCACACCTCGCTGGAAGATCAGCGCCTATCTGATGCGCTCGGGATGACCGAGGACGTCGACGTTCTCGACACGCTCACTACCGACGTCACGAGCATCCCGCGGGCTCGAGCCGCCGAGAACATCCCCGTGCTCGGAACACGAAACGCTTCCCCAAGCACCCCAATCCAGTTCGTCGACGACGACAGGGTGAGCCCCGTCACCTATCTCATCGTTGCGATACTTCTCCTCGCGACCGCCTGGTTTGGCTACAACACGCTGTTTCAGAACGATCGTGTCGGCGAGCCATCAAACATCGCCTTTTCCGACGCGACGACCACCACTGCTCCCGCAACGACGACGACCGAGCCCGATACGGGCTACTCGGCAAGCCAAATCAACTTCATCTTCGAACGGACCCTCGTCCGGGTCGTGCCCTACGCATGCTCAGCATCGCCCGATGAACCAACAGGCGACATGCTGGTCGGTGTTGCGGTCAACGACCGTTCGGTGGTACTTCCCGGGGAAATTCCGGCAGGCACCAACGTCGTCCTCATCATTAACCAGACAGGGACGACGCGGGTCGCCGTCGTGAGCCAAGAGAACGGGCTG
Source organism: uncultured Acidimicrobiales bacterium (assembly GCA_938084885.1). GTDB lineage: Bacteria > Actinomycetota > Acidimicrobiia > Acidimicrobiales > SHLQ01 > SHLQ01. The sequence continues at coordinate 53,946 of CALKGG010000119.1, forward strand.
ACGGTGGCCACGTCCGATGTGCTCACCACGCGAAGCCTCGACATCACCGCGACCACCAACAGCCCGGACTTCTTCGTTGGTTACGACCTCGAAACCGAAATGGTAACGACCGCCCAATCGCCGCAAGGACTCGACGCAGAAATTTCCGTTGGCGACGAAGGTGAACTTCACCAAGTCCGGCTCGGAAGTTCGGTCCATTCGGCCTCTGCCCTCGCAGATCTTCGAGTCATCGACGTCGACGGATCTCGGGGCACGGGCAACCCATGCGCTGCTGCGGCAGCGCTTTCTATCGTGCCGCCAGAGGTCACCGAGGCAGGCGAAAACGAAACCGGCGCCGGTCTCGAAGAGACCGACGCCGAATAACGATATACCCCCGGGGTATTTGGGAGAGTGCGTTTCGGTTAGCTCTCGGTGATCGTCACCGAGTTGATCACGACATCTTCCAGAGGGCGATCGCCGCGGGCGGTCGGAACGTTCTGCATTGTCTCGAGCACGTCGAGGCCTTCGGTGATCTGACCGAAGAGCGAGTATGCGGGAGGAAGCCCAACGCCGGACCCTCCACTGATCAAGAAGAACTGGCTGCCGTTGGTGTTCGGGCCGGCGTTTGCCATTGCGACAGAGCCGATCTGATAGGTGTTGGGCGCTGGAAGTTCGTCTTCGAACTTGTAGCCAGGACCACCGCGGCCACTGCCCTCAGGATCGCCACCTTGGCACATGAAGCCGTTGATGATGCGATGAAAGATGACTCCTTCGTAGTAGCGGTAGCGCGCAAGTACGACGAAATTGTTGACGGTCTTCGGCGCGGCTGCTGCGTCGAGCACGATCGTCATCGAACCCAACGAGGTGTCGAGCACGGCGGTGTAGGTCTTTGACGGATCGATGCACATTGGCGGTGCTTCGGAGAATTTTGTGACGCGCTCAGCGGCGCCTTCTGCTGGGGGGCAAGGAGTGCTCATATTCGGTCCTGTTCTTGAGGGGTCTGCTTCGATCCCGTCGTCATGCGAACGGTAGCCGAATTGGCGCATTGTCCGGTGCCATCCACCAACTAGGACTGGGGCGAGACCTAAGGTCACCGTCATGGCAGGCAAGCTCCCCCTCATACGAAGCCTCGCTGGACTCCCCACTCGTGAACCACTCGCTCAGGTCCCAGCGGTAATGACGTGTTCGGACTGCGACGTGACATGGCGCGATCTTCCGGGCGCCCCGTGCTGGTTCTGCGGCGAATCTGGCGAGGTCGCTAACCCGAAGCGCCTCGTTCTCGACTAGCTGGGCGACGGTCTCGGCCCGGTCGGGCGCAACCTCGAGGACCCCGGTACTTGGTGCTACCGGCGGAACAATCCACGCCGCTTCGGCAATGCGAGTTGCTCGTCGGGGATAGCGCGCAATGCGTCAGCGAGTTCTTGAGCAGACTGGTATCGATCCTCTGGACGTTTCTTAATCGCACGCAGGATCACCTGTTCGAGCGGTTCGGCGAGCGACTTCTCTATCGAGCGTGGAGGCGGCGGTTCGTTCTCCGCGTGCATGCGCAGCAAGTCCATGCGTTCGCCATAAAAGGGCAACTTGCCGGTAGCCATCCGAAACAACGTGACACCGAGCGCGTACACATCGGCGCGTCCGTCGACCTTCCCTTCGGCGGCGACCTGTTCGGGTGATGCCGTCATGGGAGTGGCATAAAGGCGTCCAGGTTCAGCGTCTGGATTCTCGTCGTCTTGGGCAAGTCCAAAGTCGAACAGGACCGGAACATCGTGACCTCGCATCAACACGTTCGACGGCTTAACGTCGCGATGCACAACACCCTGGTCGTGACATGCAGCGAGGGCGTCAGCGATCCCGATCGCAATGGTGACCGCGGAGTGAGCACTGAGGGGTTTGCCCGCCGTCATGATCTGATCGAGCGTTGGACCATCGATCCATTCCAGTTCGATGAACAGCACGTCGGCGATCGTTCCCATCTTTTCGACGGCGATGACATTGGGATGGCGAATCTTGTTCAACGCATTGAACTCGCGCGGAACCGCGGCACGAAAATCGGCATTGCCCATCGCAAAGGTCGACAGCACCTTTACCGCAACGTCGACCCCGTCGGACCGTCGGCCGACAAAGACAGTGGCAGAGGCGCCTTTTCCGAGGACGTCGCGAATTTGGTAGGGGCCGAACGGACGACCGACAGCTATCGCGACCAACGTCTTACCCTTCTGGCGCACCCGCCCTTGCTAAACACACAGCCTAGGAGAGTCCGAGCTTCAGATCGACAGCAGGACGTCAGCCACGACCTCTGCAATGGCGCGTTGCCCATCGGTATTGGGATGTGCGCAGTCGAGCGCCGATATCAACGGAGCGTCGACGCCACCGTCGTCAGCGCACAGCGCAGTGGCACCACCGGTGAAGGTGTCGACGAGACCCTGAAACGGACCCAACCCGTCGCGCAGCGCATCGACGCCGAGCCCATTTGGCGCTTCAAAGACGTCGGCAACTCCGTCGAGCCGAGCAACCGACACCCTCCCCTCGCGTTGGCCGGCGGCCACCTCCAACAGCATGGTGTTCAGCTCGTCGACGATGCGGTTGCTCGCAGCCACCATGCAATCCCCACGGCAACCCTCGACGCCGATCGGGGTGCTCGCAACGGGGTTGAACGCCGTGGTGATGACCACGTGCGCACTCGTCGTCGCCATCAACACATCGAACGTATTGCCGAGGTTGGCTCGGACTGTCGAAATCCGTCGATCGAGTTCGACAGCATCAACAGCGGCAACAGGATTTCCACCGGCATCGGGAAGAAGGAACTCCTCGAGGTCGAAGAGACCAACATCTGACGCACCGATGGTGAGCGTCACGACCGTCGGGTTGAGCAAGGTCGCACGCTCGAGCTGAGACATCGAATCGCCAATGACATTGCCTTGTCGGTCCGTCGCCGAGGTGGCGAGCGTCGCGAGGTCGCTCGACCCGGCGGCGGAGCACGCCACGATGAGCAGCTCGGATTGTGACCCCAGCGAACCGGCTTCGATCAGTTGGTCGAACGCCAACGTGCTGTACGCGTCGGCCTCGCTGCGAAAGCAGTCATCGGCGCCAACGAAGTCGCTTCGATCCCGGCCAAAGCCAGCAGCGATGGAATCTCCCATTGCGAGCAACATGTCGACGCTCGGTTCGTGGTGGGCAATCAGTTCCACCGTTGCGTTTCCGACAAGCCCACCGGAGTCGGTTGCGGTCATTTCGACCTGCCATTCGCCAGCCTCTGTGGGTTCCCATTCGAACCCGATGATCGTGCCGCGCACGTTGGTCACTGGCCGGAATCCGGGCACGTCATCGCCGAAGGCGCGAATCACGACATCGTCGCCGTTGGGGTCGGTGACAACAACCGCTTCTGAAACCTGACGCCCAACGACGGCAAAGGCCATCTCGGGCATCCGAACGTTGGGCGGTTGTGGCGGAATCGTCGAGGTGGTCGTAGTCGAGGTCGTGGCTTCGGTCGCGATCGCTCCGCTCGACGACAGTTCGTCATTGGACACAGATTGGTCGCTCGAACTCGACGACGAACATGCAGTCAGTACGCCAGCAAATGCGAACATGGCCAGCCAGAAACGTGGTCGAATACGCATCACCCGCCCATGCTTACAGCAGGAGCGGCCCGAACGTAGGCGGGCGGGAGAAACTTGGACAAGAAGCGACTCCGCGACGCCGTGCAGATGCGTTGCGAACCCGCTGGCGTATCGTGAAGCTTGTGCTGTTTCGGCTGGTGCTCAAGAACTTGGTACAACGGCCGCTTCGCTACGTACTGACCTGCATCGCGATCACCTTCGCCGTCGCCCTCGTCGTTGCGGTCCTGATCTTTACCGGCGGGCTCCGCACCACATTTGGTGAGCTCGCCGAGAACATCGAATCGGGATACGACATTGCGGTACAGCCGCGAATCGAGTTCGGCGATGGACTAATTGCTCCGACCATCTCGACGAACCACGTCGAACGCATCACGCCAATCGACGGCGTCCTCGCCGTGCAGCCTCGTGTGATCAACGTCGGGGTCATAGCCGTCGATGGCCAGGGTGTTCCGACCTTTGCCCCGGCCGGACCAAATCTCGGCAGCTTGTGGGATGGCGACGCACCGAATACGAGATTGTTCCGCCAATCCGGGCGCCCTCCGGTGGGCCCTGATGAGTTTGCGCTCGATATTGATGCGTTCGCCGACGGCGATTACGAGCTCGGCGAACGTTATGTGTTGCAGCTTCCTACAGAGACCGAGCCCGGCCGTACCTTCGAACTCACCGGCACCTTTACCTTTGCGAACCCCGAGCGAAATGCACTCGTCGGGGCGCGCATTGTTGCATTCGACGAGGACACCGCGGTCGAGCTTCTCAACGATGGGCAAGGCTTCACCGACATCACGGTCATCATCGAGCAAGACGCTGATCAGCTCGCGGTCATGGCCAATATTGCCAATGTCGTCGACGAGAACATCATCGTCCGGTCCCAAGAAGAGGTGCTCGCCGAGACGCAGGGGCAATTCAGCGAGTTTCTCGACATCTTCCAAACCGTGCTGCTGGCCTTCGCGGCGATCATCAGCGGCGTCAGCTGGTTTCTCATCTACAACGTGTTTTCGATCACGCTCGGGCAACGAATCCGAGAGTTGGGCCTGCTCCGGGCCGTTGGCGCGCTCGGAAGCCAAGTCACCAAGCTGATGTTTGGCGAGGCGCTTGCGCTCGGTATTTTCTCGACGATTGTTGGGATTCCGGTCGGGCTTGGTCTGGCGTGGCTTCTCCGGGCGGCACTCATCGCTCTCGGATTTCCCGACAGCACTGGGCTGCCGCTCAGCGGCTTTGCGATCACGGCGGCGATCTTCACCGGCATCTTTGTCACGATGAGCGCGTCGTTGTGGCCAGCAATTCAAGCTCGCCGCGTCTCTCCGCTCGCCGCAATGCGTGATGGCGCAACCCAAACCGAGCTGGAGTCGGTCAACAACCGGGTTCTCGGGGCCGTACTGCTCGTAGTGGCGCTGGTCCCTCTTCGGTTCGTGTTTCAGTTCGGTTGGCGCTCAACGATTGGAGTGCCGCTCGTTGCCGCGGCGCTCGTCTACTTCGCTGTCCGGTTGGCGTGGCGTCCGGCCGCCCGATTCGTCATGCTCCCCATTGGCATCATCACGTTGCTGGTGAGTCTCTTTGGGAGCTTCGAGCTCGGAGAGACCTTTGGGTTGATCGGTGCGGGCTCGATCCTCGTTCTCGTCGGCTCGATCCTCATTATGCCGATATTCGCTGGACACGTCACCACGCTCGTCGGGAAATGGCCGACGATGGTCGTGGTCGGGCTTGCCGGTGTTGCGTTCGGGTTGGGTGGCGTTGTGTCTCTCGGAGCGGCTGGATTCATTTTGGTCTCCGGTGTTCCCAATACGGTGATCGACGCCACAGGAACGGCGATCTCGCCGATAGCGCTCGTCTTGCCGCTCGTATTCATTGCCGTGATGTTGGTGATCACGAGCTATGGCACGATACGAACAGCACTCGGGGCCAGGGGGTTGGCTGGTCGAGTGGCCCGGTCGAATGCCTCGCGCAATCCGCAGCGGACAGCAACCACCGCGGCGGCCTTGATGATTGGTCTGGCGCTCGTGACCGCCGTGACCGTGGTCGGCGATTCGATCAAGTCTTCTGTCAGCGACGCGCTCGATTCTTCGATCACGGCGGATTGGCTGATTCGAGGCCCGCAGAACGGACCGGGCGGTACGCCATTTTCGGCGGCGGCCGCTGAGCGTGTTGCCGCCCTTGACGAAGTCGAGTCGGTCGTGCCGTTTCGCGTTGCCTTCCCGGCGGCGTGGGTGACGAGTGAGTCGGGCGAACTGCGCGCTGAAGACTTCATCGAGTTTCTTCCAATCGTGCTTCAACTGATCGATGACGACGCCGACCTCGACCCGCAAGAGCTTCTGGCGCTACGGGATGAGCTCGGCACCGATGTCGAGGTGAACGATGCGGCAGCGGTTGACTTTGCGAACCTGGACCGCCACGTCGACCCCGACTTCATCGAGCGCGATCTGGACCTTGCAACGCGTGACAACGCCGTCTACCTCGTCGATCAAGTCGCTGAGGAGAAGGGACTTTCGGTCGGCGACACGTTCTCGGCGCTGTTCGTTGATCTCCAAAGCGAAGACCTTGTCGTTGCCGGGATTTATGAGAACGGTTTCGTTCTCGGAAATCGCGTCATCACCCTCGACTTGTGGGAGCGTCACTTCCCGACTGGTAGCGACAACTTCCTCACGGTGGTGACCGCATCTGGGGTTCCCGAAGAAGTAGCTCGTGCGGCGATCGAAGCCGAACTGTTGACGGACTTTCCAATCCTTGAGGTCAGTAACCGTGAGGAGTTTGCCGCGGCGACCGAGCTGCAACTCAATCAGACGCTGGCGACGGTAAACGTGCTCCTCGGGCTCTCCGGATTCACGGCGATTCTGGGCATCCTTATTGCCCTGGCACTTTCGGTGTTTGAACGAACTCGCGAGATTGGCCTTTTTCGGGCGATTGGTACGACCCGATCACAAACGCGCTGGATTATTCGTTGGGAGGGTGTGATTATCGCGATCTTCGGTGGGGTCTTTGGTCTTGCGGCCGGTGTTGGGCTCGGGGTTTTGATTACCGCGAAGCTTCCTGAAATCTTGGTGACGACGATTTCGGTTCCGATCCCGACGTTGGTTGCGTACCTGGTTTTTGCTGCGCTGACGGGCCTCGCCGCCGCCGTCTATCCGGCCTGGCTCGCCGGACGCATGAATGTTCTTGACGCAATCAGCACCGAATAGGCGAGCCGGGGCCCGAGCGGCCCGCACGAAGTGCCAGAGCGGGAGCCGGGCGCTAGCTGGAGGCGGGTTGGCACCGGGGGCACCATGTGGTGATGCGGGCGAATTGGCCTTGGTCCTTTTTGAGGATCGGTGTTGCGCACCGGCGACAGGGTTTGCCGCGTCGCCCATATACCGCCAAACCTCCGGGGACGGTGGTGCGTGACGTGGTCGTCAAGTTCGCGATCAGCAGTCGTGATGCACGCCGATAGAGCTGTGCCAGGCGTTCATCTGCAACGGTGTCGATCGTGTCGAAGGGGTTGGTCTGTAGCGACCAAAGCACCTCGCTCTTGTAGACGTTGCCGATTCCCGATGCGACCCGCTGATCGAGCAGCACATCGGCGATCATCTCGTTGCCCGACACGAGCGTTCGTGCTCGGCGGACAACCTCGTCGATGTCGACGTTCGAGAGGCAAAGGTCGGTGCTTGCCGGTTGCGGTCACGGCCGTGATGTGTTCGCCGGGGCGAGGGCGGTCACGAGCGAGACGCGGTGCGCTGAACCTCAGCAGTTCGGCGTCGACGAGGGCCGGCCTGAGCCGGTTCGCTGTTCGGTGAATCGTGTCGCCTTCAGGCATGGGGAAAGTCTGTCAGTGCGTGACGGTGAAGGACGGTCCGAATCAGCCGTCGACCGGCGGCACGACGACATCTTGGGTGAAGGTATCCCTGCCGGTGCGGTCACGGACAACGAGGGTGACGGTGAATGTTCCGCCCTCGTCCGGATAGCGGACGACGAGGCGATTGTCGTCGACGAATAGGACCTCTTCGCGGCCGCTGAGACGAAAGGTGATCTCGGCGTCGTCGGCGGCTGTAGATGTGTTGACGAACTCCACCACACCGGGCTCAATGACCCGCCACGTAAATGCCGCCGCCACCTCGTCAGGTTCGTCAGGTGCAATGGAGTCGACGGTGAATCTGACCGGGTCTCTGTCGTTCCCGAACACGTTGCTCGCAATGACTTGACCCGAGTACCTGCCGTTTCCAGGGACACGGAAGGTCGGCGAGGAGGTATCGCCGCCTGCGACGAGTTCGGCCCCGGGGATGTTCCACTCCCAGCGGGTTGGGTCACGATCGAAGTCGGATTCGAGTCGGACGAGGTTTCCGTCGATCGAAGCAATGCGCACATCGAGTACGCGGGGTTCCTGTCCGGCTTGCACGCTGGGCGCTCTGATCGTGACCGAGTCGGTCTCACCTTCGGCACTGGTGACGGTGAGGGTGACGAGTGGCTGTCCGGTGCGATCGAACGAGAAGAACGTCGTTGGCTGGTCCGGTGTCGAGTTGGTGACCGCTCCAGCGGCGCTCCACGCAAACCCGGTTGCCCGGGCAGAGCCTTCGCTCGTGCAGCTCAATTGACGTCCCGACACACTGCATGTGGCGACGGCGACTGGAGGGTTCGAGATTGTCACACGCTGGCTCGCCGGACCTGCGGTTGCCACTTGATTTGCGGTTGTGAGCGTCACGTTGAACGAACCGCCCGCAAAGTCATGAATCGGATTTTGCTCACTCGATGTTGCACCATCGCCGAAGTTCCAACGCCACTGATCCGCGTTCTGCGACTGGTCGATAAAGCGCACAGTATTTTCGTCGACTATCTCGAACCGGAACGAGGCCGTTGGCGGATCGAGGACGGTGATCTCGGTCTCGCTTGATGACCGGCCGCCTTCGTTGCTTGCGGTGAGCCGGACGGTGTAGGTGCCCGCCCTGTCCCATCGTCGGAACGGGTTCTGATCGGTCGATGTTCCGGCGCCCTCAAATTCCCACTGCCATTGCTCGGGATCATTTGCCGACGTGTCTTGGAACCCAATGTCGCTGCCGGTTGCAATGACCGTCGAACCTACCCTGAACGATGCGACCGGCGGGTCGACGGGTTCGTTCACGACGATCGTGACGCCACTCCGGTCGCTTCCGGCCTCGTTGGCAACTCGCAAGGTGACACGATAGGTGCCCGCTTCATTCCAGGAGTGCCGGGGGTTGCGGGTGGCCGCGGTCTCGCCGTCATCGAAGTTCCAGACGAACTGGTCGGGGCTGTTTGCTGACTCGTTGGTGAATTGGATCGTCTCCCCAACCAGCACCTGGGTTGCGCTTTGGCTGAAGCTCGACACGGGTTCGACGACGCGCTCTCGCACCTCGATGTCGGCGAAGGTTCGATCGGTGCCCGCCGAATTTTCTACGACGAGCGTGATTCGATATTCACCCGGCTCCGGCCACGAGTACCGAGTGGTCTGCCCGTTCGCATTCGTGCCGTCACCAAAGCGCCACCGGGTGCGGGTGGGATCGTTCAACGACGCGCTCTCGAACGTGACGAACTGGTCGGTCATGACGATCTGCGGGATTGGTGCAATTGCGGCGATTGGCGGTTCGACGCTGTCGAGAACGGTGATGGTCACCTCGCTCGTCGTCGATCCTGCTTCGTTCGATGCAGTGAGCACCGCCAGAAAGGTGCCTGCGGTTTCGTAGGTGTGGGTAACTTCTTCTCCTACCCCGGTGCGTTCGTTGCCAAAATCCCACTCGAGAAGGTCGACCTCGCCGGTGGTACGACTTTCGAAGGTCACAAACTCGCCCTCTTCGATCGTGGCGCGACTGAATTGGAAGTCGGCGTTCGGTGGCAGCACCACGGATTCGGGGACGATGTTGACGGTGGTCGACTGGCTCGAGCTTGCGCCGGTCGCATTCGTCACGGTGAGAATGATCTCGTACAAGCCAGCGTCGCTCCATGCCTTTTCGACGTTGGGCAGCAATTGGGTGGTTCCGTCGCCGAAGGTCCACGCCCACTCGACTGGAGACCCCAGGCTCGAATCGGTGAAACGCACGATCTCGCCGACCGTTGCCTCAACGGTCGATACCGAGAAGTTCGCAATGAGCGTTTCGGCAAGTTCTGGTAATTCGGCCGCTGACTCGACCTCTGTTTCCACGGCGACATCGAACGCATCGTCGTCTTGGCCATCATTGGCATCTTCGCCGTCGCCGTCGCCGTTGGTGGCGTTGTCGGCAGATATCCCGAACACCTCCGGTGCTGGCAGTTGGGCAAGGTCGATCTGGTCGAGGACTGGCTCGTCGGTAGTGGAACGCCCGCTCGTTCCACCGCCAGTACGTTGCCCGTCAGTGGCAGCAATGACGGCCTCTCCGCTATCGCCGATTAGAAGAAGCCCCCGGTCGTCGTTGCTTCCTCCGGCGAGTGAACTTCCATCGCCGTCGACGTCGGGATCGCCAGGAGCGGCGAGTACCGCGGACAACTTTGCGATCGGGGTGATTTGGCCACGGTCGACGACAGCGGCAAACGGTCCAAGTCGTTCGTTTGCCCACACCATCGAACCAAACACCTCGAGTTCGAATGGTTCGCCGTTCGTGCCGAACGGTAGATCGTTGAGCACTTCCCCGCTGTCGAGGTCGATGCTGATGATTCTTCCCTCGCTCCAGTGCGGCAGGTACGCGACGCCGTCGACAGCCACGGGTGCGCCGTACTCGCCGTCAGCAATATCGATGTCGATGTCGCTGCAGTCCCCGTTTGGGCTGCTGATTGCGAGGGTCGATGTCGCAGCGTTCAGCGAGAGAATGATCGGGTCTTCTTCGGGGCCCGCCCCGCCGTGCACGGCGCCGTTTGCGGCACTGCGCATGCAGATCGGCTGGCCGAGTTCGCCGGTGGCCAAGAGTTCGGCCATGGACAGGCGGGCCGGGTCGAGAACGAAGACGCTTCCGCCGCTGCGAACCATTTGCCGCTGATCGGTCACGGCCTCACTATCGACCGTGGCGGTCTCTTCGACGACGATTAGTGGCGCTGCGCCGTCGGCGGCGACACGAACAACGCTCGACCGCTCGCCATCAAAGCCGAAGACGGTGCCGTCCATGCCTTGCACCACGCCGGCGAGGGGAGACGAAAGTTCGCTAGAAGTGACAACCCCCGACCCCGGATCGATGTGGATGACTTGGTCGTCATCGATCACGAGCACCCCGTCTTGTCGATCGTCGTGGCCGAAGAGGGCGAGGTTCCGATCGAGCGCACCTTCGGCGAGGGAGAGTTCAATCGTTTCGCTGACCGTCAGGGAAGATCCGTTCACCATCGAGATGGTGTTGCGCGAAGTATTTAGAACAACGGCACCATCGGCGTGGGGCATCGCGACAAAGTCGTCCCCGTCGCCAGCCACTTCGATCCGCGAGGAGATTTCCCCGGTGACACCATTGATCTGCAAGAGCTCGCCGTCGATGCCGTGTTCGATCCAGGCGGTTGGATTGTCGAGGGTGATGGCTGCGGCCGACTCATCGCCTGGACGGAAGATCACGAGCAGGAACAAGGCAGCGAGCGCCGTGACCGCAAACGCGACGAACGCTCGTCCGGTAGGAAGAGCCATGACGCGTGCCATTCCATCCATTGCAACAGAAAATGCCAGCGAATAGCAAAACACACACATTCTGTAGGCATCGCACGCTTCTCTGCCGTTCCCCCATGTGTGGTTCACGACGTTGCCAGACCATCCGAGGCCCGGACCTTTGCACCGCTAGTCTCCAAAGCGTGGACGACCCCCTCGATTCCGCGGCGGAACTCGCGGCGCTACTCAATCAGCCCAATCCCCCCATCGACCGAGCCCTGCTCTTGGTCAGCCAATGCTTCCAGCAGCGGGCTGGAGTAGTCGAACGAGGCCTCGCACATCTCGACGAGTGGGCCAGCAGAATCCACATTCCCACTCAGGAACCCGGTGCGACACTCGAGATGGTCGATGCGCTCATCGGCGGGCTCTTTGGGACGGGCGGCTTCGTTGGCGATGTCGAGAACTATCACGGCGAAGAGAACTCGTTCCTCGACCGGGTGCTCGAGCGCCAAACCGGAATGCCAATAACACTCGGAGTTGTTGTCGTAGCCGTTGGGTCACGACTCGGTCTGCCGCTCGAACTCATTGGACTACCAGGCCACGTTGTTGTTCGGGTCCCCACCATTGCCGACACCTTTATCGATGCCTTCTCGGGTACCCGAGTTGACCGTGCCGCCCTCGACGAACGAATGCGATCGATCTTTGGCCACGACATACAAGTCGACGATCAGCTGTTGACCCCCATGCCCACGAGTGGCGTGGTCATCCGGGTGTGCAACAACCTCATGCGATCGTGGGCAGACGACCACCGAAAGTTCGATCGCCTACTCGAGGTCCGTTCGCTACTACCCCTCGAACCCAGCGATCAACGGATGTTGATCGACATTGCCGAGGCACGCGCTCGCTTCGATATCGCAGCCAAACTGCGCGCAACAATCGACCCCGACGACCCCGAGATCAACGCGCTCTGGGGACGTTTGAACTGATCCGCTGTCGGCCTCTCCCCCTACCTAGAATTCGATCTATGGATCGAGACTTGAAGCGATGTCTAGGACAGATGATGAAGGGAGTGCAGGTCGTTGCCTCCACTCACGACGGCGTGACCAGGGGGTACTGCTCCCACTGGGTAATGCAGGTGTCCTTCGATGAACCAATCATGCTGGCGTCGATCTCACCCAAACACGACACGCACGCGCTCATCGAGGCGTCTGGCTGGTTTACGGTTTCGAACCTCGCTGGCGACCAGGTCGACGTTGGCCAGTACTTTTCGTATCCCGGTCGAAAGTTCAAATACATCGCTCCCGAATATTTGACCGAGGTCGATGGCGTACCGGTCGTGGCAAACAACATCTCGTGGATCAAGTGCGATGTCATCGAAAAGCTCGACACTGCACTCGACCATGACCTCTTCTTGGCGAGGGTGAGCCAATTCGGCGAGGGCCGTCTCGGCGAGGACCCGCTGTTGTATTCCTCCCGACACGGCTGGCGCGTCGCCGGAGCCAAAGCACGCGAACCCGGTCGAAGTATCCGAGACGAACTGCTCGCTCGCCTCGAAGCCGAAGGCCTCACCGACTAGCCCAACCGCGTCGCTCAACCGCGTCGCTCAACGGCGCGGCGGGATCCAAGTCAGGCCTTTGTAGGCCTTCACAAAACCGTGCTCAGTAAGGATGTCGGCAAGAGGAGAATCGCCGCTCGGATCGCCGTCGATCTTCGATATCTCGAGCGAACGGACATGTCCTCGGCGTGCCAAATCCTTCAGCGCATCGACCCACAGCGAACTTTCGTGGGCGGCTGGGAAACCAACGACCGACTTGGCTCCCCGATCCACATAGATTCCGGCCTCGCCGTTGACGATCACCACGTGCGCTCCCGCCGCACGCGCCGGACGGCCAGCCGAATCGGGCCACGGAATGGACGCCCCGAACGGTTGTGCTGGGTCGGTCGCCGCCAGCAATACCACCGAGTCCTCTTCGAAGTCCGTCGCCGCCGAAGTGCGCAACCGGTCGACCGCGCCCGGCAACGCGAACTGTGCTGCACCAAGTCCTTCGACGAAGTAGCCCCGTCGAAGATCGCCTCGCTCCTCAAGCGCTTTGAGCACGGGATACACCCCGGCGAAACCGCCGCTGATCCCCTCACCCAACGCTGCTTCGCGAGTCAACACGCCATAACGCTCGACGAGTTGCAGCGCCTGTGCTGTCGTGCGTTGGGTGGGCGGAGCTTGCTGAGTCAGCAGTCCCGAAACCAGCGACCAACGACCGGCGGCCTGGGGCGGACCAGCAGCTTGCATCTGACCAACCCGTGGCCGGCGTCGACGTTGTGTCGAAGACCGTGACTTTTTCGTGCCGAGAAATGACCGCACAGGCGCCAACGAATCGTTCGTGACCTCTCCAGCCCACACAAGATCCCACAGCGCAGCGAGGACTGCCTTGTCGCCGTACTGCAAACCCAGTTGCTGCGCTGCGCCCACGAGGTCGTACCAAAACGATGCTCCGTTCGCAGCGAGGTGGGACCGAAGCGCGTCGTGCAACGGCTCGGCAGGAGGCGCATCGTTCGGCGAAATGAGCAACGCCGCGTGATCTCGAAAGGCTAGGCGAATTCGACCATCCTTCGAACCAATCGCCCCGGCACCAATCCACACGACCTCACCCGATGTCATCAACGCATCGAGATCGCTCGTTCGGTATTCGGCCATTCGCGCCGGCAACACCGACCGTTCAAGGACCGACGCCGGAATGGCTGCGCCTTGCAGGATCGCAATGACGTCGGCGAGGCCGTCGGGGCCCCGACGAGGAATCCCAACACCTTGCCAGTGCGGAAGGAACCGAGCGAGGGTGTTCTTCTCGACTGGAGCCACCTCGGCACGCAGAGCAGCGAGCGATCGGCGGCGTAGTTGGCGAAGCACCCCGTCGTCGACCCACTCGCGTGTTGTCCCGTCAGGGCGGAACTCGCCTCGCACCAGTCGACCGCACGCGGCGAGCGATTCGAGCGCCGCATCGGCGCGCTCGACTGAGAGCGCAAAGCGGGACGCAAACTGCTCGGTCACGAACGGGCCGTGGGTCTTTGCAAAGCGGATGGCGAAGTCACCCACCGGGTCATCGACGCTATCGATGTAGGCGGCGGGAAGTCCCATGGGTAGCGAGACGCCGAACGCATCACGAAGCCGCCCGGCGTCTTCAGAGGCGCTGAACCGGCGATCGTTGCCAATGCCAATCTCGATGACGCGCAGATCTTTCACCAACTGCGCAAGGGCCGCATCGACGTCGACATCGTCGGTGCAACGAGCGTCGATCTCGTGCCGATCGAGGGGCCCCAAAATGCGGAACAGGTCGTGCAATTCGTCGCCGTCTCGAGCTCGGCGTCCATCGACCAACCGCTGCAATTCGAGCTCGAGGTCGGCCAAGACCCCTGGGTCGAGTAGCTCGCGCAACTCCTCGGCGCCGAGGAGATCTCGAAGAAGATCCCGGTCGAGCGAAAGCGCGGCAGCGCGACGCTCGGCCAATGGCGCGTCACCTTCGTACATGTACACCGCAATCCACCCAAACAAGAGCGACTGAGCAAACGGCGACGCACGCGGCGTCTCTACCGGCACCATGCGAATCGAACGGTCGGACAACCCGTGCAAGACAGTTCGCAACGCTGGCACGTCGAACACGTCGTTCAAACACTCACGCGTTGCTTCGAGCAGGATCGGAAAGCTCGGATACTTCGCGGCGACCCGCAACAAATCCGCCGCGCGCTGCCGCTGCTGCCACAATGGTGTCCGTTGGTCAGGTCGACGACGGGGCAACAACAGTGAGCGCCCAGCGCACTCACGAAAGCGACTCGCAAACAACGCGCTTCCAGGAAGCTCGGCGACAACCCGCTCATCGATCTCGGTCGGATCGAGAAAGAGGTCGTCGAGCTCGATCTCCTCGGCGGACTCGGGTAGCCGGATCACGATGCCGTCGTCGGCCCACATCATCTCGACGTCCATGCCCCACCGCTGCGACAGCTGGGCCCGAAGCGCCATACCCCACGGCGCATGAACTTGTGCCCCAAACGGTGAGAGGATGCACACTCGCCAATCGCCGATCTCGTCTCGGAACCGCTCGACCACAATGGTGCGGTCATCGGGGACCACGCCGGTCGCCTCGCGTTGATCCGACACGTAGTTGAGGACGTTGGCGGCCGCGAGCTCGTCGAGGCCGTGACGCTCGACCAGACGGCGTTTGGCTGCGTCATCGTCGACGGCTTGGATCTCACGGACAAACGCTCCGAGGGCCTGACCAAGTTCGATTGGACGCCCAGGGCCGTCTCCGTGCCAGAACGGCATCTTCCCGGGCTGGCCTGGAGCCGGCGTCACCACGACACGCTCGAACGTGATGTCCTCGATACGCCATGTCGACGCGCCCAACAAGAATGTCTCGCCCGGGCGGGACTCGTAGACCATCTCCTCATCGAGTTCGCCAACACGAGTGCCGTCGGGAAGGAACACCCCGTAGAGCCCGCGATCGGGAATGGTGCCCGCGTTGGTGACCGCTAGTCGTTGGGCCCCTTTGCGACTCCGGATCGTTCCTGCCACCCGATCCCACACGATTCGGGGTCGCAACTCGGAAAATTCTTCAGACGGGTACCGCCCCGACAACAGGTCGAGGACCCCTTCGAAGACATCGTCGGAGAGCTCGGCAAAGTTCGCTGCTGACCTGATCGTCGCCAGAAGTTCGTCGAAGCCCCAATCTTCGAGCGCGGTCATCGCCACGATCTGCTGAGCGAGCACATCGAGCGGATTGCGCGGATAGCGCGTGTGCTCGATCTCGCCCTTCTGCATGCGATCGACGACCACCGCAGTCTCGAGCAGGTCGGATCGGTGTTTTGGGAAGATCTTGCCGGTCGACCGTGCGCCGACCTGGTGGCCTGCCCGGCCGACGCGTTGTAGGCCACGGCTTACCGAGCCGGGAGATTCCACCTGGATGACGAGATCGACCGCTCCCATATCGATACCGAGCTCGAGGGAGCTGGTGGCCACGATTGCTCGAATCGCCCCTCGCTTTAGCTGGTCTTCGATGTCGAGTCGCCTGGCCTTCGACAGGGATCCATGATGGGCTTGGATCCGTTGGAACTCATCTTGGTGCTCGGCGGGGTTGGTATTCGCACCTTCAACGTCGGTGCTGCGTTGGCGCGAAATCTCGTCTTCTTCGTCCCAAATTTCGTTGAGGCGCCCAGCCAGCCGCTCGGCAAGACGTCGCGAGTTGACGAACACGATCGACGAATTGTGGGCGCGGATCTGGTCGAGAATCCGAGGGTGTACCGATGGCCAGATACTCGTCCGCTGCGGGCCAGATACAGCTGGACCACTGAGCGGCTCGTCGGCGACCTTGCCGAGTTCGGCCATGTCCTCGACCGGAACAATGACTTCGATATCCATATTGGGCTCGGAGCCGGCGTCGATTATTTCGACCGGCCGCCACGAGTGAACTCCATCAACAACCTCCCGCCCGCCCAGAAATCGGGAGATTTCGTCGAGTGGTCGCTGTGTTGCCGATAGGCCAATGCGCTGGACGGGCCGACCAACGAGGCGTTCCAGCCGTTCGAGGGTCAACCCCAGGTGTGCGCCCCGCTTTGTCGCAGCGACCGAGTGAATCTCGTCGATGATCACCGCATCGACCGACCGAAGCGTCTCCTTGGCCGCCGAGGTCAACATCAGATACAGCGACTCTGGAGTCGTGATGAGGAGGTCAGGAGGGTTGCGAACGAGTTTGCGCCGCTCATCGGCGGGCGTGTCACCCGTGCGCATGCCAACGGTTGGAACGTGCACTGTCTCGCCGAGTCGTTCGGCGGCGAGGGTGATCCCCCGTAGCGGCGCTCGCAGATTTTTCTCGACATCGACAGCGAGAGCTCGTAGCGGCGAAATGTACAGGAGCCGAGTTCGTGCGTCTCGCTCTGGGACCTCGCTCGTCATCAACCGGTCGATACCAAAAAGAAAGGCGGACAGCGTCTTACCAGAACCAGTGGGTGAGACGATCAACCCGTTCGCGCCACGTGCAATATGTGGCCACCCCAACGTTTGCGGTGGGGTCGGCGCAGGAAATGACGTTTCGAACCATGCCCGGACGGGACGAGAAAAGTGGTCAAGTGGCGATATGGACACACCGACAACCGTAGTGTCGAGCGCTGCGAGAACGCCGTTTGAACTGCGAGCAGCGGTCGCCGGGCGTGCCAACGCCCGCATCGTATGTGACCAACGGCACATGCATGGCGGTTGAACGGGACAAACTGCCTAGAAAGGTTCTCGTCCAATGCGCCGAAGGTACGGCGTGAACTCTTTTGCCAACCTCCAGTCCAGGATCGAACGCTCGGAATCTGAGCGTGGCGCGATCCTCGTCATGACAGCGCTCGTAATGCTTCTGCTGCTCTTTGTCGCGGCCTTCGCAACCGACCTCGGCGCGTGGTACCGCCAGGGTGGAGAACAACAGCGCGCAGCCGACGTGGGATCACTTAATGGCGTGGCCGCATTCGATCGCGAAACCAAAGCGTACTTCGCCGACCTTCCCGGAGGCCCCGTGGACACATGGGCCGAGCTCCTTGCTCGACCCGACGGCCAGAACTTGGTGCGAGAAGCCGAGGAACAAGGATTCCGAGCTGCGGTAGCAACCGTCCAAACCCTCCTCGAGACGAGCAACCTCACGTTCACCAACCCACCGGTCTTCGTCTTTGCCACCGATCCAACCGGCTCCGACGGCAACCTGCTCGACATCAACAGCACGTCGACGGCGACGTTGACCGCCGACGACGGTTCGGTGATCACGATCACTCGGGCATTCGTCGATACCAGCAACGCAACCACCGGAACGAACTCGTTCACCCGTGTCATCGAGGTCAGCATCGAACGCAGCGGCGAACAGTATTTCTCCGACATTATTCGCGACGCTCCAACGATCGACCGCGGGGCGCAGGCACTGCTCTCGAACTGCGGCGCCTTGTGCAATCAACCAATCACGCTCAACCCGCCATTTATTGGGTTCGGCGGTAGCGGTAACGGCGATGGATTCGCACCTCTCCTTTATGACCGAGACCCCGACCCAAACCCAGAAATCAAAGACTACGACGAGGTTTGGGCCGTCAACCACCACTCGGACGGCCGCATGTGGGGTCAGATTATCTGTCAGCGGGTAGACGTCGACCCAGAGATCAACGGCACGGACTGCGACGGTGCGCCGTACGAGCTTGAATTCCAGACCGGAAACCGACCCGTCGAATACATCTCACCTGCTGGAAAGCTGTACTTCTCTGGTCGCGACCCAGACGCCGGGATGACCGGCCTGGTCTGTTTCGATGCCAACACGAAGGACTACTGTAGCGGTACGTCGTTCATACCATTGTTCGAACAGCCCACGGACGCATGGTGGTCGGCATGGATTAATATCCACGGACCATTCGAAAACAACGGCCGCTTGTATGTCTTCTCACAGGACGGCTATGGGGCTTGCGTGACACTCGCAATGCAACGGTGCGGTGCCCCAACAGCGCTTCTTGCTGGGCTCGGCACACCAGAAAACCCCGATCCTCGCCTGCCAGAACGCGACGGCGAAAGGTTCCACGTCAGCAACGGCGAGCAGATCGGCGACACGCTGGTCCTCACCCAGAACACCGACACCGGCGTGTTCTTCCACTGCCTCAACCTGGCGTCGGGCAACGGCGAGATTGGTTCGTGTGGTGCGCCAATCTTTAGCGACACTCTTGGCAACGGCGGCGACAACCTCACGTTCACCCGCTACAACACCAACGCTCAGCCAATCGGCGTGTGCGTGTTCAACATCAACTCCGGCAACAACAACTGTGTCAGTACTGTTAGCTGGGGTAACGCCGGTCCGCTTCCGGGGTTGACCGAGGGATTGTCCGAACTTGGCGAGCGCTGGGGAGGAGACACACTCTCGTGGAAAGGCGTGCGAACCTTCTTTGCCGGCGGCTTCTCGAACTTGGTTGGCTGTTGGAACTGGCAAACCCAAAGCGCCTGCACTGATGGCCCTGATGAGGGCGGCGCCTACCTTCGGACCGA
This sequence comes from uncultured Acidimicrobiales bacterium, assembly GCA_938084885.1. Taxonomy (GTDB): domain Bacteria; phylum Actinomycetota; class Acidimicrobiia; order Acidimicrobiales; family SHLQ01; genus SHLQ01. The sequence continues at coordinate 73,087 of CALKGG010000119.1, forward strand.
CGACGGCATCACCGACAACCTCGGCAACGCTTTGCCGTATGGTTTTGCGGTCGTTGCAGATCGTTGCATCATCGGACTCGGCGACCAAGCAGTGTTCTTCTCGTTTAACCCCCTTGGCTTAGGGCCATGTAACGACGCCGCGATCTCAGACCGGATCGACCCATGTCAGTGCACCGACGGAAGCGGCCGCGAGCGTTACGGCGTGATCCGTCTGCCATCGAACATTCTGGCGATCAGTGAAACTGCCTTCGCAACGATCACCGTTGGAGAATTCGGGCCGCCACTCGTCGATCTTGATGGCGTGCCACTGGAGAACATTGCGCTCCACGAGAACGGTGGCGTCATTGACTTGACGAACATTCCCGATAACCCCGGAGATCTGTGGATCACCCTTCAGGTCAACGCTCGGATCGTGAACGGTCGATCGGTCTTCACTGAACCCGTCGTCGGCAACCTTGAGATCGACGTCCAGCCAACACTCACGCAGTAGGTAGCGGGACTACCGCCTGGGGGCCACTAGCTGAGCACGTTGGGCAGCGGGTCGGTATGCACAATGCCGACCCGCTTTGTCGCTCTCGTTAGCGCAACGTAGAGCGCCCGCATACCTTGGCGCTCCTCGGCGATGATCCGAGCGGGCTCGACGACGAGCACCGCGTCAACCTCGAGACCCTTTACGAGCTGCACTGGCACGACCGCCACCTGACGGTCGAGTCCAGAACGACTCGCGCGGCCAAAGTCGAGCTCTGCTGCGTCAAGTGTTGCACTCACCGAGTCAACGAGTGAGCGCGGAACGACCACCGCAATATTGCCTTGACCAATCTCGGCGAGTTCGCGGCGGATGGCTTTCGGGACAGCGTCGGCGAGGTCGTCGACCTTGGTGATCAACGGAGTGGTACCAACATCTCGAATCGAGACCGGCGGCTTCAGCCCCGGGGCAGCCTCGGTGAGCACGCGAGCAGCGAGCGCCATTGCAGGTGCAGGGATGCGGTATCCCGTGGTGAGTTCTCGACGGACCGGTTCATATTTCGCATTCGTTGGAAGCTGTTCGATGACGTCATCCCAAGAATCCCGAGCCCACGATCCGGTCGATTGGGCGAGATCACCAACGATGGTCATCGAACCGTTCAGTGACCGTCGGGAGATCATCCGAAGCGCCATCGGCGCAAGATCTTGGGCCTCGTCGATCACGATATGACCAAAGGTTCGAACCTCATCGAGACTCTTCTTCCCAGGGCGAGCACCAAGGTGCGCTCGTGCTTCATCGAGCAGTGGCGCGTCGTCGAAGGTCCACACGAGTGCATCGGCATGCACCTCGTTCGTGTGGGCCAAGACGGCGAGCTCACTGGCGGAGTAAAGTCCTCGACCCGCGGCTGCGAGCAGGGCCGGGCTTCGAAAGAGGTCGTGCAAGAGCTGAGCGGGTGTGAGGATCGGCCACATCCATTCCAGCACTTCTCGAACCTGCCAGGTACGGCGAATCCTGTCGCGCAACAAGCCAGGGTCGACCTCATCGCGTCCACTCACCGCGAGCGTTCCAAACACCTCGTTCTCGATGAACTTCCTCGCAGCGTTGTGCGTGCGGAAGCGGCGCCGAGCCTCCCGGACGATCTGGTCACTTTCGAACGCCGTCAACCGCAGATTCTGCAAGCCGTAACCAAGCACGAAGTCATCTCGCAGGCCGCGCTCTCGTTGACGCACGGCCCGGCGAATGAGTTCGACCATTCGCAGGTCGCCCTTAACCGCTGCGGCTTCTTCGCTTCCGAGACGATCGGTCCGTACCCGAGGAGTGACGAGATCGCTGAGTACCGCAAGCCGGACCCCCGCCTCGCCGAGCGACGGCAAAACCTGTTCGATGTAGGCCAGGAAGAGCCGGTTGGGACCAACGACGAGCACGCCTTGGTCTTGCAGGGGAAAGCGATGCGAGTAAAGCAGGTAGGCAGCGCGGTGCAGCGCAACGACCGTCTTGCCGGTCCCCGGCCCGCCTTGCACGACGAGCAAACCCTGCAGGCGAGAACGAATGATCTCGTCCTGCTCACCTTGAATTGTGGCCACAATGTCGCCGAGACGGCCGGTTCGAGCGGTCTCGAGCGCGGTGATGAGCGCCCCGTGGCCTTGAATCTTTCGTTGACCAGATGCCGAGGGTGCATCGAGACGACTGAGGTCACCGAACAATTCGTCGTCGATGTCGAGCAACGTCTTGCCTCGCGTCGCGAAGTGACGGCGTCGTTCGAGGCCGAATGCATCTGCCCCGGTAGCTCGATAGAAGGGTTCGGACGCAGGGGCACGCCAGTCGACGACGACCGGATCTTGGGCACGGTCCCACACGCCGACTCGCCCAATGTACAAGGTGTCGTCATACTCGCCAGCGTGATCGATGCGCCCAAAGATGAGCGAGGCATCGCCGATGTTGAGCTGCTGTAAACGATCGACAATATTGTCGGTGAACGCCTCACGTTCGAATCGAGCCTGGTTGGTGCCACCGGCGCCGACTTCGAGCGATGACGACAGTTGGCGCGCCATTTCTCGTGCCTCGTCCAGACATCCATGAGCGAAGTCAAGGTAGCGCTGTTCGGCTTCGAGTTCGGGATGGATGGCGGCCTCACACGGTCGATTGGGGAGTTACTGGACTTGGATCCAGCGAGTTACTGGACTTGGATCCAGCGGGCCTGTAATCGTATCTGCCGATACGAGCGTTCCAGCGGGCAGGGAAGCTCGTAGCCTGAGATGGTGACTGCCCGACCAGATTCCTGTTTCCTCGCGGCTTGCCGAAACGAACCACACGACGTGACACCGGTGTGGTTTATGCGCCAAGCCGGGCGATCCCTCCCCGAGTACCGCGAAGTTCGCGGTGAGGGAAGCATCAACGATGCAATCGCCAATCCCGATCTCGCCACCGAGATCACCATGCAGCCAATCCGCCGATACGGCGTCGACGCCGCAATTCTGTACTCCGACATCGTCACCCCCGCTCATGCAATCGGGTTCGGGCTCGACGTCGTCCCCGGCATTGGTCCGGTCGTCGAAGAACCATTCCGTTCGAGCGACGATCTCCACCGTCTTCGGCCGCTCGACCCCGAGGCCGACACCCCGTACGTGCTCGAAACCATCGACAACCTCGTCGCCGAGCTCGATATCCCGCTCATCGGGTTTGCTGGAGCGCCATTTACCGTAGCGAGCTACTTGGTCGAGGGCGCCCCGTCGCGGACCTACCACAACACCAAGGTGATGATGAAGGCACGTCCCGACCTCTGGTTCGCACTCACGGATCGTCTCGCCGACCTCGCCATTGCGTCGCTGCAATCTCAAGTCGACCACGGTGCAGAAGCAATTCAGCTGTTCGACTCCTGGGCAGGCTCGCTGAGCGCAGCGGACTACGAGAAGTACGCCATGCCGTCGAGTGCCAAAGTGTTGGAAGCAATCGAGGCAACCGGCGTTCCCCGCATTCACTTCGGCGTCGGAACTGGCGAGCTTCTCGGACTCATGGCGGACGCCGGTGCAGATGTTGTCGGCGTCGATTGGCGCATTCCGCTCGCCGAAGCCCGAACCCGCGTCCCAGAGGGAACAGCACTCCAGGGCAACCTCGACCCAGCCATTCTCGGCGCCCCGTGGGAGGTCGTCGAGCGAGAGGTCGACGCAGTGCTCGACAGCAACGGCGGCCACCCGGGCCACATCTTCAACCTCGGACATGGGGTCACCCCCACGACCGAACCAGAGAAGTTGGAGAAGGTCGTCGAGCGAGTTCATCAATTCCGTGCCTGACACTGCGCCGCTGTCGGACCAGCCAATCGCGGTCATCGGCGGTGGCATTACGGGACTCAGCGCCGCATTCGAACTCATCGAATCGGGTCGCCGGGTCATGCTCGTCGAAGCGAGCTCGACCTTCGGCGGCAAGATCGCCGAAACCTCCCTCGACGGCAGTGTGGTGCCGACGGGACCAGATGCGTTTCTTGCGCGTCGCCATGAGGTCACCGAGCTCGCTGGCGAACTGGAGCTCGGCGAGTCGCTGAACAGCCCCGTCGCCCGATCGGCTCGGATCTATCGCAATGGGTCGTTGCACCCGCTCCCTCCGAATGTGCTCGGCGTTCCGGCCACTTCAGCGCTTGAGTCCAGCGGCTTAATCTCAGCCAAAGGAGCTGCCATCGCCGCGCGCGGTCCCGTCGATGGATCGACAGGCGATGTTCACCGCGACGAGTCAGTGGGTGCTCTCATTCGCCGCGAACTCGGTGACGAAGTCCTCGAGTTCTTGGTCGATCCGCTGCTCGGCGGAATCAACGCTGGCGACACCGATCGTCTCAGCGTGATGTCGGGGGCACCACAGCTCGACGCCCTTCGGAAACGTCCCGGTCGACTACTCGATGCTGCCGCGGCCACTATTAGCGAAGCGGCGAGAACGGTCGACTCGACCAACCCAACTCCGGTCTTTCACAGCATCGAGGGCGGTCTTGGTCGCCTCGTCGACGCACTCGTCGAGCGTCTCGAAGCAAGCGGACGCTGCGAGCTCGTCACGAACACCTCTGGCGTTATTCACCCCTCCGGGAGCGGCTGGCTGGTGAACGACACGTCGGTCGATCAGGTGATCGCCACCGTCCCGGCGTTTGTTACCTCACGGCTTGTCGAGCCAATCGCTCCTGTCGTGGCGAGATTGCTCGACACCATCGACTACAGCTCGGTCGCCCTCGTACTCTTGACGCTCGCACCAGACACGATCAACCTCGATCCCGAGATCAGCGGAGTGCTGGTCCCGCGAACCCTCGGCCACCACGTGACGGCAATCTCGTTTGCATCACATAAGTGGCCTTCGCTCGCGATCGGTGGACGGCAAGTCCTTCGCGTCTCGGTCGGCCGACGCACCGACGAACGCTGGTGTGAGCTCACCAATGCCGAGCTGATCGCCGCGATCGAACACGACCTCTCGGAGATCTTCGACGTCGATGTCCATGCCACCCACTCGGAGGTAACCAGATGGATTCGGGCGCTTCCCCAATACGACGTCGACCATCGCCTCCGCATCCGCGAGCTCGATCAGCTCCTCGACGACCTCCCCGGGTTACATCTGACGGGTGCATGGCGCGAAGGACTCGGCCTGCCCGCATGCGTTGGCGCCGGCAGATCGGCGGCTCGACGCTCCCTCGACGCTGGCACGTAGCCGCGTCAACGCTTCGGCGATTGTCAAACGTTTCGATTCATTATTGAGTAATCGAGTCATTATTGAGTAATCGCTGAGCGTTTGTGATTCACTGCCCAATTATGGAACTGGATCAACCAGGCGCGGTCTATCGCGCGAGCGATGAAGCCCCCCACATTACGAACGACCCAACAGGGCGCGACATTGGGCCCGCGCTCGACTGGTTCGAGGCAAAACAAGGATCGGGACTCGAATCGCCAGCCGAGCTACCCGACGGCGACACCCACCTCAACATCGACCGTACCTTTGTCTTCGCCGACCTCTCGGGCTTCACCCAGTACACCCGACAGAACGGCCCACACGAGGCCGTCAAATTGTTGGGAGAGTTCCGCCGGGTCGCTCGCAACGTTGCCGCAAAGCGCGGGGTCCGCGTGGCCAAGTGGCTCGGCGACGGCGTGATGATCGTGAGCGTCAACCCTGAAGCTGCGATCGCCTTTGGTGCCCACCTCATTCATCACTTTGCGCCGACAGCGTTGCAGGTGCGGGTCGGTATCGCCAGCGGCATTGCCCTGCTATTCGAAGGCGATGACTACATTGGCGAGCCAGTCAACCTCGCAGCGAAACTCTGTGCGGCAGCCAACCCAGACGAAATCCTGGGTGCGTGCGAACTCGATCACCTCCCCGATTGGGTCGAAGCTGATCGAGCCGTGTCGGTATCGATCAAGGACGTCGGGCTCATTGGCGACATCTATCGACTCGTGCCGGTTATTCATCAAACAGAATCTTCTGGCCGATAAGGGAAGCACGCACCGACCCAAGGGGTTACGCAACCATGGAACTCTTCGTCACCGAGGAAGCCGCGCAGCTGATCAAGAAAAAGGGCGGGGTCGTCGCGATCGACTTCGTCCCACCGATTGGTTGAGGACGCACCAAATATGACGTGTCGGTCGACATGCATCTCAAAGGCAAAAACCTGGCGCCGTACCGTGTTATCCGACAGGACGGAATGAAGATCCACGTCGCTCCCAACCTGATGGGATATGCAAACACTGTGCAGCTCGATGCCCGGGGCGCGATCCGCAAGAAGATCGAGATCGACATCGAACATCAACACGGGCCGAACTGCAATCACTAGGTCGCGGTTCGCCACCCCCGTGGTGAGAACTATGCGGCAGGTTGCTCGACGGTTCCGTCTGCAGGAGCTGCTGGATCAGGAGCTGCTGGATCAGTAGCGGCCGGATTGGTCGCTGCGGGATCTTGAACGGGCGCAGCTGGGTCCGTGGCAGCATCGGGGTCGACAGCTGCCTCAGCATCGCCTTCTCCCTCGGCACCAGGTGCTTCCGGGTCGATCTCGCCGTCCGCAGCCGCGTCATCATCGGGAATCAACGGTGCGCTGCGGCCTTCAAACTCGGCAAGCTCAGCTTCGAACCGCGCAATGGAAGCATCGCGTTGATCGGGCGGCAGATCGAACACGTACTCGTCCAACGTGGGCGCGGTCGGTTCGACCCGAGCCACCGCACACGAACCGCCGGGAACGCTAATCTCGAGCACATTGCTTGCTATGGCGAGGCCGTCTTCATCGACCGACGTGAACGTTGCCTGCGCATTGTTATCGAGAGGGGCAAAGAACCAGGTGCGCGTAGACGTCGCCGGAATCGTGATGGTCAAGTCCGATCCGGCAGGACCAAATACCGAAGTCCCCAACCAACGGTGACCACCGGTCGAAAGTTCGCGTCCAACTGGTGAATCTGTTCCGAACACGATGCCAAGACCATTCGACGAGCTCGCGTTCGTGAACGTGACCTGCACGGCATTGCAACCAGTAGCCGAGATTCCGCCGGCGAGCGTTTGACCGTAGTTCACGCCATCTTGAGGAGACCGAGGCGACTCGTTTCCATCGTTGTCTTGGATGGCTCCACCGGCGAGCGTCCCAAACAAACGGGCCGGGACCCATCCAATGCGAGTACTCGTTGCCGGATCGATGACGTCGAGCCAAACATCGCCACTGGCGGTAAGCGCCGACACACCGCCGTGCATTGCAATCTCGCCTTCGGCAAGGAATCCCAACGCCGTACCAACACCAGGGTTTGCGAAGATTCCGAGCGCGTCGTTCTCGACTACTGATGCAACCTGGCGGAACTGGCGGGCTAGCTCGCGGTTTTCGCTGAACACAGATTCGCTGGTCGGGTTCAACACGTTTGCTGGAACCCAACCAAGCGTGGACCCGTCGGTGGCGGTGCTTTCGATCCTCACCCAAAGAACATCGTTGCGACTACGCACACTCGATGCTTGCACGATCGTTCCAGAGGCGACCGTCGTTGCATCCGGTTCGCCACCGGCGGTCGTTGCCGCAGTGATTGCTTCGCCGACCTGAAAGAGCCTGCCGATATCGGCTGATGAGCTAAAGGCGAGCGTACTCGGCGCGAGAACTGTCGTCGTCGTTGTTGCTGGCTCGGGCGCGGTCGTCGTCGTTGCTGGCTCTTGGATGGTTCGGGCCATTGGCACGGTCGTTGGAACGTCCACGATTGCTTGCTCGGCCGAATCCCCGCCAGTGCAAGCCGTTGCCACGAGCGCCACGGTCAAAGACAGGGTGGAGATTCGCCGTTTCATCGGAGTTCCTTTTCGGAGTCGCATTCGAAGACGTTGGACGCGTCTCGTCCATCACTAAACATTCGGCAGATTCTTCGACGAGATGTAGGGCAAAAAGTGGTGCTTTTGGGCCAGAATGACCCGGTGCAACTACTGGTCAAGGTCCTTCTCGGCGCAGTTGCCGGTTTTCTCATCGCCTTCTCTCTTCCTCCGTGGGGATGGTGGCCGTTGGCCTTTGTTGGACTGGCAATATTCGACTACCTCGCAGGCGACGAATCGAAGACGTCTCGCTTTCTATCGGGTTGGGCAACCGGTCTCGTCTGGCTCGCAATGGGAGAGCTCTGGCTCTTCGATCTGACGTCGGGTGGATATGTTGCGGTGTTCCTCATCTTCGGGGCGGGATACGGGCTGATATCGCTGCTCGCTGGCCCGAGCGACAGACGCCTAATTCTCCTGCCGGCCGGCGTTGTTCTCTTCGAATGGTTTCGGTGGTCGTGGCCCTTTGGCGGTGTCCCGCTGGCGACACTGCCGATGACCCAAGTTGCGTCTCCGCTGTCATCGGTGCTGCCACTCGGCGGCGCGCTGCTCCTCGTCGCGGTCACAGTGGCGACTGGTTCGGCGTTACGTCTTCTCGCCGAACGCCGATACGACATGGTTGGCGTGGTGTTCGGCGCGGTCGCTGTTGCCGCGATCGCGGGCGCCCTTGCTCCGACCGGGTCAGTTATCGACACGATCGATGTGGCCGTTGTTCAAGGCGGAGGCCCGCAGCGCACTCGAGCAAGCGTGTGTGAGAACCAAGCCGTGTTCGATCGCCACCGTGAAGCAACCAACACCATCGACCGTGACGTCGACCTCATCTTGTGGCCCGAGAATGTCGTCAACCCAATACCCGACGGCACACCGCTCGGCGGCTGCGACGATCTGTTCTTTATGACCGAGGCGCTTGTGGACACCGCTGCTCTCGCCCGGGAGCGCGGCACCGTCTTTGTGCCCGGATGGTTCCACATCGCCCAAGAAGAATTCCCCGACTACAACGTCAACTACTCGACCGCGATCTCCGCCGACGGCGAAACGCTGAGCCGCTACGACAAGGTGCGGACCGTGCCCTTTGGAGAGTTTGTTCCACTTCGTGGCCTGATCGAACGGTTCTCAAGCGAGGTGCCCGGACGCGATGCCCTTCCGGGATCCGGGCCTGCGGTGCTCGACGCCGACGTTGCCCAGCTCGGAATCAGCATCTCGTGGGAGATCTTCTTTGACAGTCGTGGTCGCGCTGCTATTCGAGACGGTGGCGAGATCTTGATCAACCCAACCAATGGGTCGAGCTTCTGGCTGACCATCTTGCAGTCGCAGCAAATCGCGTCGTCTCAGTTGCGCGCACAGGAGACAGGACGTTTCGTGCTCCAGGCTGCACCGACCGGATTTAGCGGCATCATCGACCCAGACGGCAATGTCCTCGAACGGACAGGCATCGGCGAGCAGCGGGTGCTGTATGGAACGATCGAGCGCCGCGAAGGCCTCACGCTCGCGACCCGGTTCGGTGCTCCGCCCATGCTGATCGCGGCCCTTCTTGCGGTGGTTATTGTGACGGCGCGAAGCCGATTGGCTTCACGGTCGCCTGAATCGATCTAAATTTCGATCGATACCGTCACGGGTCCGTCGTTTACGAGCCCGACCTGCATGTCGGTGCGAAACCGACCGGTTGCGACTGTTGCTCCGAGCCTTCGGAGTTCGTCGACGAGTGTTTCGAAGAGCGGCTCAGCATGCTCAGGCCGGGCGGCATTGATCCAGCTTGGACGGCGCCCTTTGCGCGTATCTCCGTAGAGGGTGAATTGGCTGACCAACAATAACGACCGGGTGGTGTCGGCGACCGATTGGTTCATCACACCATCAACGTCATCGAAGATTCGAAGGTTCCAGAGCTTGTTGGCCATCTTTGGCACCGTCGACGGCTCGTCGCTGTGTGTCACGCCGACGAGTACGCACAGACCGGCGCCGATCCGGCCGACCTCGGTTCCTTCCGAGGTTACCCAAGCTTCAGAACACCGTTGAACGAGCGCACGCATTGTCCAAACAGTAGCGTCGCTCCGGTGTGCGCACGCCGCCCGGGAGCGTAGTTACCAGCTGGTAACTAACCGAGACCGCAGTAGACTCGGCCACGTATGACCTCTCACAACCGATCCGCAACTGACGGTCCCCTGCGGATTGCTTACCTGTCGTACCGAGGGAAACCCCACGTCGGTGGACAAGGGGTGTACACCCGGCACCTGACGAAGGCGCTCGTCGACCTTGGTCATACGGTCGAAGTGCTCGGGGGACCGCCGTATCCCCACCTCGATGACCGAGTACCGCTCACGAAACTACCGAGCCTTGAAACGTTCAACGATCAATTTCCTATGCGCAAGCCGCGGATGTTCGAGCTGAAGGATCGCTGGGATTGGATCGAGAACACGTCGTTTAACTTGGGCAACTTCCCCGAACCAATGGCGTTCTCTTGGCGAGCGTGGGACAACCTGCGGACCAGGCACACCGATTTCGACCTCATCCACGACAATCAGACGCTCGGATGGGGGCTGCTCGGCCTCCAGAAGCTGTTGCCTGTTCTCGCCACCATTCATCACCCAATTACCGTCGACCGACGACTCGAAATCGAGCACGCTCGTTCCCTCACTGAACAAATCGGCAAACGACGCTGGTATGCGTTCACCCGAATGCAGACCCAGGTCGCAAAACGCATGGACCGGGTCATGACCGTGTCGGAGAACTCGAAGGTCGACATCAGCGCCGACCACAAAGTCGACATCGACAAGATCCATGTCGTGCCCGTCGGCGTCGACCCCGAGCTGTTCAAACCAGTTCCGGGTGTGGGCCGGGTACCCGGGCGAATCATCACGACGGCGAGCGCCGACGTTGCAATGAAAGGCCTCGTCTACCTCCTCGAGGCAGCAGCGAAGGTTCGCGCCGACCGCCATATCGAGATCGTCATCATCGGTAAACCCAAGGAAGGCTCAAAGACCGAGGCGACCTTGCGCGATCTCGGCCTCACGGACGTCGTCCAATTCATCAGCGGCGTCTCCGATGAACGAATCGTCGAGCTGTACTCCGAAGCCGAGCTCGCCTGCGTGCCCTCGCTTTATGAGGGCTTCTCGCTTCCGGCAATCGAGGCAATGTCATGTGCAACGCCGTTGATCGCAACCACGGGCGGAGCGCTTCCTGAAGTTACCGGCGCCCACGGCGAGACCTGCCTGCAGGTTCCGCCCGGCGACAGCGACGCCCTCGCCCAGATGATCAGAACAGCACTCGACGACCCCGAACTCCGCCAGCGCGTCGGCGAGGCGGGCCGGCAACGGGTCATCGACCAATGGAGTTGGACCCACACCGCCAACAAAACCGTCGACCAATATCGAGCGCTCCTCGAAGAAACCTCCCCCCGTTATGCCTAAAACCACCCACGGGGTCGTACCCCGTTCGACCACTTGGGGTCTGACCCCTTTTTGCAAAAAGGGGTCAGGTCTCTTGGCGCCTTTGCCACAACAGAAGGGCGAAGGTGACCATGCTGACCGTTGATTACGACGCGCTCGAGCTGCACGCTGGCGACCGCCTGCTCGACATTGGCTGCGGCTTCGGTCGACATAGCTATGAAGCGTTACGACGCGGCGCCGACGTGATCAGCAGCGACTTTTCGCTCCCCGAACTCGTCGAAGTCGACCGCACCGTTAGCGCCATGCACGCCGCAGGCGAGCTGCCCACCGGGGTCTCATCGGCATCATGCAACGGTGACGTCACCCGCCTGCCATTTCCCGACGGCACCTTCGACCGCGTCATTGCATCAGAGATACTCGAACACATCGACAACGACATTGCAGCCCTCGTCGAACTCGTACGCGTCCTTCGACCCGGCGGCACCTTCGCCGCCACCGTACCCGCCACCTTCCCCGAGCAAATCTGCTGGAAGATCACCGACGAATACCACGCACCAAAGGTCGAAGGCGGACACGTTCGCATCTACAAAAAGGGCGAACTCGCTCGCCGGATGCAAGCCGCAGGCCTCGAGATCTTCCACGACCATCGCGCCCACGCACTACATACGCCGTACTGGTGGCTGCGATGCGCCGTCGGCCCCCAAGAGAACCCGAACAACCACCCGGCGACCAAGGCCTACAACCGGCTCCTCGAGTGGGACATCATGAAACAACCCACCCTCACCAAAGTCGCTGATCGCGCCCTCAACCCCATCCTTGGCAAGAGTCTCGTCGTTTACGGCATCAAACCAATTCCGAACAACCCGTCATGACCGAAGCCGCAACAACCGGCCTGCTCACCGCAGACCAGATAACACAAACCGCCGACGCCATTGCCGAATGGCAGCTACCAACAGGCATGATCCCCTGGGTACCCGGCGGCCACGCCGACCCATGGAACCACGTAGAAGCAGCAATGGCACTCGCCACCGCCGGACGACTCTCAGCGGCCGAACACGCCTACACCTGGCTAGCCGACCTCCAACACGACGACGGCTCATGGCATCAGTACTACACCGAAGACGGAGTCGAACACGACAAGTTCGACGCGAACGTCATTGCCTACATCGCTACCGGAATCTGGCACCACTACCTCCTGACCGGCGACACCGGCATCGTCGACGACATGTTTCCAATGGTCGAACGTGCGCTCGACTGGGTATTTGCACTCCAACAACCCCGAGGAGAAATTCTGTGGGCGCGCCACAACGACGGAACACCGTGGACCTTCGCCTTGCTCACCGGATCATCATCGATCTTCCACTCGGCCCGATGCGCCTATGCACTTTCCGAAGTTGCCGGCGCTGCACGTAGCGATTGGCTCGAACGAATCGACCGCCTCGGCGAAGTTCTACGAGCCCAACCCGAAGGCGCATTCGCCCCAAAGAACCGCTGGGCCATGGACTGGTACTACCCCGTCCTATGCGGCGCAGTTCGCGGGCAGCCCGCAATCGACCGGCTCTCCGCGCGGCGAGCAAACTTCACCATTGACGGACTAGGCGTCAAATGTGTCGGCGACCGCCCGTGGGTCACCACAGCCGAAACGTCAGAATGCGCAATTGCTCACCTCGCCGTAGGCGACCGAGCCACCGCTGAAGCTCTCTTTCGAACCACACTGCGCTTGCGCCACGACAGCGGCCGCTACTGGACCGGGGAAGTCCACCCAGAAGAGGTCCACTTCCCCGGCGGGGAAATGTCGACCTACTCCTCGGCCGCCGTTCTGCTCGCAAACGACGCCCTCTCCAACGCCACGCCCGCCGCACGCCTGTTCCTCGACCAGCCGGGCTCCGCTCCCTAACGCTGCGGTGCCCGCTCCCTAACGCTGCGGTGCCCGCTCCCTAACGCTGCGGTGCCCGC
>CALKGG010000120.1 GCA_938084885.1 uncultured Acidimicrobiales bacterium
ACAACGGCGACGCCGCCGGCAAGCTTGGCGAGACGCTCTTGGAGCTTTTCGCGGTCCCAGTCGGAATCGGTGTTGTCGATTTCGGCACGGATCTGCGCAACACGACCGTCGACGTCTGACTTTTTGCCAGCGCCTTCGATGATGGTGGTGTCGTCCTTGGTGATGACGACCTTACGGGCGCCACCAAGCATGGCGAGATCGACGTTGTCGAGCTTGAGGCCGACCTCTTCAGCAATGACCTGTCCACCGGTGAGGATGGCCATGTCCTGCAGCATTGCTTTGCGGCGTTCGCCGAAGCCAGGAGCCTTGACGGCGACAGAGCTGAACGTTCCGCGAATCTTGTTGACGACGAGAGTTGCGAGAGCTTCGCCCTCAACATCTTCAGCAAGGATCAACAGTGGCTTGCCCGACTGCATGACCTTCTCGAGTACGGGAAGCATGTCCTGTACCGAGCTGATTTTGCCCTGGTTGAACAGGATGTACGGGTCGTCGAGGATTGCTTCTTGGCGCTCTGGGTCGCTAACGAAGTAGGGCGAAAGGAAACCCTTGTCGAACTGCATACCCTCGACGAAGTCGAGGTCCATACCGAAGGTGTTCGACTCTTCAACGGTTACTACGCCGTCTTTGCCGACCTTGTCGATGGCGTCGGCGATGACCTTGCCGATTGACTCGTCAGCAGCCGAGATGGAAGCAACGCTGGCAATTTGTGCCTTTGACGATGCAACCGGAACGGCCTGCTTGAGCACCGACTCAACAGCAGCGGTGGTTGCTGCTTCGATGCCACGCTTGAGGCTCATGGGGTTTGCACCAGCGGCAACGTTGCGAAGACCTTCGCGTACGAGAGCCTGCGCAAGAACGGTTGCGGTGGTGGTTCCGTCACCGGCTACGTCGTTGGTCTTGGTTGCGACCTCTTTGACGAGCTGTGCGCCCATGTTTTCGTATGGGTCTTCGAGCTCGATCTCACGGGCGATGGATACACCATCGTTGGTGATGGTCGGCGCGCCGAACTTCTTGTCGAGAACAACGTTGCGGCCCTTGGGACCGAGCGTCACCTTGACGGCGTCAGCGAGCTTGTTTACGCCCGCTTCGAGGCCGCGGCGCGCGTCTTCATGAAACTTCAGTGTCTTTGCCATTATTCAATTCTCCTAGTTACGAAACGATCGCAAGCACGTCGCGTGCGTTGAGGATGAGCAGGTCTTCGCCGCCCGAGCGAATCTCGGTGCCGCCGTACTTTGAGTACACGACGGTGTCGCCTACCGATACGTCCATTGCGATGACCTCGCCGGTCGAGTCCGAGCGCTTGCCCGGTCCAGCAGCGAGGACTTCACCTTGCTGTGGCTTCTCGGTTGCAGAGTCTGGGATGACCAGACCGCTGGCCGTGGTCTGCTCCGGAACTGCCGGGCGAACCACGATGCGGTCCTCTAGTGGCTTCAAGTTCATTCACGCCTCCTAAGGCGAAGTGAGTTTCTTCTGGAATGTCGAGGCTCTACCGAAAAATTTCCGTTAGCAGTCTCCATCGACGAGTGCTAACGATAGAGAGTTCGCCCCCAGCGCGCAACTCCGTACGGGGGTGAATTTCGACCGGTACAGTCGCGCCATGACCAATGCCGTCGCCGAGCTGGTTCGGCTCTCCAAACAGGACCTTTTTGACCGTTCGGGCACCGACATGATTACTCAGTCTGGCGGCGAGGTAATCGACGAAAACTTCTCGTTGCCATCAATCAACCGCGACATAGTGGGCGCCCTTCCATCGATCGAGACGTTCGTCGTCGCCGCGTCAGGCGACATTTCGGCAATGGGAACAGATGCAGCGCTCGTCGCTGGCTGGCTACCAGCGGTCGACGAACTGGTCCGCCAGGTCAGCCAGTGGGCACACAAAGCGGGGATCGAATTGGCCGACGGCGCCTACGTGACCGCCTCGGTCACCGATGCATCAATGGTCAATGGTCAAGCCCACTTCGATGACGACCAGTTCAATGCCAACGCCGGCTCGGGGCTTGTCGCTATCGTCGGCGACCTCGCCGGACCACGTGTGGCAACAGCCCCGATCCCGCACCCCAATATCGACCCGCCCCGACCAGTGAGCGCCGACGACACCCTCATCGAACACTTCGCGAACGGCACGATCGCCAGCACCGACTATGGTCCCAACGAGCTCGTGGTGTTGCCTCAATTCGCCCAGCTGCACGCAGGACCCGGCCCGTGCGGCACCAGCGAGCAGGTCCGACACCTACTCGTCTACCGGGCCGCCACGGTCGCTACTACTTCTCCCGAAGGGCCTCGGGAATGAAGTCGCCGTGCGCCTCCATCAGATCGTCGACGAGCGCCCAAATCTGATCGAGGTCGAGCTCCGCTGCGGTGTGCGGATCGAACATCGCCGCGTGATACACGTGTTCGCGGTTGCCGGTGAGGATGGCTTCGACGGTCAGCGAGTGCACGTTGATGTTGGTCTGCATGAGTGCAGCGAGCTGCGGCGGAAGGGCACCGACCTTGGTTGGCTGAATACCGTTATGGTCGACGAGGCACGGAACTTCAACAACACAGTCTTGGGGCAAGTTGTCGATGCTGCCGTTGTTTTGCACGTTGCCATAGACCACGCATGGCTCGCCGGTCTCGATCGAGTGGATGATCGACGAGCCGTACTCGACGGTCGGTGTGACATCGATGATCGACCCAGGGTCCTCCATCTCTTCTTTAAGCTCGTGCCACCCTTCGATCTGGCGCTCGCAGCGTCGCGGATATTCGTCGAGCGGGACACCAAAGCGTTCGATCAGGTCGTCGCGACCCTCCTTGATGAACCACGGCACATATTCGGCAAAGTGCTCGCTCGATTCGGTGACGAAGTAGCCGAGGCGTTCGAACATCTCATAGCGGACGGCGTCGGACAGGTTGATCGTCCCCCCGTCCGAGCGGGCGGCGTGGCCGCGATCGGGGATCTCGCCGGTAGCTGCAAACTCACGCAACGCCGGATAGAGGTCGACGAGCCCGGTTTCGGTTTGGCGTTGGAACTGCAAGTAGAAGGCCATGTGGTTGATTCCAGCGCAGAGGTACTTGACCTCATCGGCGGGAACTCCGAGATCCTCGGCCAACTGCTCTGACGTGTGCTGCACGCTGTGGCATAGCCCGACAGACTTGATGGAGGTTGCCCGGTTTACCGCCCACATGTTGACCGACATGGGGTTCACGTATTGGAGCAGGGTCGCGTCGCCGCACACCTCCTCCATATCCCGGCACACATCCAACAGCACCGGGACAGTTCGCAAGCTGCGCATGATGCCGCCGATTCCGAGGGTGTCGGCGATTGTTTGACGGAGCCCGTATTTCTTCGGCACTTCGAAGTCGACCACGGTCGACGGCTCATAGCCGCCGATCTGGAACATGGTGATCACGTGGTCGGCGCCTTCGAGCGCGGCCATCCGGTCGGTTGTGGCCTCGATCGTTGGTGCAGCCCCAACTGCTGCCGCAGTCTTACCCGCGACAATCTCGGAGGTAATCAGCCGCTCTTCGTCGATATCGAACAGCGAGATGTGCGATTCGGCGAGCTCGCGCCTACTGAGGATGTCGCCGAGAAGGTTCTTTGCGAACACGGTGCTTCCGGCACCGACGAAAACGATTTTTGCCATGGTGGCTGGACCCTCCCAGGTGAGCTGGTAATTGCGTACACGCGGTGCGAGTTGACCACGAGCGTCGGAGCCGAAGTTACCTGCATTTCGCACGCCGACGCTGCATTGGCTGACTCGAGAAGGGCGCAACGGGCACGTGAGCAGAAGGAATAGAGTGACCGCGTGGATCGACGCGAACAGTTCCCCATCGGCGCGGCTGTCACCGTTGACGAATTGAGCGAAACCCCGTACGGCGTTCTCGATCGACTTCGGCTGCACGAACCAGTGTCATGGTTGCCCGAGCTCAACGCATGGTGGGTGACCCGGCGAGATCTCGCACGTTCGGCAATGACGGACGCCGAGACGTTCACCGTCGACGATGACCGGTTCACCACCGCACGCATTCTTGGCACCTCGATGCTGAACCTCGACGGCGCAGAGCACGAACGTCACCGTCGGGCGTTCAACGCCCCGTTCCGGCCCAAGTTCGTTCGCGAAACGCTCGAGGCTCGAATCGCTTCCAGCGCGCGCCGTCTGTGGGACGAGACAATTTCTGGTTCGGGTGATGTCCGCACGGGCCTTGCCGGTCCGCTCGCTGTCGAGACGATCCTCGACCTGATGGGGCTTGACGATGTCGAACCGACCGAGGTGTTGAGCTGGTACGCAGCGTTCGGCGAAGCAATCACCGCGCTCACCGTCGGTAACGCCTTGCCGCCAACGATCGACGAAACGCTGACCCGATTGATGTCGTATGTCGAGGGCGCAATGTCGGCTGGCAACCCGGGGGTAATCACCGACCTCGTCACAGATCAGGTGTTGGGCCGTGAGGAAATTCCAGCAGCGGTCGCGGTGGTCCTTTTTGGCGCCATCGAAACGTCCGAGGCTATGACGGCGAACGCGTTTTGGCATCTGCTCACCCACCCAAATGCGTGGAATCGACTCCATGTAGACCGCTCGCTCATCGACCAGGCGATCAACGAGTCACTCCGTCTCGAACCGGCCGCGACGTGGGTCGACCGCTATACGACTCGAGATGTCGATCTCGGCGGCGTCGTCATTCCGTCAGGCGAGCTGGTTTCGATTTCGTTGCTGGCGGCCAACCGCGACCCGACGGTGTTTGCCAATCCCGAGTACTTCGACCTCGACCGCCCAAACCTTGCCCAGCACGTCACGTTCGCGAAGGGCCCCCACGCGTGCCTTGGCCTTCACGTTGCACGGGCCGAAACGCACGCGGCGATCGCAGCCGCGCTCGATTGGGAAGTCGAGTCAGGCCAAGCTCTGGCGCTCGATGAGGGGCGAACAGCGAAGCCACGAGGCCTTATCTTCCGGCGACCCGAGCACGTGCACCTTCGAGTAGGGGGACGCTCCGACTGAACTGGCGCATCTTGGCCTTCACGCTGCCCTCGCCGAAACCTGCGCGGCGGAGTGGATTTACCCCAGAACCATGTCGCAGTATTTCTCCATGACACGTGCGGACAACGACCTCGGCGAGACCGGGGCACGCTATGACAACGATGGTTTCGTGAGCGGCGTGCGCGTCCTGAGCGAAGATCAGACAGCCGAGCATCGAGCGCGTTTAGAAGATGCCGAAGCGCTACTTGGCGGGTCGCTTCACTACATGGACAAGGTCCACACCGCGCTTTCGTCCCCCTACGAATTGGCGACGCTGCCCGCCGTGCTCGACGTTGTGGAAGCGCTGATCGGGCCAAATGTCCTGCTCTACAACTCGACCTTCATCATCAAAGAACCCGGCGCTCCGGCAAAGGTCAACTGGCATCAAGACCTCACCTACTGGGGCCTCGCCGACGCAGATGCGCAGGTCTCGATGTGGCTCGCACTCGCACCGGCGACCGCCGAGTCCGGCGCCATGATGATGCTTCCGTGTAGCCATCTACAAGGAGCCGCCGACCACGCAACTGACAGCAATGACGGCAACCTGTTGCTTCTCGGCCAGCACATCACCAACGTCGATTCGTCCAACGCGGTGTTGTGCAGTCTCGAACCGGGAGAAGCGTCGTTCCACCATGGCTGGACAATCCACTCGTCGCAGCCGAACGTCAGCGGCGATAGGCGAATTGGTTTGAACGTGCAATACCTTGCTCCCCACAACCGCATGGGAACGAACGCACCGGCGAGCGCCATGCTCGTGCGGGGCGAGGATCACCACAACTACTTCTCGCCCGATCAGCCGCCGCCCGACACTATCGACCACGAGGTGTTGGCTCGCTGGCGAGACGCTGACGCGCAGATGAAGGCAAACTTCACGCAGAACTAGCCGTTAACGTGACACCCGGGGTCTGACCCCGGGTGTCACGTTAACGAGTGCTACGGCTGGCGGCCGACGAACGCGAGCAGCTTGTCTTGCTCGGATGCATCGTCGGCAACTTCGAGGGCCGGGCCGAACATGTTCTCGCCGCGGAGCATGGCATCGGGCATTCGTTGGAGGCCCATCAACGTGGACGAAACAGCCTCTTGCGGAAGCGTTTCGTCGACACCGAGCGTGCGGGCGAGATCCCACGAGTGGACCAGCAGATCACCAATGAGCATCCCGGCCACACCCTGCTTGGGCATGCCCCCGAAGCCTTCTGCTTGGCCCTCGAGGTTAGCTGGATCGGCTAGCGCAGAGCTCATTGCGGCGTGGATCGTCTCCCAATCGGCGCCGTCGGGGATCTTCGCCCCCAGAACATTTCCGCCGGTGATCTGCCATCCGGTTGCATGATCGACGACGTCTTTGACACACCACCCGTCACAAGTCGACGCGGTCTCCCAATCGGCATCACCGATTTGATTGTTCACTTCGGTCCACTTGGCGGCCACTAGGCCCCACATTTGATCCACTGATGTCATTGTTGTCTCCCCGGTCGTGGTTGCGAACACGCTAGCCGAACCGACGTGCACGAAGCCCAAATCTTTCAAGCACAAGACCGTCCGAACAGCCGAGCAACCGGGCGGTCATCGACACGCCACATGCGTCGCGGACAAGGTGTTCTAGGAGACAAGGTGCTCTAGGAGACAAGGTGCCCAGGAGACAAGGTGCCCTAGGAGATTGCCTCGATGATTGCGTCGAGCAGGTCGTCGTACGAGTCGAACGCAGGGAACTGTGGGAACTCCTCGATCACATTGTCGGGAGCGTGAAAGAGGAATCCAGCTTCGGCTTGGCTGAGCATGGTGGTGTCGTTGTACGAATCGCCAGCGGCGATAACCCGGTAGTTCAATGCCTGAAAAGCCCTAACCGCCGCCCGCTTCGGGTCGGCAATTCGTAGCTTGTAGTCGACGATCAGGTCGTCTTCCACGACGAGGCGATGACAGAGCATCGTTGGCCTGTTGAGATGACACATCAAGGGCACGCCGAACTGCTCGAAGGTGTCGGACAAAATGACGACCTGAGTCTGCTGTCGGAGTGCGTCGAGAAAATCGCAGGCGTCGGGAAGTGCATCGAGTCCGGCGATGATCTCTTGAATCTGCGTCATCGTGACCTGGTGTTCAGCCAGGGTGGTCAGCCGCCCCTTCATGAGCACGTCGTAGTCCGGCTCGTCCCTCGTTGTGCGTCGCAGGTCGGCGATGCCTGTGGCATCGGCTATGGCGACCCATACCTCGGGGATCAGGACCCCTTCTGCATCGAGGGCGACGAGAGTTTGCTGTGCGCTCACGAGGGACCATTCTGGCGCCTCGCACGCCCAATCAACACGTCGGCAACACAGC
>CALKGG010000121.1 GCA_938084885.1 uncultured Acidimicrobiales bacterium
CCAATTGCTGAGGCTCCGGTTTTTGAAGCTCCAATTGCTGAGGCTCCGGCTTTTGAAGCTCCAATTGCTGAGCTGCCAATCGCTGACGCACCAGCTGTAGCAGTACCAGTGAATGAAGCATCGGTCTTTGAAGTAGCAGCTGACGAAGCATCGGTCTTCGAACCAGTAGTTGATGACGTACCAGTCGCCGAGCTGCCCATTGCCGAAGCGTCGATCGATGCGCCAGTAGTGGTCGAGCCAGTGCCTCTTGAGCCGGTAGTGGTTGACGAGTCCAAAGAAATTCTCGTACCAACCGACCCGACTGAATTGACCGAAGACAGCTGGCCGCTCACCAAACTGTCACCAGCTCCGGAGCGTGAAGTCTCACCAATGGCGGCAATGCAGCGCAACGGTGAAGAGGTCGAAACCGTCGAATCAGCTTCCCCCGAAATCATTGCCGCTCCAATCGCCCACGACCCAGTAGTAGAGGCGCCGGTGCCACTCACCATGCCGACGCCGCCGGTCATGTCCGAAGCTCCAGAGTCTCCAGCAATGGAAGCTTCAATTATTGAGACGCCCGAAGCCCCGGCAATGGAAACTCCAGTCGTCGACGCTCCACACGCGCCGGCAATGGAAACTCCGGCGCCATCGAACACCTTCGGCGGTCTGCCCACTCGCATGCCACAGGCCACGATCCAAGAGGTCGAGACTGGACCAGCGGTCCTCCCACTCGACTTGGGCGAACCCGAGCCTACAAACGACAAAACCACCAGCAGTATCTCGTTCGGCCACTTTGCCAAAGGCATTGCGGCTGGCCTCGATGATGTGAACGAAGGAGAGAACTCATGAGCGAACAGAACCCGGGCGAAGCATTCGCATGGTTGCTAGACAACTTTGTGCAGTCGACCGAAGGCGTGTACCACGCGCTTGCCGTATCTGCTGACGGCATCAAACTCGCCACCTCCGAAGACCTCCCGTCGGCCAACGCGGATCAGTTCGCGGCGATCACCGCTGGGCTCTCAAGTCTCATTCATGGCGCAGCCAACTGCTTTGGGGAAACCGAAGTCGAGCGAGTCATGATCGAAATGGGACGAAGCTTCCTGCTAATTGCAAATATTGGCCACGGCGCCGTCCTCGGTGTCATTGCAGGCAAGAGCGCCGACCTCGGTGGCGTTGCCTACGAAATGGCACTGTTCTCCGACCGTGCGGGCAAGGTTCTCTCGCCAGCACTCATTGCTGAGCTTCAGAACTCGATCATGGCGTAAGCATCGAACATGATGGGAAGAGACGACTGGGACGACGGCATTATCCTCGAAGAGGAACAGCCGCGTCTTCGTCCATTCGTTATAACCAAGGGCAAGACCGCAGCGCAGGCCACCGTCCGAGTGGAAACACTCGTGGAGGCCGCGGTGACGCAGACAACGGCGCGCTTCGAAAAGAAGAAGTTGCTCGCGATGACGAGCAGCAAACCAATTTCGGTCGCCGAGCTTTCATCTCATTTGAGCCTGCCGATAGGCACCACGATGACGCTCATCAGCGAGATGATCGATGACGGCCTACTCAGCGCCCACGCAACGGTCGAAAACGCCGCATCAGCCAACCTCGACATTATGAGCAGAATCATCAACCGGGTCCGGGAACTATAGACATGGCACACGAAAATCAACAGCAAGTCTCTGCGAAGTTCGTCGTCGCTGGCGGTTTCGGCGTTGGAAAGACCACCTTTGTTGGTGCGGTCTCCGAGATCGAACCGCTCCGCACGGAGGCAGCGATCACCGGCGCAAGTGTCGGAATCGACGACACTTCCAAGGTCTCCACCAAGACGACCACCACGGTCGCGATGGACTTTGGCCGGCTCACCATCGATGAACAGCTGGTGCTGTTCCTCTTCGGTACCCCCGGCCAGAGCCGTTTCGGCTTTATGTGGGATGACCTCAGCCAAGGCGCACTCGGCGCCATCGTGCTACTCGACTCGCGCCGGCTCCAGGACTCGTTCTTTGCTGTCGACTACTTCGAGAAGCGAGGAGTGCCGTTCATTGTTGCGGTCAACCGCTTTGAGGGAAGCCTCGACCACAGCCTCGACGACATACGCGGTGCGTTGCAGCTGCATCCAAGCGTCCCGGTCGTCGACTGTGACGCCCGAAACTGGCAATCGGTCAAGGACACGCTGCTGTCGCTGTTCGACTACATCGTTCTCAAGCTCCAAGCCGAAACCGCTGCGTAACGCCGCTGGCTGCGAATAGCAGCTCGAAACCGCTCGTCGGCGTCTGACTACAGGCTCTCGAGGAATGCCAGCAATAACCGGCGATCCTGCAGATCTGCTTGGAGATAGCGCGAGCGGGAGAATGACCCTTCGCCCCCATGCCACAGGATTGCTTCTTCGATCGTCCGCGCCCGCCCGTCGTGGAGCAGGCCTCTATCGCCTTCCACCGGGACGAGCCCAAGGCCCCATAGCGGAGCCGTACGCCACTCGTTCCCGGTCGCCAGAAAATCTGGACGGTCGTCGCCCATGTCGAACCCGAGATCGTGTAACAACAGGTCGGTATAGGGCTGTATCTCGCGATTCGACAGTCCCGGAATATCGCTTTGGCCCGTGACCAACGTTTCGGTATGACACGATGCACAGCCGTACTCGGTGAAGAGCTCCCGGCCCGCGAGCGCGTCGGGATCGTCGTTGGTTCGCGGCGCAGGAACAGCAAGGCTCCGCACATAGGTATCGATTGCCTCGAACTGTGCAGATGAGACCTCGAACTCGCCGCCGCTTGGCGCTTCGTCGCAGGTTGTTTGATCTGGCGCACAGTTTCCTTGCGGCAGGAGCGACGAGGTAATTCCAATGTCTCCGTGGAACGCCTGAAGGATCTGTTGCTCGAGGGTAGCGACGTTCGATTTCCACCCGAAGCGGCCAATCTCGATTTGTTCGGTGATTGGATTCCATACCTGGTTCGGGCGGCCGCTCACGCCGTCGCCGTCGGCGTCGTTCGGGTCAGCCAGAGAAAGAATTACGTCGTCGGGAACGGCTTCTAACAAGCCCATCCCAATGAGCTGGGCGCCGATTCGGGCCGAGACTTGGGTGCCTTCGGTGAGGGGACCGTGTCGCCGGTCGCGAATGTTGACCGTCGGCCACAAGATCTCAAAGAGGGTGCCGTCGGCGAAGAGGCCTTGTTGGGTGACGTAGTTGGTATAGATGGTCCCTTCGGGTTCGAAACCGTCGATCGCCCGATCTTGGAGCTGATCACCATAGGCAGGCTCAGGAACGGGAGCTCCCGTGACTTGATCGATACCAGGAACCGAAAGCCGGACCACGAGCCCGACGTTTGTGAGTTCGCCTTCGGGAGGTACTTGGCGTCGGCCAGTTCCCGGGTGACAAACCGCGCACGACTGGGCGTTGAACAGTGGGCCGAGCCCGTCGGTTGGCTGGTCTTGGGTTTCATCGACGGTCGCCGCAACCCACTCAAGATCGAAGAGCTCTTGGCCGGTGATGAACAGGTCGAGCGTGTCGGTATCGATGCCCGCGTCCGGATCGGCGAAAACGATCGGCAACTCGGCCTCGATTGCCGCGGTCTCGTCGTTGGTGTTCGCAACGTCGCTGGCCGAACCGCTGGATTCAGCTCCAGCGTCGTTGGGAGCGGTTCTACCGGTGTCTTCATCGAGAGTGACAGGATCGCTGCTCGTGCAGGCCGCAATAACGAGCGCCAAGGCGAGTGTTGCGAGAAGCATCCAACGGCCCATCGCTCCAATCGTACGCGACACGGCTAGTTTTCTAGTGTGTCCAATCGTGAACGTTTCAAGAAACGGCTGAACCAGACCCGCGAGACAGTCAAGAAACAGGCCGCCGATCGTGGGCTGGATCAACGGCTGGGCAACATTGGACTTCCGACAGGCGCTCTGGCTGCGCCGACTCGGCCGCTCGAAGAGATCCAAGCCGACCTCGATGCGCTCGTTGGACTCGACTCTGTCAAAGAGCAGGTGCGCACGCAGATTGCGTTCCTGCAAGTTCAGGCTAGACGACAAGATCATGGCCTCGCCGAGGTGCCGACGAGCCAGCACCTCGTCTTCCTCGGAAACCCGGGCACCGGCAAAACCACCGTGGCTCGCCTCATCGGCGAGATGTACGGGGCGCTTGGCCTTTTGAAGAAAGGCCATCTCGTCGAGGTCGACCGTGCTGGCCTCGTTGGTCAATACGTAGGACACACCGCAAACAAGACAAACAAGGCCGTAAAACGTGCCCTCGATGGCGTGCTCTTTATCGACGAGGCATACGGATTGTCCCCACAAGGGGTCATTGGAAACGACTTCGGCCGCGAAGCAATCGAAACGTTGATCAAGCGAATGGAAGATCATCGAGATCGCCTCGTTGTGATCGTTGCTGGCTACCCGCGTCTCATGAACGACTTCCTTCGATCGAACCCTGGCCTTCGTTCACGGTTCGCCCGCGAGATTTCCTTCCCCGACTACTCCGGTGACGAACTCGTGGCCATTACCCACAAGCTCGTGAACGACGCCGACTACGAACTCGACAATGATGTCGAACCAGTCTTGAGCCTGATTCTCGGACGCGCGCCTCGCGGCGAAGAATTTGGCAACGCCCGCTACGCCCGAAACCTCTTTGAGCAGGCAATCAACCGTCAAGCGGTGCGTCTTTCGCAAGATCCCGAGCTTCACACCGGCACTGGTAGTGGGGTGGAAGGCCTTGATCGATCTGTGGTCAGTACGCTGCACGCAATCGACTTCATGGAGGCTGCTCGCATGTTGGCGACCGAGCCTCCACCCTCCTGAGCATCACCCGAGAAGGATCGATCATGGAAACCTTGAACGTACCGCAGGGCAGCTTTGGGCTGTCCCGGGTGCCACGAGCAGGCAAGCGCCCGTTGCGTGCGTGGGATGCAGCCGACGAGTACGTGCTCAATCACCTCGCCGATGCATTGGTGGGGTCGGTCCCGAAGATCATTCTCGTGGGCGATACCTTCGGCTCGTTGGCGTGCGGCCTGGCGGCCTTTTCGCCCACCGTGATAAACGAGTCGGCTGCTGGTCGCCAAGCAATCGCCGAGAACCTCAAACGAAATGTGCCCGATCTGGCTGATGGGGTCGTCATTGGTTCGATTCTCGATCTCGGCGACGCACCGAGCATCGAACCCTTCGATGTCGTCGTGGTGCGCGTCCCAAAGTCGACCCCGCACCTCGTCGAAATATTGCATTTGCTGCGACCGCACATCTCCGAAAGCACCCAGTTCATCGGCGCAGCAATGTCCAAACACATCCAGACGTCGACGATCGACGCGTTCGAAAAAATCATCGGAGCGACCACCACCTCGCTCGCACAGAAGAAGGCTCGACTCGTTCACGTCACGGCGAACAACGACCGTCAGCCGAGACCAAACCCGTGGCCAAAGACCTGGAAAGCGCACGGACATTCGCTGACCAACTATGGGGCGGGATTCTCACCAAACAAGTTGGACCCTGGCACCAGCCTGCTGCTCGACTCGGTCCGGTCGATCGAAGGTTTCCTCCCCGACCCTGTAACGGCCACGGGCGATCCGTTCCAGGTCGTCGACCTGGGGTGCGGCAACGGCGTTATTGGCCTGCAATTCTCTGCGCTGCTCGATCAGTTCGGCGTTTCTCACCACGTCGCCGCCGTCGACGACTCGGCGATTGCCATTCGGGCAGCGACTGCATCGTGGGAGGCTGCGTCTTCGAAACGCGAGGACGATCCCGCTCTGGCAACGACCGTGTCCTTCCACCATTGCCATCGGCTCGTCAATGCGCTGGAGCCAGCAAGCGTCGACCTCGTCGTGGTCAACCCACCGTTTCATGAAGACCGGGTACTCACCGATGAAACCGCATGGTCGATGTTCGTCGATGCCCACAAGGTGCTCCGTCCAGGCGGACATATCGTGGTCGTTGGAAATCGTCATCTCGCGTATCACGCGAAGCTGAAGAAGATCTTCGGTGGGGTCGAGAATCTCGGGTCGAACGCAAAGTTCGTGGTACTGCAATCCACTCGCACGACCTCCTGATCACGACCTCGACCCGAATTGGGTCGTTCGGCTTGGAATGTTCGGACAATTGAGCGAGTTTGTGAGCCTATGACGGGGATCACATGATTGGGTCGTCGCCCGAGGCGCACCGAAGAGAACTAACGCTGCTTGCGTTCGCGCTCGTTTTGGCGATGTCTCCCTGGTTCTCCACCGCCGCCGTTCTCGGTCAACTGCGCGAAGACTGGCCACTATCGTCGGGACAAGCGAGCTGGCTGACAATCGTCGTCCAGATCGGCTTTGTCGTCGGCGCTGTCTTCTCGTCGCTCACCAACCTGGCCGACCGCATCGCCCCCCGTCGCCTCATTCTGTTCGGTGCTGTCGGTGCGTCGGTTGCGAACCTGTTCGTCGTGATCGGCAGTTCGTTCGAGGTAGCCATCGTTGCTCGACTTCTCACAGGTGCTGCATTAGCTGCGGTGTACCCGCCGGCGCTAAAAGCAATCTCCTCGTGGTATCGGGAAGGTCGAGGCTTTGCCCTCGGCGTCATTGTTGGAGCGCTCACGTTGGGCTCTGCGCTGCCCCACTTGGTCAACTCGATCGGCGGCTTGCCGTGGCAGGTCACCCTCGTGATCGTGTCGCTGCTCACGCTCGGCGGCGGGTTGATCGCCGACAAGTTGTGCAGCGATGGCCCCTACGGCGTTGCTCCGGCACTGTTTGATCGTTCGCAGATTCGTGAGATCGTTACCAACCGGGAGTTTCGACTCGCGAGCGCCGGCTACTTCGGGCACATGTGGGAGCTCTACGCCATGTGGGCCTGGATCGCTGCGTTCTACGGTGATGTGTTCCAGTCGAGTAGGCAGGCAAGCTTTGCCGCCTTCCTCGCCATCGGTGCTGGTTCTGCGGGTTCGGTGTGGGCCGGGCTCACGTCGGATCGGGTCAGCCGGTCCGATGCTGCAGCCTTGGCAATGCGCTACTCCTCCCTCGGCGCGGTGTTCGCTGGATTCCTGATCGATGCGCCCTGGCCAATCGTGCTCGGCATGGGAATGTTCTGGGGCTTTTGGGTCGTTGCCGACTCTGCCCAGTTCTCGACGATCGTCACCGAAGTCGTCGACGCCCGATACGTGGGAACAGCGCTCACGATTCAGCTCGCAGCCGGATTTGTTCTGACCGTGCTGACGATCTTCCTTGTTCCGGTCATTCGAGACTCCTACGGGTGGGGCTGGGCCTTCTTTGTCCTCGCCCCCGGCCCGGCCCTCGGTGCGTATGCAATGCGCGCCCTGCGGCTCGGACCCAAACATCCAATCGAAGCCGAACCCGAACCAGAAATTTGGGTCAGCCCCTTCTTCTAAGAAGCAACCATCTTCGCTGCTTGCTACGTGCGTGCGGTGAAGCATTGCGCAGTCGGCTACGGTTTTGCGATGGCTGCAACTCCCGACGATCCCGTCGACTACATCGCCGTTACTCGTGATACCTACGCACAACTCGGTTACTCCGAGTACCGCTGGGCAGACAACCGAGATGCACCAGCGCCGTTCACCGAGCCAAAAAGGCCGCTCGCCGAAAGCACGGTCGTGCTCATTGCATCGGGCGGCGTGTACGCCGTTGGCGATGTTGGGTTCACGCACAAAGACGACGTGACGTTCAGAGAGATCCCGACGGATACGCCAAGTGAGCAGCTTCGAGTCACCCATTTCGCGTACGACGAGACGTCGGCCAAAGACGACGTCAATGCCGTCTTCCCAATCGAGGCGCTCCGGGCCATGGACGCCGGCGGCGAGATTGGAGGCTTCGCCGACGTGGCGTTGACATTCATGGGTGGGATCTACAGTCAACGCCGACTTCACGAGACGTTGGTCCCCGGCGTTGTTGAACGGGTCAAACAACTCGACGCAGACATTGCGCTACTCGTGCCCGTTTGACCGGTCTGCCATCAGTCAGTTGGGCTGATTGCGCGAGCGCTCGAAGCTGAAGGCATCGTCACCACGACGATCACCTCGGCATGGTCAATAACCGAATCGGTCGTGGTGCCACGTGCGGTCTTTACCGACTTCCCGCTGGGCAACACCGCCGGGCCCCCCAACGCCCCCGATGTGCAACTCGCCATTGCCCGCAGCGCACTCGAGAACATCCACCAAGCAACTGCGCCAGGCACGATCATTCCGCTTGATCATGGATGGGGAGCGCCGTGGAAAGACGAGGCGCGCCAACTTCTCGACCACCGAACCACACGGTTCGATACCCCGCAATACCAAGAAGCCTCCGACCGTGCCGCGGCAATTGCACAGCACGGCGAGTCGACCGCGACCGGGTAAAGAACGAGCCAAATATCACCGCTCGGCGCGCCGAGCGTTTCCATAGAATGAAGCGGTGACATCGACGCAATCAGCCACCGAACTCGCATCAACTCCCGAAGGCCGCCACGATGAACTTCGAGCGGACATTCGTCGCTTAGGCAGCCAGCTCGGCGAGACGATCCGTCGAAATGTGAGCACCGACTTCTTCGAACTCGTCGAGGAAGTGCGAGCGCTCGCTCGCGACACGCGCGAAGGCGACACCGAATCACGCGCGGCGCTCGACGCGAAGGTCGAAGAACTCACCGAGGTCGAAGCCATCCTTCTCGTCCGTGCCTTCACCATCTACTTCCACCTCGCAAACGTCGCCGAGCAGGTCCACCGAGTCGAAGAGCTACGACTCAAGACCGAAGGTTCCGGCGAGCTCTACGATGTCTTTGCCCGAGGCGACGACGCAGGGGTCGACCGAGACACGTGGGCCGACCGTCTGCAAAACGTCGAATATCGGCCGGTGTTTACCGCACACCCAACCGAAGCATCGCGTCGATCGGTGCTCGAGAAGCGGGCGGAGATCGCCGACCTCCTACGACAACGCGACAGCGTCACCGAAGCAGCAAAAGCGCGAATCGACCACCGCACCGGCGAGATCATCGATCTGCTGTGGTTGAGCGACGAACTCCGCTCGGTGAAACCAACGCCGGTCGACGAAGCACGTTCGATCATCTTCTACGTCGAAGGCCTCGTCGACAAGGCCCTTCCATTGGTGTGGGCAGATCTCGAACAGCTCGCAGAACAACGCGGTGTCGAGCTTCCCTCAAACCTCACACCGATTCGGTTCGGCTCGTGGGTCGGTGGCGATCGAGACGGCAACCCATTCGTCACTGCTGAAGTGACCAACGAAGTGTTGATCTTGCAGCGCCAACGCGCCTTGCGCCTGTTGCGCTCGAGCGTGCAAGACCTCTCTGGTGACCTCAGCGTGTCCGCCCGAATTCGGCCGATTAGCAACGAGATGAACGAATGGATCGACGCCACATCAGCAGCACATCCATTTCTCGTCGCGTCGTTGTCGCCGCTCATTAGCGACCAGCCCTACCGCGTGGCCTGCACGATCATCGACGGTCGCCTTGCCGCCACCGAGGCCAAAACAGCCGACACCGGCTCGAACGTGGCCGCGGCATACGCCAATGCTGCCGAGCTCTCCGCCGACCTCGATCGCATGGACGGGTCGCTACGAGCTTCGGGTGCAACCAACGTCGCCAACGGCAAACTTCGCTCACTTCGACGCCTGACCCACACCATTGGCTTCCACCTCGCAACGCTCGACATCCGCCAGCACACCGATAAACATCACGCCGAACTCGCCAGCCTCTTTGAAAGTATCGGAACCAACTACCCCGATAGCGCCGAAGACCGCTTTGGGTTGCTCGCTGCCGAGTTGGCGTTGCCGCGGCCATTTGCCCCCGCCGGAACCCCCGACCTCGGCGACGCACTCAGCCTGTTCAACACCCTCCGCTCCCAGATGGACCGCTTCGGAGACGAGATCGTCGAGAGCTACATCATCTCGATGACCCAAGGCGCCGACGACCTTCTCGCCCCAGCCGTACTCGCCCGAGAAGTTGGCCTCATCGACCTCAGCCGCGATATTGCTCGCATTGGCTTCGTGCCACTCTTCGAAACCATCGAGGACCTCCGGTCGATCACGCCGATCATGGACCAGCTCCTCGCCGACCCGAGCTACCGGCGCATCGTCGAACTTCGAGGCAACGTTCAAGAGATCATGGTTGGCTACTCGGA
This sequence comes from uncultured Acidimicrobiales bacterium, assembly GCA_938084885.1. Taxonomy (GTDB): domain Bacteria; phylum Actinomycetota; class Acidimicrobiia; order Acidimicrobiales; family SHLQ01; genus SHLQ01. The sequence continues at coordinate 10,037 of CALKGG010000121.1, forward strand.
CTCCAACAAAGACGGCGGCATTGCCACGTCGCAATGGGAGATTCACAAGGCGCTCCGAACAATTCGCGACGTGTCTGCACGCCACGGCATCGACATCCCCGTGTTCCACGGCCGAGGCGGCACGGTGGGTCGAGGCGGTGGCCCAACCCGAGACGCCATCTTGGCCCAACCGTCGAGCGTCATCACCGGCCTCATGAAGACCACCGAACAAGGCGAAGTCATCGCGGACAAATACAGCCGCCCACGCCTCGCCCGACGAAACCTCGACCTTGCGTACTCGGCAATGCTCGAGCACACCGTCATGCATACCGAGAGCCGGATCGGCGTCGAAGCGCGCGACCAATGGAGCGCCGTCATGGAAACGGTGTCCAACGAGGCATACGCTGCCTACCGCACGCTCATCGAAGACCCGAGCCTCGTTGCCTACTTCACCACATCGACCCCGGTCGAAGAACTGGGCGCACTCAACATTGGGTCACGCCCAGCGCGACGCCAAGGAACAACCAGCGGTATTGACGACCTGCGCGCAATACCGTGGGTATTCGGCTGGACCCAATCACGACAAATCGTGCCCGGTTGGTTCGGCGTGGGGAGCGGATTGACCGCAGCACTCGACGCTGGCCACGGCGACACCATGAGCGAAATGTTCTCCAGGTGGCGGTTCTTCCGCACGTTCCTTTCGAACGTCGAGATGACCCTGTCAAAGACCGACCTCGGCATTGCTCGAACCTACGTCGATGCACTCGTCGAGCCGGAGCACCATCACCTCTACGACGTCATTGTTCGCGAACACCAACGCACCATCGACGCAATCTCGACGGTCACCGGTAGCGGACTGCTCGACGACCTGCCCGTGCTTCGCCGGACCTTGGAAGTGCGCGACAACTACCTCGACCCGCTCAACGTCGTGCAAGTCGCCCTTCTCAAAGAGATGCGAAGCAGTACCGCCGACCTCGCAGCCGACACCCCAGAAGGCATCGCAGCACGTCGCATTCGCAGAGCGCTGCTGCTCAGCATCAACGGCGTCGCCGCAGGCCTTCGAAACACGGGTTGATCTCTAGCCGCACGCCTCCGGCGATATTTTGCGGCTGTCGATCAACCCGTC
>CALKGG010000122.1 GCA_938084885.1 uncultured Acidimicrobiales bacterium
TCGAAGTCACCGAAGCAACTCGTCTGGTCGAGGTGGCAGAATCCGCGGCCAGCTTGGTCGACCGAGAACTGGAGCGTGTCGCTATCGCAGTCGAGGCTCAGCGAGTGAAGTGACTGGGTGGCACCAGAGGTACGGCCCTTCTGCCAGAGCTCGTCACGGCTACGGCTCCAGTAGTGAACGTCGCCGGTCTCTATGGTGCGGTCGAGGCTTTCGAGGTTGGAGTAGGCAAGCCCGAGCGACTGGCCTCTGCGGTTCGTCACCGTGGTGGGCCACAAGCCGTCTGCTCGGTCGCTCGTCAAACAGGCAGCGACCGACTCGGCGAGTGTGATCTCGAACTTGTAGAGGGCCATGCCCACTTGCGCGTCGGCGCCGAGCTTGTGGATCGAGCCGATCTCTTCGGCGCTCGCAATTCCGCCAGCGAACGTGACGCGAGCATCGCCAGCGGCATCGAGGTAGCGCCGAAGAGTCTCGGGGTCGGTGCCGGTCATTTGGCCTTCCCGCTCGACGAATGTCAGGAGAAAGCCGGAAGTGAGCTCTCGCAGCTCTTCGAGTTTGTCCTCGACCCGCTGGCCCGTGCCTTTGGTCCAGCCGTGTGTCACGACTTCGCCGTCGAAACTGTCGAGTGCGACGACGGTGCGCTCGGGCGGAAGGGCCGAGAGGACCTCGGCGGTCGCGGCGGTGCCGAGCACGACCTTGGTCGCTCCCGCGTCGAGCCAGGTGATTGCCGCCTCGATGCTGCGGATGCCTCCGCCCACTCGACATGGTGCGAGGGGAAGGAGTTCTTTGATCAGTTCGGTGTTGTTTCCAGTGCCGAGCGCTGCATCGAGATCGACGACTGCGATTTCTCCCACCCGCCCAAACTTCTCTGCGAGTGGGCGGGGGTCGCCAGCAGAAAGGGCGTGATCCTTGCCGCCGATGAGCTGAACGGCTTCGCCGCCCATGAGATCGATTGGAGGTATGAGCATTGCCTCAGCATACGAACTGCACGTGAGGACGAGCGGGAAACCGTTCCCGCCAGATGATTAGGCTCCGGTGAGCTTGCGCGTGCCCGTCTTGAGCACGGCATAGATGGGGCAAAACCCAACCGCTCCGGTCAGGGTGAGGATGGCGCCCACGACGATTGCTACAACACCGAGGATTCCGCTCAGGGCGGTGAACCCGGCGATGAGAAGGGCGACTCCGATAATGACCCGGACAATGCGATCTCCGTTTGACTCGTTCATGATGTGGTTCTCCTCGTGATGGTTGCCCCGTCTGGGCTCGTACTGGGAATGACGCGGCGCCACTCGAAGCGGTCACATTTTCGTTCGCAGCAATGTGTTGGGCGAGGGTGGTGGGGAGGGTGCGGTGGCGAAGGTGTGATGGGGAGGGTGTGCACAAGGCAAAAGTTTGTACGGACAAACTGTTGTTTTGGGGCTATGCTTAAATGTACGTACAATATGTCTCGTTGAAAGGCTCCGGAATGATCATTGAGCAGCACTACCTCGACTGTCTGTCTCAGGCGTCGTATTTCATTGGTGACGAAACAACCGGCCGAGCCGTCGTGGTCGACCCACGCCGAGACATCGCCCCCTATCTCGACAGCGCTCGCACGCATGGAATGCAGATCGACTACGTTCTCGAGACCCACTTCCACGCTGACTTCTTGTCGGGGCATCTGGAGATGGCCGCAGCGACCGGAGCCACGATTGCCTACGGGTCGGCGGCCGAAACCGAATTCGATTCGTTACGCCTCGAACACGGCGAGAGGATCTCCCTTGGCGACGTAGAACTCGAGATCCGTCACACTCCCGGACACACCCCCGAGTCGATCAGCATCGTGGTCTTCGAGTCACCGGACGCGCCGCCACATGCGGTCCTGACCGGAGACACCTTGTTCATTGGCGACGTTGGACGGCCGGACCTTCTCTCGTCGAACGGGGTCACCGCGGAAGACCTCGCTGGTCAGCTCTATGACTCACTCCACGAGCAACTTATGACCCTGCCCGACGACACGATCGTGTACCCAGCTCATGGTGCAGGCTCATCGTGCGGAAAGAACCTGTCGACCGACACCTCATCGACAATCGGTGCGCAACGTCAATCGAACTATGCAGTTGGCGACATGAGCAAAGAGGAATTTATCAAGGTCGTGACCGCTGGCCAGACGGCGCCTCCCAACTACTTTGCCCACGACGCGGTCTTGAACCGTGAACTGCGGCCGTTGCTCGACGAGACTGCCGCGCCGCACGCGCTCACGTTCGACGAGGCCGTGGCCGCACAATCCAACGGTGCGGTGATTCTCGATACACGATCACCGGAGGATTTCGCAGCCGGTCACATCGCAAAATCGGTCAACATTGGCATGGCGGGCCGGTACGCCGAGTTCGCAGGTGGGGTGCTCTCACCAGGCACCCCGATCGTGCTCGTGGCCGATGAAAAGCGCGCGCTCGAAGCAAAGAACCGGTTGGGACGGATTGGCTACGACAACGTCGTCGGCGCCGTTGCTGCTCCCGACCAATCATTGGCCGAGAACCCACACTCGGTCGCGCATTCGAGCCGCCTCGACATTGCTGGTCTACAAAATGCATTGTCGAGCCTCCAGGGGCTCCAGCTTGTCGATGTCCGCCAACCAGGGGAGACCGCGCTCGGTCACATCGACGGGGCGACGATCATCCCCCTCACCCGCCTGGTTGAGCAGCTCGACTCGCTGGACGCCTCGGCGCCAACCATCGTCTACTGCGCAGGCGGCTATCGATCGTCGATCGCTGCGAGCACCATGATCGCTCATGGGTTCGCCGATGTGTCCGACGTGCTCGGCGGCTACGGCGCCTGGACCGCGGCAACAGCCTCAACCGGGAGTTGACGTGACCCTCCAATGTGGGACACTCGCCGCTCCGAGATCCCTGCATCTACGGATCGAAGAGCTGTTCGTCGCCAACATCGACGCGGTCTACAACGTGGCCTATCGAGTGTTATGGAACAAAGCCGACGCCGAGGACGTGGTGCAAGCCACGTTCGTCAAGGGCTTCACACGACTCGACCAGCTCGACAATGGAGCAAAGGCGCGGCCGTGGCTGCTCCAAATCGCGTATCGCGAAGCCATCACGGTTGTACGGCGTCGACGCGATCTACCGACCGACCCGACCGACATGCCCGAGACCCAATCCCATGAGCTCGGTCCCGACGGCTACGCCATTGCCGCCTCGGTTGCTGAGCAAATTGCACTTGCACTCGAACAACTACGAGAAGATGAACGGCTCGCAGTTGTTCTCCGCGATGTCGAACAGCGTCCGATGCGAGAAGTTGCCGATGTTCTCGGCATTGGGTTGTCGGCGGCGAAGATGCGAGTGCATCGCGGCCGAGCCGTATTGCGGACGCTGCTCATCGAGGCCGACGTCGCCTAAGCACAGCACGGTCTTTTGTTGGTGCGTGACTATGCCGTTTGATCGCGGTTGATCGCCGCGATGAGATCGTCAACGCTGGGCCGGTCAGCGGGGCCTGTGCTCGAGAACGCGTAGATGAGCCTGCCATCTGGGGCAATGACGAAGTCGCCTCCGAGCTGGCGTGTGTCGTCGACCGGCCGTCGCAGATTCCCAAATCCATCAGTGCGGAAGATCTCGGCATAGCGCTTCACCGTTTTGGTGCCCCAGATCTGTCTGAACGAGCCGCGGCCGAGCCCAAAGGCCCGATACGCGGATTGGTCAGGACTCGTGACGACCGGGAGGTTGTACTGGCGGTCGGTGGCGTGGCGGCGAAGTGAGGCGGGGTCAGCAAAGGTCATGATCACCGCATCGGTGTTGTCCAGATCGTGAAGCTGGTCGCGCACGGCGACCATGTGGGCAGCACATGGAAGTCAATGCAGATGTCGATGAAAGACCAATACGAGATGTCTCCCGCGATGATCCTCTATCGACCAGGGGCGTCCATTGGCGAATCGTCCCGTGATGTGGGGAGCGGGTTCGCCGAGTACAAGTGATCGTCGTGGGTTCTCGACAGAGGACGTCTCGGCAATGGCGCGAACAGAGCCTTCGGGGGAGGGCGTCGCCTCCGGTACGTCGAGTGAGCGCATGAACCGTGTATCGATGCGGTCCTTCAACCTCCAGATTGTTGCACCCTTGGTGAACCGGCCGAACTTATTCGCGCCCGCCGACTTCCTTCCCAACGAGATGAGCTTCAAATAGTCCTGTTGAGGATCGAACGCGACAAGCTGGTCGCCGCGGATGAGCGCGTTGATGTTCGAGAACAAGACCGGTGCTTGTCGAACAGCGAACACCCCCGCCTTTGGGCGTGGAGCAAAGGTCAGGTGTGCGCAGTCGCCAACAGCGAACACGTTGGGATCGGTTGTGGTTTGCAGGGTTTCTTTCACGTCGACAAACCCGTTCGTGGTCGCGAGCCCCAGTTGCGCCAGCCACGGATACGCACGCGCTCCAGCTGCGCCCACAACAAAGTCGACGGGCAACTCAGCTTGGCCATCATGGGCGGTGACCACGACTCGGTCCTTGTGGATCGACTCGACGGTGGCATGTTCTCTGATCTCGATTCCGAGATCCGACATCTCGTCGAGAAGCTCCCGCCGAGCAACGGTGCCGACCTCGGCGAGTACGGCTGAGCGGTCAACGACGGTCACGACCGGGGCGTGATGAACCTGCCGGAGCCGGAAGCTCATCGCCATGGCGAGTTCGCAGCCGCCAACACCCCCGCCGATGACCACGACACGTGGCCCAGCAGTTTTCGATGTCCAGCTCTCGACAAACTCGGTCCAACGAGAAGCTAACGGGCCGAGTGGTTTGGCCGGAACCGCGTACTCGGTGAAGCCCGGCAGTGTCGGGATCGTCGAGGTAATACCGACGTTGATGGAGCAGAGGTCATAGGCGATTGGTTGTTGATCTTCGACGTCGATAGTTTTTGCGTCGCGGTCGAGGCCGGTCACCTTGCCAAGGACCAGGTGTGCGCCCGCCGCCCTGGCCAAGGACACAACGTCATAGTCGAGCTCTGAGCGGCTGTAATGGCCGGAAATAAAGCCCGGCAGCATGCCCGTGTACGGTGCCCTCGGCGCAATGTTGATCACCGTGAGTCGGGCGCCTGCGGGTGGGTTCTTTGCCCATGCACCCAAGACGAGCGCGTGCGCGTGCCCGCCGCCGATCAACACGACATGCTTGGTTTTTGGACCGGTAGATTCGGGTCCGGCATTTTCGGGTGCGGGTGTTTCCATAGTTTCGACGTTTCACAAACGAGCTCGCCGACCCTCGCTCCTTTGCTGAGAGCGCTCGTGAGTTGGCGGGTCAGGGGCTAGCTGCATGACGCGGGGAACCACCATGTGGTCACAAGTACTACGCTAGGTTCCAATGGACTGTGCACTGCTGGCTTCGCGAATCCATGAGTTCTTGGAGGGCACATTGCCCGAAGCAGAGCACGAGGCTGCTCTCGAACACTTGGCCGAATGCCACGCGTGCGAAATCGTGCTCGCCGAAACACGTGACGTCGCCGATCTCGTCGACGACGACGGGCACACCGCGTTGACCAATGACGACCGCTCCCGAATGCTTGGAAACGTGATCGACGAGGTCGCTGAGTAGTCCAGCCGAGCGTAGAACGATTTGTGACCAATCGGCTGTTGGGCGCGTCATGCCGTTGATGCCCCACGACTACAGTGGTCGACGCAGCTCTCTCGATCAGGAGACTTCCCATATGCACGTATCAACGAGCCGAAAGCGCTTCGGCGCTATTGCCATCAGTCTTGGACTGTTTGCAACGGCCTGCGGTGGCACCGCAACCAACGACGCATCTGCTCCAGTCGATGGCGCAACCGAGGTGGTCGAGGAGTCGACGGGCGGAGCGGGTTTGCCGCAGCTCATTGGTAACACGGTCGCTGGAAGCCAGTTCGATACCAACGACCTTGCCGGCCAAGATGTGGCCGTCTGGTTCTGGGCTCCCTGGTGAGTACGCTGCCGTAACGAAGCCCCTGCGGTCGCAGCGGTACAAGCAGAACTCGGTGATGAAGTCACCTTTATTGGCCTTCCAAGCCGCTCCGAAGACATCCAGTCGATGGTCGATTTTGTCGACGAAACCGGTGTTGGGGCGTTTGATCATTGGATCGATACCGACGGCGCCATCTGGGCTGAACTCGGTGTCTTTGATCAGCCTGCCTTTGCGTTCATCAACGATGACGGCACGGTCGAGGTCAATGTTGGCGCACTCGGCGAAGAGGGTCTAACAGAGCGGTTGCAAGCACTCATCGACTCATAGCGACCGAAGCTGGGTCTCCGGGCGTGAGCCCGCAGTAGTGTCGAGTGGACTATGCCGCCGTTCGATCAGCCCGTTGCCCAACTTGCCGCTTCTGTCCGGGCGGGGGAACAAACCTTCTCTGACATTTCGAACGTTGCCATAGCCAACCGTCAAGATGACCTCGGCGCATATCGACACATCGACGATGATGCTGTGCGGGCACAGGCCGCAGCGGCCGACGAGGCCCTCGCAGCCGGAGACGATCGCGGCGCCTTGATGGGCATGCCTATCAGTGTGAAAGACCTCTACGGCGTGCCGGGTTTTCACATTCACGCCGGTTCGCCAACCGCGCTGCCCGAGGCGTTCACCGAACCCGGCCCCGTCGTGCAATCCCTACAGAATGCTCTGGCGGTGATCACGGGAAAGACCCACACGGTCGAGTTCGCCTTCGGCGGGCTTGGCACGAACCCGCACCTGCCCACGCCAACGAACCCGTGGGACACTACGAGCCACCGGGTGCCGGGCGGGTCGAGCTCTGGAGCGGGCGTATCGTTGTGCGAAGGGTCCGCCGTGCTCGCCCTCGGCACCGATACGGCCGGCAGCGTGCGCATCCCTGCGGCGATGACCGGCAAGGTCGGCCTCAAGACCACGGCCAAGAAATGGTCGGTCGAAGGGATCGTCCCGCTGTCGAGCACGCTCGACACACCGGGCGTGCTCGCGAACTGCGTTGATGATGCCATTGTTGCCTTCGCCGAAATCGATCCGGACTACGACGACCTCGGCTCGCTCGAAGCCGTCCTTCCAACAGCCGACGTTGGTTCGCTCAAACTCGGTCGCTGCGACCGCCTCTTCTTCGACGAGCTATCCCCCGGAATTGGGGAAGTAGTGGAGGGCGCCCTCGCTGAGCTGGCATTTGCGGGTTCGGTCATCACCGGACTCGATATTGCCGAGGTCGATGCGAGCTACGACCTTTTCTGTCAGGGCGGACCAGTCAGTGTCGAACTGCATCGATTCCTCACCGCGCAACTCCCGGAGTGGATCGACACACTTGACCCCAACGTGCGCGCTCGTGTTGGTGATGCAGCCAACCTTTCCGACGCCGATTACAAAAAGCGCCTGGCCAACATGGCAACGTGGGCAGCAGCGGTCGACGCGCAACTGGCCACCATCGATGTGCTCGTCGCCCCGACGGTTGCCATCACCCCTCCAACGATCGACCAGGTTGCCACCCCCGAACAGTACGGACCCAAAAACCTGCTCGCGCTACGCAATACCTCGATCGCGAATTACCTCGGCCTCTGCGCCATTACCCTGCCGGTGGGGCTCGACGCTGCCGGGATGCCCGTGGGGTTGATGCTCATGGCGCGAGGACACCACGACGAACGACTGCTCGCAATCGCAAAGAGCGTGGAGCTCACACTCGGCACTGGACCCGAGCGCATCGGCGACCCACCCGAACGCGTGGGGTAACCACTGGCCTGGGGCCGTAACCTGACGCACGTGGACATGCACCCCGAAACTTGGCTCATCTCGAACGGTCGGCCGACCGAACCCGGTCAACCGCTCAACGTTCCGCCGATGCTGGCGTCAAACTTCCGGCTGCCCGGCGAGCGCTACTACAACCGCGTCGAAGGCACCGACACCCAGCATGCGTTCGAAGAACTAATGGGAGGCCTCGACGGCGGCCGGTCCCTTGCGTTCAGTTCGGGTATGGCAACGGTCGCCACCGTCTTTTCGACCTTGTCGGTGGGCTCCACGCTCGTCATTCCCGAAGATCCATATCACGCAACCCACGCACTTGCCGCCGAAGGCGAGGCACAAGGCCGATGGTTGGTTGAGCGGCTCGACCTCGCCGACACCAACGCCTGGATCGATGCAGCGAACCGGGCCGACCTACTGTGGATCGAATCGCCAGCAAACCCGCTCATGACCGTTGCCGACCTGCCCGCGATCTGCGCCGCGCCTCGTAAAGCCGGCTGCGTTATTGCCGTCGATGGCACGTTCGCTACACCGCTCGTGCAAAAGCCGCTGGCGATGGGCGCCGACATATCCATGCATTCGGCGACGAAGTTCATCGGCGGCCACTCGGATCTGCTCGCTGGAGTGGTCACCGTGACAAACGACGATCTGTACAATCGACTGCATGACGCGCGGGTGCTCCAAGGCGGAACGATTGGCGCAATGGAAGCATTTCTCGCCATCCGCGGCCTCCGCACCTTGAGCCTTCGAATGGAACGCTCGATGGCGAACGCGCACGAGTTGGCGCAACGCTTGGAAGCCCACCCGGGCATTGATCGAGTTCGGTATCCCGGATTGCCCAGCCACGACACACACGAGGTCGCTGCAACCTTCATGTGCGGATTCGGTGCCATGCTCAGCTTCGAGGTCGCAGGAGACGGCGCCCGTGCACGCGCCGTTGCCGAGGGCACGTCCATCATCAAGAACGCCACAAGCCTGGGCAGCGTCGAGTCGACATGGGAACGCCGAGCAGCGATCGCTGGGCAAGAACATATGCC
>CALKGG010000123.1 GCA_938084885.1 uncultured Acidimicrobiales bacterium
CGCCGATTGCACCAATCCCAGACATGGCTGCTCCGGTTGCTGATCTTGCACCGCCGATTGCACCAATCCCAGACATGGCTGCTCCGGTTGCTGATCTTGCACCGCCGATTGCACCAATCCCAGACATGGCTGCTCCAGCCACCTTCCCCACGATTGCTAAAGACGGCCAGTCCACCGGCTCGCTGCCTCTTGAATCGGTCCTCGATCCGGCATCTGACATTGGCAACGATGTCTTCCAGATGCCCCAGCCAGAGCCCCAGGTGTTCGAAGCCCCGGCTCCAGCGCCAGCACCCGTGGTATTTGAAGCCCCAGCTCCAGCGCCAGAGCCCCAGGTGTTCGAAGCCCCAGCTCCAGCGCCAGCACCCGTGGTATTTGAAGCCCCAGCTCCAGCGCCAGCACCCGAGGTGTTTGAAGCACCGGCTCCAGCTCCAGCGCCAGCACCCGAGGTGTTCGAAGCACCGGCTCCAGCGCCAGCACCCGAGGTGTTTGAAGCACCGGCTCCAGCTCCAGCACCCGAGGTGTTTGAAGCACCGGCTCCAGCGCCAGCACCCGAGGTGTTCGAAGCCCCGGCTCCAGCTCCAGCACCCGAGGTGTTCGAACCTGGCCCGGTCGCCGAGCCAATCGAACCGCAACCAGCATTTGGCGATGCGTCACAGCCAGCCCCAATCGCAGCCGCCCCAGTCGCTGCCGCAGCTGCAACTGTTGCGACGCCGTCGGCTGTGGCCGTGGCGACCGCACCAGCAGATGCTCCGGAAGCAACACAACCTGGAAAAACAACAAGCGGGCTTACAAAGCGCACCAGGAGCGCTCCGAGTTCAACCCCGGCAGTGAACTTCGATGAGGGACGTACCGCCCCTTCCCAGAGGTCTCCAGATCAGGTCAAGTCAATGTTGTCTCGATATAAGTCGGGACTCGAGCGGGGCCGCGGCTCTGCTGAAACGGATGGTGAAAAGTGACACAGGTAGAAGATGTCAGCTGGTTGATTACCAGCTTTGTCGACCAGACTCCAGGCGTTGTTGAAGCCATTGTGGTTTCCTCCGATGGGCTGCTGATGGCAATGTCGAGCGGTCTCGATCGCGCTGGAGGCGACCGCTTTGCCGCTGTTGCATCTGGCCTGATTGGACTCGCCTACGGCGCAGCCGGCCGCTTCGGTGGAGGACGTGTCAACGAAGTAATCGTCGAGATGGACAACGCACTGTTGCTCGTAACCGGCGTCAGCGATGGCTCTGCATTGGGCGTTGTTGCCGAAGCATCCTGCGACATTGGATTCGTTGGCTACGAGATGGCAGTTCTGGTCGAGAAGGCCGGCCGCGTGCTCACCCCTGAGCTTCGAGCCAAGCTAGTGAGTGCGTTGCCACGATGACCGCCTACGACACAAGCCACGAGCAGAGTAACGGTGCAACCCGTTCTCGACTCCGGGTGCCGCCCTATGCGGTGACTGGTGGTCGAACACAGGTTGACGTCGACATCCCGTTCGAGGCCTTGGTGCGAACCACGCCTCGAGGTCGGGAGAATCTCCAGCTCATCGCGTTCGAACGACGCGACATCCTCAAACTCGCAGAGAAGCCAATTGCTGTAGCTGAGCTCTCCGCCCATCTTCGACTTCCAATCGGCGCCATCCGAGTGCTCGTTGGCGACCTCAGCGTCGAAGGCCACGTACAAACCAAAGCAATGACGGTAAAGGCCGACACTGCGCTTCTGGAAAGGGTCCGAGATGGTCTCCGTCGACTCTAGTTTCCAATCTGCTGAAGACACGACGTCTGAGTCAGTCCCACTGCCGGTCAAGATCGTTGTCGCCGGCGGTTACGCCGTTGGAAAGACCACCTTTGTTGGTTCGATCTCTGAGATTGATCCGCTGACAACTGAAGCCGCGCTCACAACGGTGAGCGCCGACGTCGACAACGAAGGCGACGCAGCGAGCACCAAGAAATCGACCACCGTGGCCATGGACTTTGGTCGTGTTGGTCTTGGTGACGAACTGGTGCTGTACCTGTTTGGTACGCCTGGTCAGGATCGATTCCGGTTCATGTGGGACGAGCTCACCCGCGGCGCTATTGGCGCTGTGGTCATTCTCGACACTCGACGATTCGAGGACTCCTTTGGAGCTGTCGAGTATTTCGAGCAGGCCCAGGTTCCGTTCGTGGTGGCAATCAATGCCTTCCACGGCGATCTCCATCACTCGATCGAAGAAGTCCGCGAGGGCCTTGACCTTCCCGACGATGTTCCGATCGTCAGTACCGACGCCCGAGACCGCGATAGCACGAAGGTCACGCTGCTCGAACTCGTTGAGCATGCGCTTGTTCGAGCGCAGTTCTAGGCGTCAGGCCAAAACGACTCACCCAGCTGGTCAACCATCCGTGAGCGGTTGGGTGAAAGAACAACAAGGACGGTCCTGCAATGGCGATAGTCGCCATTGCAGGACCGTCCCGCTGTTTGCGAGCTTCCGACGAGGACCTGTCGGTGTCTTAGTTAGAGCAGTCGGAGTGCTGCGACCGAGCGCGGTAGGCCCGAGCTTGTGCTTCGATGCCGTACGGTTCCAAGACCTCGGAGGGGAAGTCCCGCAGGTTCTCTGTGACGATGACCTGAGACCCAGACCGAATCGCGGCAGCGAGAACATGACAATCGTCAGGGTCCGGGAGTTCGAGGCCGTCGATGAGCGATTCGTACCCAGTGACGAGACAGTCGGGTACTGCTTCACACATGAGCTCGCGAGTGCGGGCGAGCTTCTCGACTGTGAGGTCGGAGCGACGCCGGACAATGGAGCCCACCATCTCGTCGAGGATTTGATCGGACCAGACAGCTCGGAACAGACCAGTCATACCGAGACGCACCAAGAGGTCGCGCAATCCTGCGGGATGCAGAACGCACGCGTCGTAGGTAGCCGTGAAGGCCATTGATCTGAGACGGTCCTAGTACTCGAGGCCGAGAAGCTGTGCTTCAGCCGGAACATTCGGTGGCATGCGAGCCACCCTGAGAAGCATGTGCTCCTGTTCACTGCGGGCACGGACGCACTTCGCCAGACTCGACGCCACGTGGTCCGGATCGCGAAGCGTCAAGTGAAGCAGTTCGTTGTGCCCGCTGTTTGTTTGTTCAACACGGTCATGGCCCGCTGGGATAGCCCCGGCCCTTGGTATGGCCGATTCCGGGACCGACTTCATCTCATTGCCGTTTCTGCTCCGTTACTAGCACTACCCCGTTTTGCCCCTACGCGTTTGGCGGTGACCCATCGATGAGGTTCGAGACGTCGCCCGATTCGATGCGGATCAGTTCGGGACGGACCTTGACCAGGTAATAGATCGCCGCTGGGATGCCAATAGGGATAATCGCGCTACCGAGCAGCAGCGCAACGAGCCACACGATCTGTGTACGCCCAGACAGCACCCACACCCACTGCGGTCGCTGCGCGGCGTGCAGGAAGGTCAGGCCAACAAAGACCAAGGGAATGCTCGCGATCGCCACCCAGATTGCAGCATCAGCGATTGGCCCGAGCAGCACGACTATTCCTTCGAGGCAACAGCGTTGGGAGTGACGTTCATCTTTGGTTCGTACGCAACTGCTTCGACGTCGCCGCGAGGACTGCCGTCGTAGGTCGCTCGAAGCGTGTCGGCACATATTCCGCACACGCCATAGAACTCGCGATCGGCAAGATCGGCGCCGCAGCGAGGGCAGAAGAGTACGTCGAGATCTTCCATACCGATACCGTATCGGACTGCGGCTGCGACGGGGTCAGAGCGGAAGGCCCCGGCTTGCAAAGACGTCCTTTAACAGACGTGGCCGATCGGTCATGATGCCGTCGATCCCAAGGTCGAGGAGACGAACCATTTCGTCCTCATCATCGATGGTCCACGCATGCACGAAGAGACCAAGTTTGTGGGCGTGGGTGATGAGCCGCTCGGTGAGAAGAGGAACGCCCCGAAACGTGGTGGGTAGTTGCAGGGCATTGCCGAGGGGCGGTTCGACGGGTGCACCGAAACTTGACAGGACGCAGCGCAGGGTGCCGCGAGGGCCAAAGCTGGTGCAGACATTGCCCGAATGGTTCGCTCGAATTCGTCGGAGTCGCTCGTCAGAAAACGATCCCACGCACACCCGGTCAAAGGCATCGAGTCGAGTGAGGACGGCGAGGAGGGGATCGACGACCGCATCTGACTTTGCATCGATGTTGAAGTAGGTGCCCGGATATTCCTTGAGCAACGACTCGATATCGATGAGGTGCCCTTCTCCGTGGATTGCAACGTCGCGGAGATCTGCCCAATCCCAATCGTGAATTTTGCCGGCGTGGTTGCTGACGCGATCCAACTCGTCATCGTGGAACGCAACCACCACGCCGTCCTTGGTGAGTTGGGCATCGGTTTCGAGATAGCGGTAGCCGAGCGACGTCGCGTACTCGAATGCTTCGCGCGTATTTTCTGGGGTTTCGAGGGCTCCGCCGCGGTGGGCAATCGCGAGCGGACTCGTATTCCTCAGATAGGGGTGCACCGACATCTGGCTAGCGTAGTGGCGTTGGTCAACAAGTCGAAGTGTCTCCTCGACCCGGTCCGCTTCAGTGGGCAGATTTGGACGGTTGTTCAACGCGCGCATTGGGCATCGGGCGGTAGGTTAGAGCGCTTATGCGACGGACAAAACTCATAGCCAGCCTCGGCCCCGCCACCGACGATGAATCGGTCCTGCGGGGCATTATTCGCGCGGGAGTTGATGTAGCTCGGATCAATCTCTCCCATGGATCGGTCGACGACGGAATGGTTCGTTTCGACGCTGTTCGACGCATTGCGTTGGAAGAGCAACGCCACGTTGGAATCCTTGGTGATTTGCCCGGGCCAAAGGTTCGCGTCGCCGGATTTGCCGGCGACACGGTGTTCGAACTCGGGGACACGGTCGAGGTGCGATCCGGGGAAGACGCATCGACCCGCAAGGCCATCGAAGTCGACTACGAAGCAATGTGCAGCAACTACACCGTTGGCGATCGAATCGTGATCGGCGATGGCCGCCTCGTGCTGGAAGTGACCAACGCAACCGCCGACCTGTTGTCCACCACGGTGGTCCACGCAGGCAAACTCTCGGGAAAGCCCGGCGTCCACGTACCTGCCGACAAACTCGTACTATCGACGCCAACCGCCTACGACCTCAAACTTGCCGACGCGTTCGTCGATGTGGGCATCGATATGTTGGCCGTGAGCTTCGTGAAATCGGCCCACGACATGCGTCGCGTCGGTACCGAACCCCATCCACGTGGACCCTTGCTCGTCGCGAAGGTCGAAACGCGTTCAGCTGTCGAAAACCTCGACAGCATTATCGAGGCGTCGGGTGCAGTCATGGTCGCTCGCGGCGACCTCGGCAACGAATTGCCCATCGAGGACTTGCCCATCACCCAGAAACAGATCATCAAGCGATGCATCTCGGGGGGTAAGCCGGTCATCACCGCAACCCAGATGCTCGAGTCGATGATCACCGCACCGGCACCCACTCGCGCTGAAGCATCCGATGTGGCAAACGCTGTTTGGGATGGTTCGAGTGCCGTCATGTTGTCGGGCGAGACGGCGGTCGGCGTTGATCCGGTCAATGTTGTTCGAACAATGGGGCGTATTGCTCGTAAGGCCGACGAAGTATTCGACCACGAGGCGTGGGCGCAGAACGTCACCCAGATGCGACGAGAAGCCGATTCGGGCAACGATGTGACCGACGCAATGACCGTGGCGACGTGGCGAGCAGTCACCGAGCTCGACGTTGCGGCGATCATCTGCATCTCTGGCACGGGGTTCACCGTCCGTCAGATGGCTCGCTTCCGCCCAGAAGTGCCGATCCTAGGTGGCAGTAGTGATCCAAAGACCGTCGCCCAACTCACGATGAGTTGGGGAACCGAGCCAATGTTCCTGGAATCGGTTGGGACCCGTGAAGAAATGATGATGGAGGCGCTCAAAACCGCTGCTCTTGAAGGCCATGTTCGTCCCGGCGACCAAGTCGCTGTCCTCGGTGGTGATGGCGTTGGTGCCAAAGTCACAAACAACCTTCGCATCATGGTGGTGCCGTCATGAGCTCACACAACGTGTCCTTTGGTGGCACAGGTATTCCTCAGACCGTGCTGCCCGAAGCCGACCCAGAGATTCTCGAGCAGATCGCGGCCGCCGGTTCCGGCCGTGATGCACGCGACGCGCTCGCTGCTGTCGCGGCGGCGGCACCGTCGTCGCTCGATGCATGGGCCGCGCTTGGAGACGCTGGACGCGACACACTCGAGTCGTATGCGTATTACCGGATTGGTTATCACCGGGGCCTCGACACGCTTCGCCAGAATGGTTGGCGGGGCAGTGGCTATGTGAAGTGGGAACATGAGACGAACCGTGCGTTCTTGCGATGCCTGTCGGGGTTGCAACGATGTGCCGCCGAGATTGACGAGGTAGACGAGGCCGAACGCTGCGAGCTGTTCCTCCGTCAACTCGACCCAACCTGGCCGCCCGTGGAGTCACGCGGGTAACCCGCAATGCTCGACGTGTACATTCTCGCTGGCGGCAAGAGCCGTCGGATGGGCACCGACAAGGCAGCAATGGTCGTTGATGGCGAGCCGCTGCTACGTCGTGCGGTCAGGGCGTCGCGACATCTCGGCCGTGTGCACATCGTGGGTGGGGACTCGTCGTTGCTGTCGCTGCTCGATGACAACTGGCTGACCACTGCTCGCAACGGTGAACCCGCAGTGGAACACCGTCCCGACCCACCTGGTGATCCCGGGCCGTTTGGGGCCATTGTGTCTGCGGTTGGAAATGCATCGTCGGAAGTCGTGGTTCTCTCCTGTGATCTTCCTCGAATTGCCGCGGCCGATGTCGATCGCCTCGTGGCCGCGCGTCGCACGACCAACGCAGACATTGCAGTCCCGTTGGTTGGTGGACGCCGACAATGGCATGCCATTGTGTTCGCTGGCAGCATTATCCCGGATCTCCACGCCAAACATCGCGCAGGTGTACGTTCGCTGCATTCTGGGTTTAGTGGGCATCGCGAGTGTGCCGTGGTTTCGGCCGATTCGCGGTTCTTTGCCGACGTCGACACGCCCGAGGACGTGCGGTCGCTGTCATAGTTGACGGGCCGTGGCCTTCAGGAGCCCGCAGGGTTGGTCCAATCGGTTTGTCCCCAGCGTCCTCGTTGATAGGTGTGGCGACTAGGCTCGGGCGGTGGATTCTGATTCGTCTGCGCCAGTGACGGCGCTTGAGCACTCCGGTGAGGTCATCGAGAGTACCGAGGAGTTTCAGGCGTTCGTCGACCGCACCAAGGGTCTCGACTACGCCATCGATACCGAGTTCCACCGGGAACGCTCCTATTTCCCGAAGGTGGCGCTGATTCAGATTAACAATGGCAGCGAAATCGCCCTCATCGACCCGTTAGCAGTCGATCCGGCGCCATTGGCCGAACTCCTCGAATCGAGCGGGGTCGCGGTCGTCCATGCAGCGAGCCAGGATCTTGAGGTGTTCCAGCATTGGGCTGGAACCCTGCCACGCGAGATGTTCGATACGCAGCTTGCAGCGGGCTTTACAGGAATGTCCACACCATCTCTGGCTGCTCTCCATGACCGAGTGCTCCACATTTCGCTTCCGAAAACGTCACGGCTCACCGACTGGCTCGCGCGGCCGCTCACCACCGACCAGCTCGACTACGCCGCAAGCGATGTGCTTCACCTGCTCGACCTGCGAGATCGGCTGGTTGCCGACCTTGAGTCTCGTGGCCGCTTGCAGTGGGCGATAGACGAGTGTGAGCAGGTTCGGGCAGTGCCACGAGGCCAGCGTGACCCTGACGAGGCATGGCGTCGAATCAAGGCTGTCCGTCAGCTAAAGGGACCGTCGCTTGGTGCGGCTCGCGCTCTCGCAGCCTGGCGGGAAAACAAGGCGGCCGACCTCGACCAGCCGGTTCGATTCATCTTGTCGGATCTCGCACTCGTGGGCATTGCGCAACGTCGCCCGGTAACGGTCGATCAGTTACGCCAAGTCCGTGGGGTCGACGATCGTCTCGCTCGCGGCGACGGCGGAGAGACCATCTTGCGTTTGGTGAAGGACGGTGAGGATCTTCCGCCGCTGCCCCGACCGAACCGCCGCCAGAACGAATCCAGGCCTGATCTTCGCCCTGGTGTTGCCTTGGTGGCTGCGTGGGTTGCGCAGCTGTCGAGAGAGCTCGAGTTGGATTCGGCGTTGCTCGGCACCCGTTCCGATATCGAAGCGCTGGTTCGTGGCGATGACGACGCCCGGCTCAATACCGGTTGGCGAGCTGAACTGGCCGGAGAGCCAATCCGCTCCCTGATGAGCGGCGAGTCAGCGCTTGCATTCGACGGCGATGGCGGATTGGTACTCGAAGAGCGTTCTGGTATCCCCGTCGGCTCTGCCCTCTCTCGCGCCGATGCTGTGGATCGCGCCGATGCTGTGGATAACGAGACTCCCGACCCCTAAGGCCATAACATATTGGCGGAGTCTTTCACTGCCATATTGGCCATACGGGTGTGGGAAATTTGTTGTCGAAGCGGGGCATCGGTGTACGTGCTCGTCACCGCAGACGGCTAAGCTATGAGTTCCTTGCTGTCTCCCAGGAGGTCCTGTCGTGAAAAAGGGTCGCCATCGCCGTTTCGAAGAAGCCCGAGCGCTGAAGCGCTCACAAGAGGTCGACCTCAACGACCTCTTCGAGGACATCACCGGTGTCGACGAGGGCGAGCGCAAGCCTGAGCACGATGCCTGGGCTGACCTGGCCGAGGAATGGGACTCCCAGAACGGGTCAACCGACGAGAACGCGCCGGTCGCCCCGGCCGACGAGTCCGAATAACGTTCGGTTCTTCGGCCGTTAGTTATCTGCGGGTCGGCATTGGAACCAATACCGACGGGAGGGTCACGACGTTGCTGGCGCCGTCGATGTACTCGATGAGCGCCGTTGCGATGTCGTCGCCGGCGAGCGCACTGACTTCGGCCCGCAGATAGCGGGCAACGTTGGCGGTGCCGGTGTAGGCCTCGGCTGCCTCTGCGCACCACCAGCCAAGATCTTCGCCAGCTTCGCCCCAATCATCGCGGGTCCATTGCCGCACAAAGTGAGTCGAACGGTCGTAGTCGTCGAGGTGGTGTTCGACACGAATGGGCAACTGCCAGCACACTTCGGGCTTCCATTCGAGCGGTTCGATCTCGCTCGCCACGGCAGCGACGTGCAGCGCACATCCGGGCCCTGTCGGCGAGCCAGGACGGTTCAGAAACACACACGCTCCATCGACCACACGCGTCAATCGATCACCGTCCTCATCGACCGTCGTTAGCGCATCGACCAAGGCATCGAAGTCCTCGGCCCGCGAGCCGGTGGGCGACGGCCGAAGACCGTGGTGTTGCCAAAGTTCTTGTGGCAATGCCGCGGCAATATCCATAACTCGACTGAGGTCGGCGTCATCGACGAAGTGGGCGCCGTAGCTACAACAGCCGCGTTGACCATCGACGTCCGTTTCTTCTTCGATGCCAGCGCAGCCCGCACCGTAGATGCACTGCCAGTTCGAACGGAAATACGTGAGATCAAACATCCACGTCTCGCCAGCATCATCAACAAAGGACACCCACTCTCGAGCAGTCGGCGGCGGTGAAGTGTGAGGAGTGGTCATCTGATCGACATGTTCATTCTGTGGAGGGGCCCGGTCGGTGTCAGCCTCGACCAGTATTGTGTCGGGCAATGGACGAAGACTACGCAATGAGTAGCGGCGAAGATGAAGACTACGAAGATATTGTTTCGCGTCTCGAATCGATCGCCGAAGAGCTGG
>CALKGG010000124.1 GCA_938084885.1 uncultured Acidimicrobiales bacterium
CGAACAGCATCGAGGGTGGAACGTCAGAGATCATGCGCAACATTCTTGGGGAGCAGGTTCTCGGGCTTCCGGGCGAACCTCGAGTTGACAAGGAGATTCCGTGGATCGATGTGCGTCGAAGTTAGTGGAGTGATGGAGTGATTGGAGAGCGCTGTTGTGACCCGTGATCGAGTCAAGACCGAACCGTACAACCATCAGGTGAACGTGGTGCGCACCGAACGCAAGGACGGTGTCGATGGATAGCTCCGGCCGTGCGGCGGGCTCGATCCGTGCGGTCGAAGTGCATGCTGAGGGTGAACCGGGCAGGGTGATTACGTCCGGAATGCCGGAGCTTCCACCAGGCACAATGCTCGACAAGATGCGGTGGCTCGAAGCAAACGCCGACCACATTCGGTTGCAGATGCTGCGCGAGCCTCGCGGGTACCCAGCCCTGTGCTGTAACGCAATCGTGCCGTCGGACGATCCCGATGTCGACGCGGGCTTCATCATCATGGAGCAGACCGAGTATCCACCCATGTCGGGAAGCAACACGATCTGCGTCACGACGGCGCTGCTAGAAACCGGCATCCTCCCAATGGTCGAGCCCGTCACCGAGCTGATGCTCGAGGCACCTGCGGGCAAGATCGGGATCCGCGCCGAGTGCGCCGATGGGGTGGTGACCAAGGTGGCGTTCAAGAACGTTCCAGCGTTCGTGCTTCACCTCGACGCGCCGGTCGAGGTTCCGGGGCTCGGCACCGTGTCGGTCGATGTGGCGTGGGGCGGAATGTTCTTCTCGATCGCCGACGGCGATGAGCTCGGCATCGATGTGTCGGCTGACAACGGGCGGGAAGTGGCGAGGGTGAGCGAGATGATTCGTCTCGCCACCCTCGAGCAGTTGCCGGTGAGTCATCCGCTCGAGCCTCGGCTGACGGGCCCGACGATTGGTCAGCTGACCGGCGCACCGACCGTTGCCGGCGCGACCCGTCGAAACGCGGTGACCGTCGCGACTGGAACCCCCGACTGGGAACGCCCCGACAGTTTCACCGGGGCGCTCGACCGTTGCCCGTGCGGCACCGGTACGGCGGCGCAAATGGCGGTGCAACACGCACGTGGTCAGCTCGGTGTCGGTGACTCGTTCGTGCACGAAGGACCGCTCGCCACGACCTTCGAAGGGCGAGTGCTCGAAGCAACGACGGTCGGCGACTATCCGGCGATCGTGACCGAAATATCGGGTCGCGGCTGGATCACTGGCTATTCGGAATGGGTGGTCGATCCAACCGACCCGTTCCAAGAGGGGTTCACCCCCGGCGATCTTTGGTGAGCGAAGGCACCGCGACGTCCACTATTGAGGAGGTAGCGCCGGCGTGGTGGTTATGTGAGATCGAACAGTTGGCGTGTTGGCTCGTCGGCGGGGAACCACGTCTCTATGTGTAATCCCTCGACGGCGGTGTTCTGTGGAGCGGCGAAGGTTGTTGCGGTCGCGATGAATCGAGCATCGACGCCGTCTTTGCACATGTGCACGACCAGCGTCGGCTCTGAAGGCGCCGCCAGATCTACTTGCCGCCAGTCCGGATCCACCGTGGGCATGGCGATGAGATCGTCGAGAAGGTAGCGCAACTCACTGTCGTCGGGATCGGCGAGGACTTCGCGTTGAATTCGCCAAAGCAGGTCGCGTCCCACCTCGGTGAAGTTCACGATGTAGCGGTGCGCGCCATCGGGATCGAAGGTCAGTCGGGCCAAGTTTGAAAGCTCGGTGTTCGTGCCTGCGAAGAGGAGATCGAAGAGCACTTGCCCGCCGCCATTGACAGCAACGACGTCGTAGAGGCGATCGACAGCGATAAGCGGGTATGGCTCGTGGTGGGCTTTGAGCAATTCGAGCGCGGTCAGGACGCTCTCGGGCAGGCCGCCGCTGTCGTTGCCATAGACGGGCGAGTGTCCCGATGCCCGAAGCATCTCGTCGATGTGGCGAAGCGGCACTCCCAGCGTGTTGCCGAGGACCATGACCATCTCCGGGCTGGGTGCTGATCGGCCGGTCTCAAGAAAGCTGATGTGGCGGGCGGAAACGTCGGCGGCCAGAGCGAGGTCGAGTTGACTCAGCCCTCGAGAGTGTCGCCAATGTTTCAACAGTGCCGAGAACAGGCCCCCTCGTTGTTCAACCATTCGACCACAGTACGGCGACCCGGGGGCACGACGCACTTACCTCATCTGTTCGTTGCGGCCCTGACGATCATTCGCGATGGTGCTTGCATGACACACATCACCGCGACCGATTCGGTCGAGCTCTTTCGAGCCGCACCTCACGACTACATCCCGGTGTCGACCGGAGAGGTCGCCTACCGGCGCGTCGGCTCAGGACCCGACGTGCTCTGTATTCATGGTTGGCCGCTCAGCGGCGCCACGTATCGCAAGGTACTTCCGGCAATGGCCGAGCACGTCACCTGCCACGTGATCGATCTGCCCGGTTCCGGGTCGAGCCGATTCGATGCCGAGACGAACTTTACGTTGGCAACCCATGTCGATGCGGTTCGTTCGGTCGTCGACCATCTCGATATCACGAGCCTTGGTGTGGTTGGCCAGGACAGCGGTGGGCTGTTGGCCCGCCACGCGCTTGCCGGGGATAGCCGGATGCGGGCGTTTGGGTTGGTCGACACCGAGCAGCCGCAAGGCATTGGATGGCGGCTGCGTCTCCTGCTTCTTTCTGCCAAGTTGCCGGGGGCTGGCACCGTGCTTGGAGGGTTGGCCGGGAACCACTCTCTGCGCCGCAATGGCCTTGCGTTTGGTAACGTCTTCGCCGACCGCGACCTGCTCGATGGCGAGTTCGATGAGTTCTTCTTGCAACCACTCGCCACCAACCCCGAGGTGAGGAAGGCATCGACCACGTTCGCCCGCAACTTCGACCTCGGCTACGTGACCGGCCTTTCGGAGCTCCACGAAAAGATCACCGAGCCGACCGTCATCGTCTTTGGGTCTGAGGACGCCTACTTCCCGCGTCGCTGGAACGAAGAGATGGTCAGCCAATTCGCCAATGCCCGTTTGGAAGTTGTCGACGGTGCCGGTCTTCTCTCACACGAAGAGCGCCCGGGCCCGGTCGCCGACGCCCTGTTGTCGGTCCTGGCCTAAATCCTACGCCCAGGCGAGGTTCATCCAGCCCGAGAGGCGTTCGCCCGGTGCGAGAATCTGCGGAGCTCGGTTGAGGTCGTTGGGAGCTCCGGTTTGTGGTTCGATGGCGACCGCATGATCTTTCTGGTCGAACACGACCCAATGGTCGAGGTCCGAGGTGAGCGAGAGGGTGAGAGCGGTGCCCCATGTGAGGACTGGTTGTTGGGTGACGTCGACGAAGGTGTCGTCCCACGGGCCAGGTGGGGGAGTGACGAGGTTTCCTGTCGGCAGTTGTTCGTCGTCGACCTCGTACATTTTGTTCGCGGCGAAGGTAATGGAGAGTGGTTCGCCGCGGTCGAGCTGTCGTCGATACCACGGGTGCCACCCCAGTTGCGCCGGCATTGGTTGGTCTCCGGCGGTGACGGTCATCTCCATGTGCAGTGACTGTTCGGTCAGCGTGAAAATTTGCTCGACCGAACCACCGAAGGGCCACGGGTCATCGAGCGCAGTGCGAATGGTGCAGTTGGATTCGGTTTGGGTGTCGACATTCCACTGGGCTCGAAGCGCAGTGCCGTGGTTGGCGTGGGCACCTGAGGTGAGGGGAAACTCGTGCACTGTCCCGTCGAGGTCGAAGCGGCCATAGCCGAGGCGACCGCACCACGGGACCATTGGAAACGAGCCCCACCGGGTGATCTTCTCCGCCTCGGTTACGAGGATCTCCACGCCGTCGATGATCAGAGACGCGAGCCGTCCGCCGGCTTCTGGTTGGATGATTGCGTTGGCGCGGGTCGACGTGAGCTGCATGCACAAACCCTAGTTGTTTCGGCCCTCGCGGCCGGTTACGCCACTACTCCCAGACGGGGCGCAGTCGTTCGGATCTGCCGCGGCGATGATCTGCAAGTGCCTGTTGTCCAAGTTTCAGGATCGGGCTCATGGTGAGGACGAAGACAATGGTCGCCGGTCCAAGGTCGCCACCGAGTGCAAGGCCTAGAAGGACGATGCCGATCTCGAGTCCTCGCCGTACCTTGAACGGGTCGAGGCCACGGTCTGCGCCCGCGTTCATCAACAGTTCGATCGCTCCGCCGGTGAGGCCTGCGTGGATGACGAGGGCAACGCCGCCGGCAATCGCGACGGTGCCGAGCGCAACGAAGAGCATCCGGGTGAAGATGTC
This sequence comes from uncultured Acidimicrobiales bacterium, assembly GCA_938084885.1. Classification (GTDB taxonomy): domain Bacteria; phylum Actinomycetota; class Acidimicrobiia; order Acidimicrobiales; family SHLQ01; genus SHLQ01. Next base: position 4,250 of record CALKGG010000124.1, read on the forward strand.
GTCGGGGTCGTTGATGAGTTGCAGCCAGATGTCGACCGAAAGGCCATTGCCGAGGAGGAAGAACAAGCCGCTGATCCGGGGGCGACGGCCAAGGACAGTGGCGGCTAGGAAGAGCAGGCCGGTGAACAACCACGCGGCTTGGCCGAGCGAAATTCCGAGGCGGTCGCGCAATGCCGTGAGCATGACGTCGTAGGCGGGCACACCGAGTTGGGCGTGCACAAAGAGTGAGACGCCAAGACCAATGAAGACGGATCCGCAGAACTGGCTGAAGACTTGGCGGGCAGTCGTGCGAGTTTGCGGTGCGTTGGTGATTCGCTGGGCAGCGACTGCACCGTGGCGAGAGAGGCCTGCGAACCAGTCGACCTTGGCGCGCGCAGATGCGCGAGCAACGTCGCGGCGACGTCGTTCGTTTGCATCGTGCCGATCGGTCACACTCATACCTCTAGTAACGGCATATCTGGACCAAATATGTCGGTCAGCGGGGCGAACAGGCGTCACATGCCGGTGGTCGGCCGTCACACGACGAGCGGGCGTGCTGCGGCGATGCTCGGCTGTGTTCTAGTCGTCCATCCCCGGCTTGCGTCGGAGCTGTTTGCGTTGCGAATTTTGCCGCTTCGATTCGACCCTTCGCCGTTGCGAACCTCTCGTTGGTCGAGTCGCCCGGCGGGTCTTGACCGGCGTGAGCGCGGTGCGAACCCGGCCAGCGAGTCGTTCTTCGGCGATTGCGCGGTTTCGTAGTTGCGAGCGTTCATCGTCGACGACCACACGTAGTATCGGGCCGAAGTGCGTCGTGAGTGTCTGGCGTTGGTGGTCGGTGATGACGACCGATTCGCCAATGTCCCAACTGAGCTCGACCCGCGTGGCGGCCTTGTTGGCGTGCTGGCCACCGGGGCCACCCGATGCGGTGAATCGTTCATCGAGTTCGATGTCGGGGATGGTGAAATATGGGGGGATCACGATTGCCATAGCTCGGTACCCAAGGTCGCGGTCATGTCTCGATGGTAGAAGGTCGAACTGTTGAGAGATCATATTCTTGAAGACTTCGAAGACGCTCTGGATTCACCGCAGCATCCGTCGACGGCTCTCCTACTTAGCGGGCCCAGGGGAATTGGCAAGACGGTAGTCCTCGATCGTCTCGGAGTTATTGCCCAACGGCGCCCCGTACTTCGCCCAGTTATCCGTACGCCAAGAGGTTCCCGAGCACGTCCGCATTGACTACTGCTTCGCGGAGGGGCTGGTCCGCGACGTGTGTGTATATCTCCGTGGTTGAGATGCTGGCGTGTCCAAGAAGTCGCTGAATATAGCGGATGTCAACACCAGCTTCGATGAGCTGAGTCGCTGCCGTGTGGCGAAGCATGTGCGGAGTGATCGGCCGAGAGATTCCCGCTGCCTGTGCAGCTGTGCGCAGCCGCCCTCGCACTGCCTCAGCGGTCAGTGGACGGCCGTTTCTATTCTGAAGGAGGGTAGTGGGGGAACGGGTGGCCTCTTGGTAAATGCCGAGAGCGTCGCATAGCAATTCGTTTGAGAGGTATACGACTCGTTCGCGCTGGCCTTTGCCGCGAATCCTGATCAGTTTCGCGGGCAGGTCCAGGTCCGTGGGGGTCAGGGCCACAAGCTCCCCGACGCGGATTCCTGTACCGATCATGATCGCTATGCAGAAGAAGGTTGTTTGATGCGTAATCGGTACTGCCGAATAGCCGCCAACCGCAGGGGCCTCCAGAACAGCTAACAGCTGTCGAAGCTCAGGAGAGGAAAGCGCTTTGGGAAGCCGTCGAGGCTTTGAGAATCGGAGTTTTAGATTGCTCGTGGGGTCGCTTGCGAGAACGTCAACTTCGTTGAGCCATCTGAAATAGAGGCATGCACCTACATATCGCCTTCGGATCGATGACGGTTGGCCCCCGCCATTTCGTAGCGAGTCCAGCATGGCCAGAATGTCGTGTTCGGTCAGCGATGACGCTGGGCGGTCACCGATGGTGCGGCTGAGTGTTTGGACATCAGATAGGTAGGCCTTTATCGAGTGCGGGGATAGGTCGCGGGTGTTGCGAAGCCATGCCTCAAACGGGTCGAGCGTCTCACTGATTTTCATCTTGGAATGTCCTTTCGAATGTGAAAGGACAAGGTCGGCCTAGCGACCCGCACCGTGAGTCTGGACCCTCTCCGGCCTTGGCCGATCGCACACGAGGCTCACCCAGAGCGAAAGATCAGAGGTTGTGTGTGGAGGGCGCCAGATGTTGAGCGTTCGCCTGCACCCATAAGAGCTGACTGGGATGGGGTCGGTTGATTGTGCGGTGGTAGGTCGAACTGGCCGCAGTGCCGACTACTCAAGGGGCCATCGCCATTCGTGGCGGCGAAGTCGGTCTATTGAGAGGTCGTACGGGAGCGGCCCGTCAACAGCGCCCTGCGGGCCTGGCTTACCGAGACCGCCCCTGTCACTCAACCAACACCCGGTCCCTTCACCAAACAAGTCCCAATCAATCCACCCGTTGTAATGGAACTCGATACATCGCTCGATAAGTTCGCTAAGGCTTCGAGCAATCCAAGTAGCTTGCTCAGCGTCCCAGTGCCACAACGCCCCGGTTGCCGGACCTTCGCACACCATGGCCACGAAATAGTTAGCGCTGAAGAGGCGCAATGAGTTCGCCGCAGCCCCGGGGATATCGAGCAACTCCCGATCCCACCCAATCGTGCTATCACGAGCGGCCATGAGTTCTCGGCGGACATCGACAAACATCGCTCCGGGCAAATATTTGTAGTCACCTATAGGAGTCCAGTTGGAGCCGATTCCGTTGGAGTACCGCAACAACTCCTCGAACTCAGATGGCAGCTCCATCCCGCTTGTCTCTCGAATCCCGTCCAACACCTCATCAGTCGCCGGGTTCAACGGCGCCGGGCGGCCGATCCGTTCCTCATGGATCGCCGTCCAGGCTTCCAGCTTTTCTGTCAAACTCATGCTTCCTCCAGCGGAACTCGATGACTCGGGAACAGACCAGAATCTAGGGCTGATCCCGAGACATCCTCCACCTCTAGCGTGGCCGCCCGAAGTCATAGAGTGCTAGCCCTGGGCTTACTCCTTCTTCTCGATCTACGTCAGGGAACGCCCCGCCGAACGCTACCTGGCTGTTGCTGGGGGTCGGGATGATGCGGACCGCGTCAACACCACGCAGGCTCTGAAGGTCGGGGTCCCATTGCAGAACCTCTCCCGTAGCACCGTCGATTGCGTTGATCTTCTCAAGAGCGAAGTGTCCGGATGGATAGGTCTCATCAAATGCTGAGTCGACGTACGCCGGGTCGAAAGCGCCAATTCGTTCATGGTGACCTCCCAATCAGCGTGTCTGACTGCTGGTCGTAGTCACACGCTTGAATGCCCCCGTCAGTCACGGCACCCAAGATGCGGGACTGATGCGTGCTGTGTGTAAGTGGGATGGTCGGTCTAGATGGTAGCGGCCGTGATTCGGTCGCTGGTCAATGACCGCTGTTCCAAGAGTTCGTTCGAACAAGGGAATACTGCGTGCCGAGTAGAGGTTAACCATACTTAACAACACAAATTAGGAGAATAGAATAGATGCAAGAACTACGAAATAGACAGCAAAGTGCCCGGACGAACGAGCAAGACAACCGCCCTCGATTTGGGATTGGGCACGTCTCAGTTCCCGCAGCCAACAGTGGCGAGCTCGCCGATTTCTACGCGGCGATTGGCATGCGCCATATCGTCAACATGGGGCGAATGGCGATCGTCGAACTTCGGGGTGGCACGCACATCGTGTTCCATGCCGGAGAACCCGGAATGTCCAGCCTCGACCTGATGGTCGATGACATCGACGAAACACACGCGTTGCTCGAGGCTCAAGGTGCAGCCCCGAGTGTGATTAGGAGGGGAAGTCCCCACGACAGCTTCACCGCAACCGATCCTGAAGGAAACGCGCTCGTTGTTCACTCCAGTCATGCAATGGGCCCGGTTTAGGACGTTGTCAATGCGACTTACGTCAGGCGCCCACGAATCTGTACATAGACCTCGGGCCCCACCATTGCTGTCAGTTCCTCTTTGAGCGACTCGATGACCGAGCTGTCGCCGACGTAGGGCTCTGGTTCTTCGGTGCAGCACCAGGCAATAGTCGACTCGTCGTCATCCCAGTCGCCGCGCGCCCAATGGCGCAGGACTTTCGAGCCGTCGGGTTGATCCTCGGCCCGTAGCGGCAACTGCCAGCACACCGATGGCTTCCATGTGGTGGGGGAGTCGCTGTCATCGATCGCGGCAAGATGCAGCGCACAACCCTCGCCGCCTGCGAAGCCCGGGCGATTATGAAAAATGCAGGCCCCGTCGACAGTCCGTGTCAAGGTTCGCTCTTCGTCGGCATAGATGCCGCCAGCGTGGGCTTCATCATGAAACTGGAAGCGCTCGGGCGCGAGCATCATGGCGAGCGCGCCCGTCGTCATTGCTTCTTCTTCATCGAGAAACTGTGCGCCGTGCGAACAGCAACCTTGGTTCAAGTGCTCGGCATCCTCGGGCAAGATGCCCTTGCAGCCCTTGCCCCAAATGCACGTCCAATTCGACGTCAGGAATTTCGCATCGACGTGCCACACCGTGCCATCGATGGGGTCTTCGAAACGTTCGAATGCGTCGTCAGCCACGAACCGGTCCTTCTTGCCGTCGTTAGCGGCGCTCGTTCTTCTTTGGCGGTGCCTTGAACGGCGCCTCGATCAGCATTTTGAAACGCTCATCATCGGGTTGTTTCGGTTCGTTGAGGTTTCGCAAAAAGTCCTTGAGGGCCACACGGGCCGACGCGACGTGATCGCCCTTAATGCCAACCGAACGAGTAAGCGCGTCCTTGGCCTTCTCGACTCGCTCCTTGCGGATGGCCTTTTCCTCATCGGTGCGGACCACCGTCGACTTGTTCTTCCGTGCTTCCTCAGCTGCCTTTCGGCGAGCCTCAGTCTCTTGAAGTGGGGTGAGCTTTTCTGAGGCCACGACGGCAGATCTCCTGGGAGTTGTTGGTGTTGTTGCAGTGTCGGCAACGGCACCGAGCCTACCGTTCGACCAGTGGTGGTAATTGCGAAATTCCGCGCCAACCGAATATATTTCAGTTATGTTACGAATGTGACGAAATGCAATATGCGGGTCGGAAAGGTCGAATGTGGGTGAAGACATTCTGAACGACGCGCTAGGGCTCAACATGGACGGCACGACCCTCCTGACGAGCAGCGGGCCAGTCGTCGTGCGGCTCTGCGGCCTCATGCTGCTTTCACTGCTGGCCTCGCGAATCGTTCGTCGCACCGTACGCAAAGTCGACGATGTTCGGGCGCGGCGCCAACTCGAGTTCTTTGCCCCCAAACTTGTGCGAGTCCTCGTCCTTGCCGTTGGGCTCGAGGTCGCCGGCGTCGACGTCACCGGCATGGCCGCAGTGTTCACCGCCGTTGGATTCACCGGCGCCGTCATCTTCACCCCGCTTGGCCAAAACATCGTCGCGGGCGTCGTCGCCACCCTCGACGACATCTTCGAGGTCGGCGATGTCATCGCCGTCGACGATGTGTGGGGAACAGTGCTGAGCCGCTCATTGCTTCGCATCGAACTGGGCCGCCCCGACGGAACAACGGTCTGGGTCCCGAACGCTGCCGTGTCGGAGAAGACAACATTGAACCACTCGCGCCTTGGCGGCTACCGGATCGAAGTCGATATCCCGCTCGACCATAACCCCGACCGCACACTCGCCATTGCCGTCATGGAACATGTCCTGAGCGAGATCACGTGGTTCGTCCCCGGCCGCCAACCGTTCGTGTGTTTCGACTCGGTCGCGGGCGAAGCAATGATCTTCCGGATCTACGCGTGGATCGTCGACCGCACCACCGAACCCGTCGACCGCTCCGAGCTGCTCACCAAACTCGTCGAAGCCCTCGAGGACGAAGGCATATCAGTTGGTCACACGACCAACATCTCGGCACACGAACCAGCCCGCGCAACGAGGGTCCGGATCTCATGAACTCCGGACCCTCGTTGTGTCGAGGCATAGATTGATGGGTGTCTATGCCAGTCGACGTCGGCGGTAGAGCAGCACAATGCCAAGACCGGCCAAGATCTGTGACAAGGCAACTACCGCAAGAACCATGGCGTCCAAACCAGTGAAGGCGAGAGCGGCGGGAGGGTCGCCAATCGTCGAAACCGGCCGAAACCCAGCGTCGACGTCTAACCGTTGCCGACTCGTCGACGAGGCAATCACCTCGGTTCGACCCGAACTGTCGATATTGGAATCGAGCTCGAAGTTCTCGCCCTGTCCCATGGGCGATGGCTCCATCCCGTCGGGAGTGCTGAACTCGAGCACATACTCATCGGGCAGAATGCCGCTCAGCTCAAAGGAGCCCACTGAGCTGGACAACACCACGACCTCGGGTTCAGCCGCCACCAAACCTGTGCTCGCATCGAACTCGAACAAGGCAACCCGTATCGAATCCAGGCCCGGCTCGCCAGGGTCTTGGATGCCGTCGCCATTCGTATCGGACCACACTCGGTCGCCGACCGAACTGGTCTCGGTGAATCCGAAGCCTGCGTCGACGACTTCGCCCAACACTCGCACCAACGGCGTATCGCCTGCGGTCACGGTGATTGGCAAGCTCGTGACATCCTGGGTCGCAACACCGGGATCCACGCCGCCATCGACGCCGTTGGTTCCCGTCGACGAGGCCAACCCATCGAGGCTTCCACCCGGATCGAAGTTGCTTGCAACCACGTTCAGGCGGTACTCGCCCTCCTCCAAGCCAGCAAACAGGACACGGCCAAACACGTCAGACTCGGTCGTCGCCACAACGTTGCCGTCGTCATCGAGCAGTTCGACAATGACCCCAACGAGCGGCGTCTCCCCGTCATCGACAGTGCCGTCATTGTCCTCGTCAAGCCACAACGTCGACTGCAGGTCGGCGGTATAGAACCCAAAGTCGACCGTGATGTTGCTGTTGGCATCCACGACAACGTCGTGATCAGGGGTGATGTCGGTCTCGGTACCTGCCTCAGGTTCGGTCAACACTTCGAGAGTGACCAGCTGGGAAACAACAGCGCTTCGGGCACCATCGAGCGGCTCGCCGTTGTCGTCTCCATCGAGGGTCACGTCGGGATCTGGCGCAACACTATTTCCAGTCGACGAGTAAAACCCTGCGAGCGAGCTGTCGGTGTCGAAGTTCGAGACATCGACAACCACCCGGTATTCGCCCTCTGGCATACCCGCAAAGAGGTAATAGCCATCGGCGTTCGTGATCGTTGTCATGACCGCATCACCATCGACGTTCTCCAGTGTGAGCTCGACGTCGGCGACACCCTGCTCACCAGCATCGAGCGTGCCCGAGTTGTCGTCATCGATGAACACCCGGTTGCCAAGCGACAACGGGTAGAACCCAAAGTCGACCGTCAAGTTTGAACTCTCATCGGGAATTTGGGTGTCATCGACTGTGCCGTGGCCGTCAACGCCAACCTCTTCTCCAACTGGCTCGAGGAAAGGCAGCACGAGCACGGGCGCACTGGCCACGTCGCTACCG
>CALKGG010000125.1 GCA_938084885.1 uncultured Acidimicrobiales bacterium
CGGGTTGGTTCGTGCCGTTGAGGGCGATCTCGACGTTGTGCACGCCTGGGTAGTGCTTGCGGGTGGTGTGCTGGGCGAGCGAAATGGTCTTGCGGATCTGCTGTGACTCTCCTGGTTCGAGGTTGAGTTCGCCACCCTTGAAGACCTTTGGGCTGGTCGAACCGTTTGCCTTGACGAAGTGCACGACGAGGTCGACGAGCGCCCCCGCTGGCTGATCGCTCGGGTTCTCGATCGTGACCTCGACCTTGACCTTGCCGCCGATCGACACCTCGGCCTGATCGATCTGCACGTCCTTTACCGTTGCAGGCGAGTCCGAGCTGTAGCCCAACACGGCAAGAGAGGCCGGATCACCGGCCTTGATCAGCGTTCGTAGGCCATGACGAATGAGCCGCCGTCGATTTTTGTCGCCATCGGCCCACCACCGCGCAGCCACTTCGTTGACGAGGTCGGGGTGATCCTTTGCGATGTCGTTGAGGTTGTTTGCTACCGATCGACGTACGTATTCGACCGGGTCGTCCTTCAATTGTTCGAGTAGCGCAATGACCGGAGTCGGGTCCTCTTGGAAGGCTTTGAGGCGGAACGACCAGGGAAGGCGTGGACGTGTTCCTTCCGAGACCAATCGGCGGACGTGCACGTTGTCGTCGGTGACCCAGTTCGCCAGGTAACCGAGCGTGGCTTCGGTGTCATCTCGGAGTGGAGTGCGGATGCTGAATTCGGAGGTCGAGCGTTTCGTGATCTCGTAGTTGGCGTCCATGACTTTTTCGAAGTGCCCGTCGACGTGGTCGGTCAAGAAGTAGCCGTGGGGCAGATAGAAGAAACCAGCCATGACATTTCCGTCGACCTCGGGGTCGCCGGTTGGCGCCGCGTCGTCCGGGTCGCAGTTCTCCAGTTCGGGGCCGAGCGACGCAATGAGAATGTCGATTGCTTCGCCGCGATCGTCGGGCAGGTAGGCAGCCATTGCATCGGCGATCTGTCTGCACCGCGGTGTCAGTTCGAGGTCGGCAAAGCCAACAAGAGCCATTCCGGTAAACCCGTCGGAATCGAAACTTGGGTGGACGGCCTTCAGCGATCGAGCAGCGCGGTGCACCATTTCGGGCCCGAATTTGTCCTTCAAGAGCTCTGCCATGCACGCAGTCTGTCAGGTAGCGCGCAAAGGCCCCACCGGTTGAACCGGTGGGGCCTTCAGCTTCGGAGCTAACTCACGTTCCCTTGTAGTTGAGGATGGTTTCCAGACGGTGTTCGATCTTCACCAAATCCTTCTGGTTGTCCATGACCTCACCAATGTCCTTGTAGGCATCGGGGTGTTCGTCGAGTAGCGAACGAGCATCGTCGTTCCAGGCAATACCTTCCATTGCCTCGTTCAGGCTCGCTTCGCTGAGTTGCTTGCGTGCCGCGGTTCGCGACAGCTTGCGGCCTGCGCCGTGCGACGCCGAACGATATGCATCTGGGTTGCCGAGGCCCGACACGATGAACGAACCGGTCGCCATCGAGCCGGGGATGATGCCCCACTTGCCGACCGACGCGTCGATCGCTCCCTTTCGGGTGACCCACATTTCGGTGCCGTGGTGGTGTTCGCAACTCGCATAGTTGTGGTGGCATTGGATCCGGGGACCAACGCACACATCTTGCGGGGAGCGGAGCTGCGTGGAGCGACCATGTTCGCTTCCTCGGATGTCGACCGGCAGTGTCGACAACAGCGCTGCAACTTCATCCATCATTTGTGCTCGGTTTTCGAGCGCGTAGTCCTGCGCCCAGAGCATGCCGCTGATGTAGTCGTCGAACTCGGGAGTGCCTTGCACGAAGTGCGCAAGCTCAGGATCTTCGAGCGGTTGCTCGAGCACCTTCTTGAGCTCGTTCTTGGCTCGGCCAATGTGTTCTTGAGCAAACAGGTTGCCCGGTCCACGAGAGCCCGAGTGCAGTACGACCCACACGTTGTCGTCATCGTCGACGGTGAGCTCGATGAAGTGGTTGCCGCCACCGAGCGTTCCGAACTGCGACGCAATCTTCTTCGCGTTGAACTTGTCCGACTTCACTTCGGGAGCCTCACGCACGAGTCGATCGAGCACCTTGGTGTTCGCCATCTTCGTGCGCGAACCGGCGTTTCGATTTCCTCGCTTTGGCTGACCCGATGGCACTGCCTTTGCAATGCCTGCGTGGATCTTCGGCAGGTGCGCGTCGATGTGCTCACGGGTGAACACGGTCTTTTGCGCGACCATGCCGCACCCAATGTCGACGCCGACGGCTGCTGGGATGATCGACCCTTCAGTTGCCACGACCGACCCAACGGTCGCACCCATTCCGAGGTGCGCGTCGGGCATCAGCGCAAGCGGCTTATGGACGAACGAAAGGTTCGCCGTCCGGTGGGCTTGCGCCATCGTCTTCTCGTCGAGGTCGTTCGCCCACGACAAGACGTTGCCGGTTTGTGTTGCTGTTGTTTCTGTCATCTCTTCTGGTGTCATCGTGCACCTCCCTGGTGCGGAATTTCTCTGTCTTTGTTAGTTGATTGTGTTCTAGATGGCCTTGTCCCAGATGGCCCGGTGGGTATCGACCGACCATGCTTCGATTCGTTTGCTGTCGGGGCCTCGTGGCACCGACTCGTCTTCTAGGAGCGATTCGAGTGCGGCGTCGAGTTCGACGGTTCGCTCGAACCATTCGTCGAATTCGACTCGCCCGTAACGGACGTCGCGTAGCCAGTCGCCGTCCGGTGACGCGATCGGCAATTGGAGCGCACCGGTCGAGAGCAGTTCGATGCACTGAAACCCGAGTCGAGCCGCGTGCATTGCGTACTTCGTGTCGTAGCCAAACTGTTCGATCAACTCAGGCCGGCCACCACTCCCCCGCACTCCATGGCCACCGCCTCCCTCCCCCAGCAATCGCTTGACTTGGGATTGCATGTAGCCGCGGTAGCGGGGAACGACGTGACGGCCAATGAACGCGTCACCGAGCTCTTGCAGCTCGTGGCCTTCGGCCGTTGCGAACTCGACGGGAGCCCACATCGTCATGAGGATCGACGGGTTACCCGACGCTGCAAGGCGAAGGAGTCGTCGAAGTGAGTGCAACGTGCGATCGGTGTCGCCCGGACCCGACTGAACCCCTTCGGGCTGGGTTCGTTGCATGACGGTTTTGAAGCCGTGCTCGTCGAGGCCCATGAGTTGTTCGGGGGTCTCGACGATGACAGCGAGCTGATCGTGATCTTCGCCTCCGTCGATGCCGGTGCCGTGCGCGGTCGAGCCAACCTCGACCATCAAGATGGTCGTGTCTGGTAGTGGTGGGATTTCGAGTGGTGCATTCATGTCAATTCACCTTGGCTTCATCTGTTGTTCGAGTTGGTTTGCCAGACTGATCCCATGAGTGTTGATCGTCCGACTGTTTTGTTTATGTGCGTTCACAACGCTGGCCGTTCGCAGATGGCGGCTGGTTGGTTGCGTCATCTCGCTGGCGATTCGGTTGTGGTGTATTCGGGTGGTTCGAATCCGGCGACGGAGACGAACCCTGCCGCGGTCGAGGCCATGGCTGAGGTCGGTATCGACATATCGACCCAGCTTCCAAAGCTCTGGACCGACGACATTGTTCGTGAGTGCGACGTGGTGGTTTCGATGGGTTGTGGAGATGTGTGCCCTCACTACCCCGGCACTCGCCATGAGGATTGGCCGCTCACCGATCCGGCCGGACAGGGCCTCGATCTCGTCCGCGGTGTGCGAGACGAGATCAAGACCCGAGTCGAGGAGCTGATTTCGTCGCTCGACGTGTCCTAGTCCGAGGACGGTTCGATGCCCAGGAACGGCAGGCATGGCTCGAGTCCGTCGATGGTGATGTCGTCGGGGCGAGTCGCTTCCCAATCCTCCCGTTCGAGGCGGTAGTGGATTGAGCGCTCGACTTCGTCATCACCACGCACGCTGAGCGTTTCACCGTTGGGCTGATAGCCCAACTTTTCGGTTACACGCCGCGATGCATGATTCGTCTCGAAGGCATCGGTCTCGGCAAGTTGTGCGCCGAACCCCTCAAAGATGAGGAACAAGATTGCACGCCTTGCCTCGGTGCCGATACCCGTGCCCTGGTGGGCACGGCCAAGCCACGAACCAGTCTGAGCTAC
>CALKGG010000126.1 GCA_938084885.1 uncultured Acidimicrobiales bacterium
CACTCGGTGTGGTGACAATTGTTGCTCGCGCGATTGCCGTCGGGATTGCGCCGCGGAGATAGCGAGCCTTCATGGGCGCAAAATTGTCGGGTTCATCGAGTGGCTGCAGGTCATGGATCGTGACCAAAGACGGCACTCGAGACTCGAACGGCACGGTTCCGCCGAGATGGTGCATCACATCGAGGTCGACAGCTCGAGCAGCGGCACGAAACCACGTTCGCTCAACGAAGATACGACGGGCAGGAGGGATTGCTCCGGGAGTGGCCACGTGTGGAATTAGCGTTGCGCCAACGGGTGCAACCGCCGCAATCCCTCGTTGGGTCCCGAAGAGATGGAGCGTTTGATTGCCTATGTCGGGGGCACTGGATCGTTCGTCGGCGACGGCCCGCAAAATCCGCCGGGCGTACGTTTCTGTTCCCCCGACCTCACCCGGGCGTAGCCACAACAGGTTGATGCCAATAGTGCCGCCGGCGTTCGGAGCCGACGCGCTCATGACAACATCCGATACAACGCAGCGGTGGCCTTGGCGGTTTCTTCCCAGCGATACCCGCGAGCTCGCTGCTTGCCGATAGCACCCATCGACTCACGTTCGCTGGGCGAACGCATCAGGTGACCAATCGCGTCGGCGATTGCATGTTCTGAATGGGTATCGACCGCAAGACCAGCGTCGCCGAGGATCTCCGCTGGAGCCGTTTTTTGTGTTGTCACAACCGGCGTGCCCTGCGCCATGGCTTCGAGCACGGGCAACCCAAAACCTTCAAAGTGACTGGGGTACGCAAGCACGGTGGCCGCCGCCATCAACGGGTCGACGTCGCCATCTGGAATGTGTCCAAGGATACGTGCGTGGGGAACGTCGATGTCTCCCCAACCCGCTGGTCCCGCCACCAGAAGTTCGAGATTGGAATGGTGTTCCATTGCCCGGGCGAGCGTGCGCAAATTCTTTCGAGGTTCGAGCGTGCCGACGAACAACACGAACTCGTCTGGCAACGAGTAGGTGGCGCGTACACGTTCGATCGCCTCGGCCGTCGCGACAGCAAGATCCACTCCCCACGGAATGACGTGGATGCGCCGTTCGGAGATGCCGCGGGCCGCGCAATCGTCGGCGGTTGTCTGCGACGGCACGATCACACTGTGGCGTTGCTCGATAATCCGTTCAAGGAAACGAAGAAAGAACGCAACCCCGTTGGGCGTAAACCACTCCGGATGACGTACGAACGCAAGATCGTGAATCGTGGCGATCAGCGGCTTATCTGTGGCGGCGAGCACATAGGCAGGAGCGTGGACGATGTCGGCCTCTACCCATCGATCCAGGTTCGGACGCTCCGTACGGCTCCAAACCTGCGAAAGCAAACGGCCGGGAACCGGAACGGCCACGGTGTCGAGCCCATTGGGAAGATCCAGGACCGGGCTTTTGACATGGCGGCCGTGGACGCCGCACAGTTCAACATCGGTGTATTGCAAAAGCGACGAGACGAGGTCGTTCGTTGCTCGCGCTGTCCCCCCAGGAACAGCATTCCAGTTTTGCTCTACGAGAACAGCGGCGCGAGTCACCGCACTGACAATACCGGCCGAGCCGACCGCTACTGAGCGTCCTCTGAAAGGAGTTCACGGAAGTAGCCAATCGTGTGCTCGAGACCTTCGCGCAGTTGCACCGTCGGCTCCCAGCCAAGATGCTCTCTCGCCTTGGTGATATCGGGCTTGCGCTGCATTGGATCGTCGACCGGCAGATCGTGATAGGTGACCAACGAGCCGGTATCGACCATCTCGGTCACAAGTTCAGCGAGCTCACTAATGGTGAACTCATTCGTGTTTCCAATGTTGACCGGCGTGTTGATGTCCGAATCGAGCAACGCGAGGAAGCCGCGAATCTCGTCAGCTACATAGGTGAAGCTGCGGGTCTGCGAACCATCGCCATAGATCGTAAGGTCCTGACCGTTCAACGCTTGCACGATGAAGTTCGACACGACTCGACCATCGTTGGGGCGCATTCTCGGGCCGTAGGTATTGAAGATCCGAACAATGCGAGTGTCGAGACCATGATGGGTGTGATACGCCATCGTCATTGCCTCGGAGAATCGCTTGGCTTCGTCGTAGCAGCCCCGGGGACCAACCGGGTTCACGTTGCCCCAATAGTCCTCGGTCTGCGGGTGGACCATCGGGTCTCCGTAGACCTCCGAGGTCGAGGCCATAAAGAACTTCGCACCCTTTGCCTTTGCCAGCCCCAATGCGTTGTGCGTGCCGAGCGAGCCAACCTTGAGCGTCTGAATGGGCATCTCGAGATAATCGATTGGTGACGCGGGGGACGCGAAGTGCATGACCACGTCGACCTCGCCTGGGACCCACATGTAATTCGACACATCGGCGTTGACGAACTCGAAGCCGTCCTTGCCAAAATTGTGTTCGATGTTTCGAGTCTCGCCGGTCACGAGGTTGTCCATCGCAACCACCTGATCGCCGCGCTCGAGCAGCGCGTCGCCAAGGTGCGACCCTAAGAATCCGGCCCCACCGGTTATGACCACACGAGCCACTATGAACGACCAATTCCCTGGTAGGTGAAGCCGCGACGGCGAACTGCTCCGCGGTCCAGCAAGTTGCGAGCATCGACGATGTGTTTGTTGGTCATCACGTCGGCGATCTTGTCGAGATCGACGAACTTGAACTCTTCCCACTCGGTCAAGATGGCAAGCACCTCAGCGCCGTCCGCAGCCGCATACGCGTCGTCGACGACCTCAACCTCAGGGATTGGGCAATCCTTGCCGACCGGGTCGTACGCCTTCACGTTGGCACCCGCAGCGATAAGACGAGAGACAATCTCGATCGACGGCGAATCACGCATATCGTCGGTGCCCGCCTTGAACGTGAGACCCAAGACGCCAATGTTGACGCCCTGCAGCGAATCACCAGCAGCCAACGTAATCTTGTCGACCACACGATCGAACTGCTGATCGTTGACCTCGATAACGCCCTTCAAGAAGGCAAAGTCATATCCGGCATCTTCAGCAATGCCGATCATGGCCTTGGTGTCTTTCGGGAAGCACGAACCGCCCCAACCAGGACCTGGCTTCAAGAAGTGATGGCCAATGCGAGAGTCATAGCCAATACCCATCAACACGTCGGCGACATCGGCGCCCGCAGCCTCACAGACCGCGGCGACGGCGTTTGCGAACGAAATCTTTGTTGCCAAGAACGCGTTGGCTGCGTACTTGCACGTTTCGGCCGACGCTGGATCGGTGATCAGAATCGGTGCACGTACACCCAGGTACAACGCAGCGACCCGAGACGCAGCGCCACGATCGTCTGCTCCAATGACAACACGATCGGGGTTCAAGAAATCGCCGACCGCTGAACCCTCACGCAAGAACTCAGGGTTCGACACGACATGGACATCGGGACGACCCATTGCCCGCTCTACCAAAAGGGTAGATCCAACGGGAACGGTCGACTTGTTCACCACGATTGCGCCGCGATCTAAGAACGGCGCAATCTCTTTCGCTGCAGCCTCAACGTAGGACAGATCGGCGCGACCATCGGCGCCCTGTGGCGTTGGCACACACAGGTAGATGAATTCGCGACCCTTGACCGCAGACTCGGCACCCAACACAAAGCTCAGACGCCCAGCTTTCTGATTTTCCTGGACGATCGTCTCAAGACCATCTTCGTGAATCGGGATCTCGCCCCGCTTTAACATGTCGACCTTGGCAGGATCGATGTCGGCACACATGACGTCGTGACCAAGCTGAGCGAAACACGCCCCCGTGGTCAATCCGACATACCCCGTACCAACCACCGCAATGCGCGAGGTTGATTGAATCTCAGTAACTGCCATCTTTCAACGCTTCCTTTGTTGCTCATCCGCCAGTTGGGGAACAGCCAATTCCTTCCGGCGGGCGACCTCGCACGGCAGTGCTAAGGGGGCTCGGGGCTTGTTCAGCCACCGGACTCTCGATTTGTTCGGCTTCGATCTCAGAGAGTAGGCCGTTCTCTGCGTCACTGGCAAAAGGTGGGACCGATGTCTCATCTGTTTCTTGGGTTTCTTCGGCGACTTGGCCATCCAACGCTCGCACCGCGGCATCCAGCGCCGGACGCACATCTGCTTCGGTCCGTGGGAACACTCGAACGCCCGAAAAATCCGGGCCGACCTCGAGCCGAAGTGCAATGCCATCGACGGCAACCAAACGCGGGGCACTCTCGAGATACCGGGCGACGAGCAGCGCGTGCTCCTGGTCGGCCGGATCGAAACGAACCGTGCTCGTCGCAACGACTTCGGAGTCGACACGTTCGGCGAGAAACCCTCGCTCGGCGAGCTCTTCCCTATGGCGTTCCTGGTCAGAGCGAACCTCGACCTCGACCTCGGGTGGGCGAACGCCATCGTCTCGACCTTGGAAGCGGGCAAGCAGTTCGGCGGTGCCATCAGCAACCAACTGTTCACCCAGGTACACACCGGTTTCAGAAAACGAAGCGCCAACGGGCAACGTGGAGATTTGCAACGCTTCGGTGTCAAAGTCGCTAAACGCCGCGGCGAGATCGGCCATGTCGCCCGGCGTGAGCTCCTCATCGAGCTGGACTGCTTGAGACCCTGCCTCGATGAAGCTACTGATTCGGCTCAGGTCCCGGCGTCCCACCGCAAGAATCTGTTCGGCGGTAAGGACAAGAAACTCTTGTTGTCTCTCGATCCGTGCAAGGTCAGGCGACGTTGCAGCGAGTTCGGCCCACTCCCCTTCGAAGAGCTCTTCGAGCGACCGGGCACGCACGTAGCTGAGCGATTCGCTTCCGTTCAAGTTGAAACAGCCCGCCTCGCCAATGGCGAGACCCGAGCCGAGATCGCGAGTCGGAAATGGAAAGTAGACGGGAACGCCGCCAACGATGTCGACAATCTCGGAGAAGCCAGCGAAATCCACCTGCACAAAGTGGTTCACGGGAATTGCCAGGTTGCGGTCGATCGCGCTGATCAGCGACCCGATACCGCCAACGGCTTGGGTTGCGTTCAAACGCGTTGTGGTTCCGCCCTCGACTTCGACAATGAGGTCCCGCGGAAGCGACAAGACCGATGCCGTGCCGGTCGCCGGGTCGAGTCGGGCGACGAGGATCGTGTCGGGGCGCACGATTCCGCGGGCTTCATCTTCAGTTTCGCGACCGACGCGCACCGGGTCGTCGGCGTCGAGGCCCTCTGAGCTATCGACTCCAACCAACAAGATGTTGACCGGCTCGCCGGGGTCGCCGCTTTGTGCGAGGACATCTGGGCCAACGCTGATGCGGGGAATCTCGCTGAGCACGACATTCGCCTGCCAAAACACGAATGCAGCGGCAAAGCAGGCTGCCGAAACCACGAGCGCCCCAAACAAGAGAAACCTCTGGGGCCACGTCCGTCGTGGCTTACCACGAAAACCCGTCGGTCCGTGCGGAACTCTGCGGGCGCTGCTCGCTGCCGCATCCACGGCAGGTGGGGTGACAACGTCGGTGGAGGCCATGGCGTCTCGTACGCTAGCGCAGCCCGCCTGCAGCTCACAGCCACAGCCCAGCCGTGCCCCGATGACCGAAGTATTCGCCGTGACGTCGCTACCCCTTCGACCCATCGGGACGCAGATGCACGACGTCGCCAACGTCGACTCGCCGCTGACGCCCATCGACGTCGACTAGCAACGCGCCCGACGGATCGATATCGGTTGCCCGCCCAACGATCGTGTCGTCACCGAGCGAAACTCGGACGTCCTGACCAATGGTCACACACGAACGTCGATACCGGTCGAGAAGCCGCGTAGCGCCCGACTCGTGGACTGCTTCGAGCTCTCGATCAAAACGACCAATCAGGTCGGCAGCGAGATGCTCGCGGTCGACCCGTTCGCCGGGCAACGAATCGAGCGCTACCGCGTCGGGAAGCGCATCGAAACCCAGTGGAGGCCAGCTCACATTGCAGCCAAGCCCCGCTACCACTCCACAAAGCGCGTTGTCTGCTACCACCGCAGCGCTCAACATTCCGCCGAGCTTCTTACCCAACATCGGCGACTGTTCGTCAGATCCTGGCGCAACGACGGTGCCTCGCGCAACGACGGTGTCTGCTCGCGCAACGACGATGTCGTTCGGCCATTTCAACCCAACCGAACGACCCGTCATCGATATCGCCTCGGCGATCGCGACGCCGAGCGCGGTGGGGACGAGGTGCGATGACGACGCGTCTGTCCATGGCACATAAAACGACACCATCAACCCGCCGCTGGCTGCTTGCTCCCACCGCCGGTTGAGCCTGCCGCGGCCAGCGGTTTGCAGATCGGCAAAGAGCACCCGAGGAACCGTGGGGTTTGCTGCACCCATCTCGGTCAGGTCGGTGTTGGTCGAACCTGTGCGGTCGACCCAACCAACGTGTTGAAACCGACCGGCACATAAATCATCTCGTTGCACGTTGCAGTTTGTCCGCCAGGTCTGTTCGATCCAACTCGCATCATGGCTGTGCATTCGGCTACTACATAGGCATGCTGAAGAACGTCCTTGTAGCTAACCGCGGCGAGATTGCGGTCCGCGTTATCCGAGCATGCAAAGAACTCGGGATCACCACGACCGCTGTTTACTCCGAACTCGATCGAGACTCGCTCCATGTGCGGCTCGCCGATCAGGCATTCGCCTTAGGCGGCCAAACCGCAGCGGAGAGTTACCTCAACACCGAGCGGATGCTCGAGATCATCGCCGAAAGCGGTGCCGACGGCGTGCACCCGGGCTACGGGTTTTTCTCCGAGAACGCCGACTTCGCGCGTGCAATCACCGATATGGGCGTCACCTTTATCGGCCCGCCGCCCGAAGCTATCGAAGTGATGGGTGACAAGATCTCGGCCAGAGAGGCAGCCGAAAAAGTTGGGGTCTACGGCGTCCCAGGAACCACCGAGCTCATCACCGACCCAGCCCAAGTGCTCGCATTCGGTGACGACAAAGGCTGGCCGGTTGCGATCAAAGCAGCCTACGGAGGCGGCGGTCGTGGCATGAAGGTCGTCGCTGGTCCCGACGAGGTCGAAGACGCTATCGAGTCGGCGCAGCGAGAAGCTCTCGCCTACTTCGGACGCGACGAAATCTATATGGAGCGCTATTTGTCGGCGCCGCGCCACGTCGAGGTACAGGTGCTCGCCGATACCCACGGAAACGTCGTCTCGCTCGGCACACGCGATTGTTCGGCGCAGCGCCGCCACCAGAAACTGATCGAAGAGGCACCCGCACCTGGCATTGACCAAGCAATCCTCGACGACATGAGTGAAGCAGCCAAGAAGGTCGCTGTTGGTTGCGATTACACCAACGCCGGAACGGTCGAGTTCCTCTACGAGGACGGCAGCTTCTACTACCTCGAGATGAACACCCGACTTCAGGTCGAACACCCAGTCTCCGAACTCGTCACCGGGATCGACCTTGTCGAACAGCAACTCCGGGTTGCTGCGGGCGAAGAACTCAGCTTCACCCAAGACGACATCGAAATTCGCGGACACGCAATCGAGATTCGCATCAACGCTGAAGATCCAGCCGAAGGCGCATTCCTCCCTTCGCCAGGCCCAATTACGACGCTGGCCGCCCCCGACGGATTCGGCACCCGATTCGACACCGGCTACAACTCCGGTGACGAGATCAGCCAGTTCTACGACAACCTCGTCGGCAAATTGTGCGTGTGGGGCCACGACCGGCCAACCGCTATCCGTCGAGCGCTTCGGGCGCTCGACGAGCTCGTTATCGAGGGTGTCGCCACCACGATTCCCGCTGATATCGCAATTCTTGAAAGCAACGAGTTTCAAGAAAACACCCACTCGACGAATTGGGTCGAGAACGGCCTCGATCTCACCGGCATTCGATACCAGGGCACAACACCGTCTTCTGGTGATGACGACGAAGACCTTATCGAGCGCACCATGCCGGTCGAGGTCAACGGTCGCCGCTTCGATGTCAAACTGTGGGTTCCAGAAACAAGTGCTGCCCAGTCTCCGAAAAAGAAGAAGAAGCGGTCCGCTGGTGGCTCAGCGGGAGGCTCTTCGGGCGGCGGTAACGGTGTCATCGAAGCCCCGATGCAAGGAACCATCGTCGATGTCCAAGCCGCTGTTGGCGACACGGTGTCGGCTGGCGACACGATCGTGGTCCTCGAAGCCATGAAGATGGAGAACGCCATCACTGCCGATATCGACGGCACCATTGGAGAGATCTCTGTAGCTCAGGGCGATTCGGTCGGCTCTGGCGACCTCCTCGCCCGCATCACCGCGTAGAGGCAAGACCTATTCAACCTATTCAGCGGCCTCGATGAGGGTTTCGCTGAGCGTTGGATGCACAAAGAGCGTCTCGGCGAGGTCGGTGACCGTCAACTGGTTTTGCACACACAGTGCAATCACCGAAATCAACTCTGCGGCATGGCGGCCCACGATCGATCCACCGAGCACGACGCCGGTTGCTGGATCCGAGATTAGCTTTACAAAGCCGCGCACGTCGTCGTTGATCATTGCCTTCGCCGACGCCGAGAACGGCACCTTTGTCACACGAACCTTGCGGCCGTGCGCGAACGCTTCAGCTTCAGATACGCCCACATCGGCGATCTCGGGTTCGGTGAAAATCGCCGATGCCGCCTTGCTGTAGTTGATGTGTCGGTGCGGCCGATCGGCGTGCATGCCGAGCATATGCTCGGCGATCTTACGCCCCTGCATGGTCGCGACCGACGACAACGGCAGCTTCCCAGACAAGTCGCCCGCAGCATAGATGTGCGGCACGTTCGACTGCGCGTTGTGATCGATTGGAATGAAGCCCCACTCGTGCTCGACCCCGGCGGCATCGAGGCCCAAATTCTCCGAGTTGGGGATCGACCCAATCGCCAGAATCGCATGTGAGCTTTCGACCACACGGCCGTCATTGCACTTAACAACAACGCGGTCATCGACCCGTTCGATGCTCGTCGAACGAGCCCCTTTCAACAGGTTCACGCCACGATCAATGAAGTTCTTCTCGAGTTCGTAGGCAACCTCGGGATCCTTATCTGGCAGCACATGTTGGCGACTGACGATCAGCGTTACGTCGGACCCCAACGAGGCAAACATGTGGACAAACTCGACGCCGGTCACGCCCGAACCAACGACCGTTAGGTGCTCGGGAATCTCCGGTGGCGGGTAGGCGTCGCGTGTGGTGAGGATGCGTTCACCGTCGGGGTGACACCATTCGGGGATGCGCGGGCGACTACCGGTCGAAAGCAAAATCTTGTCGGCCTCGAATACCTCGACGGTTCCGTCGTTGTGTGTTGCCTCCACCGTCTTGTCGTCGAGCAACCTTCCCGTTCCAGCGACGATCCGAACGTTCTGGCTCATCAGCAACTCGTTGTTCTTGTCTTCGAGGTCACCCATGATGTGCTTCAAGCGCTCATCGAGATTGGAGATGTCGATCGTTGGATCGACCTGCTGTAGCCCCATCCCGGCGCTTCGACCAAGGAACGACAACGCTCCTCCAGTTGCGATCATGGCCTTCGACGGTATGCAATCCCACAGGTGAGCTGCGCCACCGATCACGTCGCGTTCGATGATGGTTACTTGCGCGCCGAGGCGAGCGGCATATGTGGCGGCGGCGACGCCCGCAGGGCCACCTCCAATAACTACGAAACGGGTTGTCATAAGGCGAAAGACTAGTGCTCGCTCCGCACCATCTGGCGCTCCGTCGCGACTACGCTTCGTCCTCGTGACAGCTCTGGGTGCACCGCTCTACATCGCAACCGGCGTTCTGGTCCTCGCTGGGTTGGCGAAAGTGCGCCGTCCGTCCGCAACTGCTGGAGCGCTGGCCGAACTTTCGATCCCGTCTCCGCTGCTCGCTGCACGAATATTGGGGATGGTCGAAGTCGTTGTTGGTGTGCTCGCAATCGCCGTTGGCCACCCGGTACTTTGGGCCGGAGTCGCACTGAGCTACGCGGCGTTCACCGTCTTTGTGCTGTGGGCACTGGGCGACACGAGCCGCGTTGGATCGTGCGGCTGTTTCGGACGCGAAGACACCCCAGCCACTCCCGGCCACGCGGCCTTCAACGCAGCGGCCGCAGCAGTCGCGGCGATAGCGGTGATCGACCCGGTGACACTTTCGTCGTTCGATGGTTCGGTCGCCGAAGCACTCATTTCGACTGCGCTGATCGCCACCGGTATCGCCCTGAGCATCACCGGTCTTACCGTACTTCCCCGCGTACTCAACGCCGCCAACGGCAACGCCACTCCAACAGTCGCCGAGTTCTCGCTCGACGGCCCACGACACCCTCGAGGAACCTGATGACCTCACGCCTACTCGATCGCGCCGGAACAGCTCTGGCCAACCGCACATCTCGCCGAAGCTTCATCACGAAGTCTGCGCTTGCAGGAACGGCGCTGGCCACGGTGCCGGCGGCCTACGTGCTCAAACCAGGCACGGCGTACGCAGCGATCTGTCGATGCAACAATCAAAGCTGTGATTGCGGCGCACAATGCTGCGACGGCTACACCGAATTTTGTTGCACCCTCACCGGAGAAAACACCTGCCCGACCAACACGGTGCCAGCCGGATGGTGGAAGGTCGACGGATCGTCGTTTTGCACCTCAACGGGTGCTCCAGGGCCCCGTTACTACCTCGACTGCAACGCCATTCCGTCGGGTCCATGCGGCGCCGGAGGCGTCACCCGAGCCACCGATATGTGCGATTGCTCATGTGCCGATGGCAACTGCGGAAACCGCAAAGCGTGCTGCACGGCGTTTCGTTACGGGCAATGCAACCAGGCAATTTCGTGCCTCGGTCCCATCGTGTGTCGGGTCGTCACCTGCACCCCACCATGGCGATTCGATCCAACGTGCACAACCGCGACAGCAACGGACAACAACACGCGCTTTCACCACCGCCCGTGCCTCGATCGCCCCACCCCAGAACGAGGCGTGCTGCCAGCAACGTTCGAGGACGGCACCTGGACCCTCGGCTTCTCGCTCGGCAACGAGTCCACGACCGAAACCGTCACCTTCCAGTTCGGACAAGCCGGCGACATTCCAGTCATGGGCGATTGGAATGGCGATGGCACCCATACCGTTGGTGTGGTTCGAGGCGGCAACCGCTGGTTCCTTCGAAATGAGAACACTGCGGGTGCCCCTCACCACGAGTTCGTCTTTGGACAACCCGGCGACATACCGGTCGTTGGCGACTGGAACGGCGATGGCATCTACGGCATCGGCGTTCGCCAAGCAAACTCTGAGCGCTGGCTGCTTCGTGAGACCCCAACCCCTGGCGCACCCGAGCGAGACTTCCCATTTGGACGCGTCGGCGACATTCCAATTACCGGCGACTGGACCAACAGGGGCCGAACTGGGATCGGCGTCGTACGCGAAAACGCACGCGACGAGCTCCCGAACACTCGCTGGCTGCTCCGTCGTAGTGCCGCAGGTGGCGCCCCGCACTTCAAGTACTGGCTCACCAGGGGAACCCCGGACTACATCACCGGCGACTGGGACGGCGATGGCAGCGATGAGCTCGGTGTCGTCACCCGGCGCCGCATCTGGAAGTTCCGCCAAACCGAACTTGAGAACGCCCGCTTCGGGTCACGGACATCCACACCGCTCGTGTGGCAAGCCGCCGACTGGACCCCCGGAGAGCTGCCACGATGACCATTCTTGTTTCGGCGCTCACCGTCGTTGTCATCCTCCTGACCATCGTCGTCATTGGACTGCTGCGAAGCCACGGCGAGATGCTTCGCGCCTTTAACGAACTCGGCGTGACCTTTGGCCACGACGGCGAACACGATCATGATTCGGCGACCGCTCCGCTGCCGGCCCAACCGCGCACACCGCTCCATGCTCGCGACCGTGTCGCGGAGGGAACAGGCGACGGAACCGTCTACGACATCAGCGGCACGACACCTCGCGGTGGGGCCCAAGCGGTTGGACTACAGAATCGCAACGAACGCACACTCCTTGCCTTCCTCACAAGCGGCTGCGCGACATGTCGGAATTTCTGGGACGCATTTCGCAACGACGCTGCCCTTCCACGGTCAGTCGATCGGCTGGTCATCGTGACCAAGAGCAACGATGAAGAAAGCCCCGCAGCGCTCGCCAACCTTGCACCCAACGACCACGCCGTCGTGATGTCATCAAAGGCCTGGGACGACTACGGCGTACCTGTATCGCCCTATTTTGTGCTCATCGATGGCGCAACCGGAACCATCGATGGCGAGGGTGCAGCATCGACCTGGACCCAAGTTGGTTCGCTGCTCTCACGAGCTGAAGCCGACACCGAAGCTGAGAACGAGCATCGGATCGACGCCGACCTGCGCGCTGCGGGAATTACGCCAAACGATCCAACCTTGTACCCAACCGGCCGCGACACATGAGCCCCGTCGTCGCCGTTGGCCTGCTTGCAGCAGTAGCTGGGGCTATCCGCTCGACGTGGTCTCCGTGAGGCGAGTCGATGCTCTCGAGCATCCATCCGTTCGGGGAACGGAGCCGCAGTAACTCATTTGGTCGCACCGCTGCTGCCCACATTGTTGGAAGCACGCTCGGAGGCGCCGCGCTCGGCGTCACCGCAGGGGCGATCGGACTCGCGGTCAGCACGCTGTTCGCACCGTCGCCAACGGCGCGGACAGCAGTGGTCCTCGCAGCAACGATCGGTGCGCTGTTGATCGAAGTCACCCGACGAGAACGACTTCTTCCGACCCGTCGGCGTCAGGTCAACGAGAACTGGATCCAGAACTACCGTGGCTGGGTGTACGGCGGCGGCTGGGGTGCCGAACTCGGTTTCGGTATCTCGACAATTATCACTACCGCCCTCGTCCACCTCCTCGTGGTCGCCATGATCATTGTGGGATCGTTCCCGCTCGCCGTCGTCCTCGGCGCCACCTTCGGGTTCGTGCGTGGGGCAACCATTCTCGCTGCAATCGGTGTCGACTCACCGGAACGACTGCGGCTCCTCCATCAACGACTCGACGCAATGCGGAGCCGATCTAAGGCCGGTGTTGTCGCATCATTGCTTCTCGCCACCGCATTCGGACTCGGAGGCGTGCTGTGAGCAAGCAACATGGACCTTCGAGTATGCACACACCCAGCTCTATCGCAAAGGGACCAAGCACATGACTCCCCTCTCATCACACGGCGTTACCGTCGGCCTTCCCGCAGGATGGGAAGGAGAGATCTTCAACCGAGCCCCCGAGGTCGACGGCCGAAGCCTAAGCGGCCCAGACTCCTCCGGCGAGGTCGCCCGCAACGTCGTGCATCTCGCGAACTTTGCGCTGCCAGCCGAACGAGGCGACTTTGGTAGCGGCGCGGTTGAGCTCATGAACTCAGGGGCACTCCTCGTCATTCTCTTTGAGCACGGACCCGAGTCGGTCGAGATGGCGCTCTTCGCTCGCAAGGGCGTTCCACAATTAGATCCTGACGAGTTTCACCCGCAGCAGATGCAACGCACCCTCTCTGGTCAGTCGGGGCGCCAGATCTTCTTCAATGAAGCCGGCCGCGCCTTCTGCCTGTACGTCGTTTTGGGTTCGCACCGACAGCGACAGATGCTCGTCCCGCTGGTCAACGAGGTGCTCGCTACTCTGGATATTTCCGAGATCTAGCGTCCGCCGATTGCGTTAGGCGTCCTCGAAGGCTTCGTCGATTCTTGCCTTGTTGCGGTCGAGGTCGTCGGGGCAAATGCATCCCTGTGCACCATTGGAGCGCTCCCAGTCGATCGAGAACCAGTCCGATCGCAAGCCGGCCGCCCGTCGGAACTCGTTGCCAGTCATCGTGAACGTCTCAGATCCAAATTCGAGCGTCACCCTCAGGACTCGCCCACCGTCTTCACCGAGACCATTGCGTTCAGAGACGAACACTCGGTCGAGCGTGCGCCCACCGAAACGCGCCTCGAGCGACGCAACTTGCACCGAGTTCACCCAGTCATGGTTTGGGTTACGTTCGGTTCCATCACCGAGGTCCTCTACTGCAGGAAAGACTCCACCCGCTGTCCAACCACCGGTCGATGACGAGAACTCCGTGCGGGCCACGCGACCATCTCGAATCCGAACAACCCCTGCGGTATCGGCAATTGCTGTATCCGACAGCGGATGTTCGTTCGAGCTCAGCGATCCATTTGTTCGCGTCGCCCGCCCGTCGTAGACCTGGCACGAGATGGTGTCACATGTGCGGGCGTAACTCGCCCGGTTTTCGCCCAGCGAATACGAACGAGCCGACACGGCTTGGGCTTGGAGCGCCTGAGCTCCGCTGCCGTCACCTAACAGCGCCCAAGACGCAGGCATCTCTCGGGGCACCACGGCGCGCAAGTACCACTCGACGGCGACCGCGTTGACCGTGCGCTGATTGCCACCGTTACGCACCGCCCGAAGTTCACCGCGGTAGTAGCGCTGTTCGGCGGTGCTCACGCAGCGCTGAATGGTTTCGTCCAACGGAAGATCCGGGGCGAGCCGAGCATCGAGCGCAGCCTTTTGTCCGTCGAGCGAAATCATCCCGGCGTCGTGGCGACCGGCTTGATCGACTCCGTCACCATCAAAATCACCAACGAGAGCGTTTGCAGGTTCGGCATAATTGAATCGGGGGAGCTCGGCGCTGCGATTCGCAAGGCCGGTCCGACGGATCCAGGTAGTGCCTCGAAGCAGACCAACGTCGTCGGTGCCATCACCGTCCCAGTCCCCAACGATCGCAGTGTCTGCTGCCCGTCCGAAGTCAAAGCGAATAACGTCGGCGCCAGCGCCGGGCGAAAGCAGCCACGTGTTCCCGCGGCGGACCCCGAGGTCATCGTTGCCATCGCCGTCCCAATCGCCCACGATTGGTTGATCTCCCGAAGCTCCAAAGTCGGAGATTCCGAAGTTTCGACCGTTACCAAGCGACCAACGTCCGTTGTCGAACACGCCTGCGGTATCGATTCCGTCGCCGTCCCAATCCCCCGCGACCGGCGTGCCCGCTGGCATGGTGAAACTCTCGCGGACGGTCGCAGCTGGGTTGTTGATCGTCGAGTTGTAGAGCGTCCATGCACCGCCCGACGCTGTCGCGACCTCATCGGTGCCATCCCCGTTCCAGTCACCGACCACCACGGTGCCCGAACCGACCGTGCCGGAGCCACCAGATCGTTGACCATTCGACGTGCTAATCCGGAGCTGTTCGGCAGTGATAACGCCAGGGCGTTCAGTGAATGGCCCAGCGCACGTGGGGGCGTCGGCGAGCGTGAATCCACCGCTGACAGACGTGAGCCGGATGGCGCCGCCCGCACCAACGTGGGTGACATCACCGTCTCCATCGAGAAGGACCATCGATCCCGAGTCCACCTGGGCAACGGTCGGGCGGTCGTTCGCCGACTCGATACGAATGGTGAGCAGTGAGTTGTCGACCCGGCCGGCGGTTGTTCCACCGTAGTAGTGATCGAGGATCTGATCGCTCGACCAGCCAAAGTCGATGGCGTATCCAAGCGCGCCGTACTGGCTCATCCCGCGACCATGACCAAAGCCATGACCTGTGATTGGAATCGTCGAATCGTCGACGACTCGACGTTGCGCGCCAACCGGCGTGATCGTTGCCGCCAGCGTGGCGAGAACGGCCAAAACCGTAAGGGCAACCCGAGGGTAGGGCATGCTAAGAGGACTCCTTGAGATGCGACCGCGTACAGACGCTATCTCACTCTCATCATTTGGTCAGATCGCGAATGGTCTCTCTAAGTGGGGTAATGAAGTGTGGGAGCGGGTCGAGACCGAGCTGACCAAAGCGCGTGTTGTCGAGGACCGAGTTGGCTGGGCGTGGTGCGGGGCGAGGCGGTTGCAGCTCTGTTGAGCTGCACGGGACGACCTGGCTCGGGTCACGACCCATTTCGGTCAGCACGTGACGGCAGAACTCGTACCAGGAAACAACGCCTTCGTTGGTGATGTGCATGATGCCGTGATCGTCGCGTTGGGCAAGGGTGAGGAGCGTCTTCGCGAGATCGGCGGTAAAGGTGGGCTTGCCGATTTGGTCATCGACGAAGGTCAGCTGTGGGTAGGCATCGGCGGCACGCATGATGGTCTTGACCATGTTCGCTCCGTGCGAACCGCACACCCATGACGTTCGAACAATGAGACCCTGGGTCGAAAGCTCAGACACGGCACGTTCGCCAGCGAGCTTCGACCGGCCATAGACCGACGTTGGATTTGGTCGATCGGTCTCGATGTATGGCTCGGTCTTTGTTCCGTCGAACACATAGTCGGTGCTGAGATAGATGACCCGTGCTCGAACAGCGTTTGCTGCATCGACGACGTTCTTGGTTCCCGCACCATTGACCTCCATTGCGTGGAGCTCGTTAGTTTCGCAATCGTCGACCGCCGTGTAGGCCGCCGCATGGATGATGACATTGGGCCGTATCGACGAGAAGGCATCGAGCACGCTCTCGGCGTTCGTGATGTCGAGTTCAGAACGTGTGTAGGGGTGAAGGTCGATGCCGTCATAGCGGTCTGCACCAGCAACGATGTCGTGGCCGAGCTGACCTCCAGCACCGGTCAACGCAACCGACACCATCACCGGTTCTTCACTGCGGCCTTGAGGGGTTCCCACCAGGTTCGGTTGTTGTTGTACCAGGCAACGGTTTCGTCGAGCGCGTCTTCGAAGGTGTGTTCCGGTGCCCAACCGAGAGCACGAATTTTGGTCGTGTCGATGCTGTAGCGGCGATCGTGGCCAAGCCTGTCCTCGACGTACTCGATCGCGGATTCATCCTTTCCGCATCGATCCAAGATGGCGTGGGTGAGCGCGTGATTGGTGAGTTCGTTGCCGGCACCAATGTTGTAAATCTCGCCCTCGGCCCCGTGTTCGAGCACGAGCTGGACCCCGGCACAGTTGTCGAGCACGTAGGTCCAGTCGCGAATGTTGAGGCCATCGCCGTAGAGCGGCACGGTGAGCCCATCGGCCAAGTTCGTAACGAACAGTGGGATCACTTTCTCGGGGAATTGGTAGGGGCCGAACTGGTTCGCTGAACGGGTAATGACAACGGGAAGCCCGTACGTTTCGCGATACGCGAGCGCCACCAAGTCCGAGCTGGCCTTCGATGCCGAATACGGCGATCGGGGTTCGAGGCCGTCGCTCTCGACGAAACTGCCTTCGTCGATCGACCCGTAGACCTCGTCGGTCGAAATATGAACAACGCGCTCGACGCTAGCGAGGCGGGCTACATCGCACACGATGTTGGTGCCCAAGACGTTGGTGTTGATAAACGCATCGGGGCCCATGATCGACCGATCCACATGGGACTCGGCGGCGAAATGTACGACATGGCTATGGCCGGGCAACGCCGCGGTCACTGCATCACGGTTTGTGATGTCACCGTGAACAAAGTTGAACCGCGGCGAATCATCAAGGTCGGCGAGGTTCTGTCGAACACCGGCATACGTCAACGCGTCGAACACGGTGATTTCCGCGTCGGTGTTGTTCATCAGCCAACGCACATAGTTCGACCCAATAAACCCGGCAGCGCCGGTCACAAAGATCTTCATCTCAACTTCCGTTCCTCAAAAACTCGCTGTTCCTCTATGGGTTCAGGTTCGAAGCGACACATACGGTCGACGGCCCTCGTCAATGTCAGCACGTGTTGGATTCGCCGAGTCGCGGGCCGACAAAATCGGATCCTTCAAGCCCCAATCAGCGCCCAACTCTGGGTCGTTCCACAACACCCCTAACTCATCGGCAGGGTTGTAGTAGCCATCGACCAAATACGTCAACGTGCAGTCGGTGATCGATGCGAACCCATGGGCGACACCAGGCGGGATAAACAATCCAAGATGGTTGTTTTCGGCCCCGTCAACCTCACCCATATCGAGCATCTGCGTTGCACCGTCGGTGCGCGATCCCACACGCAAATCATGCAACACCACCCGCACATGACCAGATGGCACATACCAGTAGTCGGCCTGATGCAAGTGATAGTGCAAGCCAACAACTGCGCCAGCCTGCCGACTTCCCCGGTTGCCCTGGATCATCTCGCGGCCCAAACCAAACCACTCCCGCCGGTACGTCTCGACGAAGTATCCACGCTCATCGGTGTGAATTGTCGGCTCGACCATCACCACACCATCGATTAGTTCAGACTCGGTCAACTCGGCCATCCTCAGCCCTCCAACTCGATTTGGGAATGATCGCCGAGCATCAACTTGATCCCGGCCGGAACCCGCGACGACGAATCAACAACCACATGTGAACCAATCAACGAATCCACCAACCGAGGAACATTCGAGATCGTCGAATTCGCAAGAATCACCGAATGATCGAGCTCTGAGTTCGACACCACACAATCATCAGAAATCGAACTGTACGCCCCAACATGGGAGTTCTCGATGACGGTGTTCTCGCCAATGACCGCAGGGCCACGCACCGTCGAGTTCACAATCCGGGCACCCGCCCCAACCCGAACGCGACCCTCGACCACCGAGGCCTCGTCGACCTCACCATCGATTTGCCGCTCGATCGTGTCGAGCACCAAACGATTGCACTCCAACAGCGGATCTTTCTTGCCCGTGTCAAGCCACCACCCCTCCAACACGTCATGAGCAACCTCGTAACCCTCATCGATCAACCACTGAATGGCATCGGTGATCTCAAGCTCGCCCCGCGCAGACGGCGAAATTGCGGCGACAGCATCATGAATGGTCTTGTCGAACAGATACACGCCAACGAGCGCCAAATCCGACGGCGGGTTCTCGGGCTTTTCGACCAGCTTCACGACCGCCCCAGCAGCATCGACCTCGGCCACACCAAACGACGACGGATCGTCCACCTGCGTCAACAAGATCTGAGCCACCAACGCCCCGGTCGAACCAAGCTCGGGCGCCGACCGTCGCGACTCAAACTCCGACACAAAACCGACGAGGTTCTGCTCCAACATGTTGTCGCCGAGGTACATAACAAAATCGTCGTCACCAAGAAAATCCCGAGCGATCAGCACACAATGGGCCAACCCCAACGGCTCCTCCTGGCGAATCCACGTGATGGCGGCACCAAAGACCGAACCATCACCCACCGCAGCTCGAATGTCATCACCAGTCTCGGGGCTGATAATGATCCCGATGTTGGTAATGCCCGCCTCCACCATTGCCTCGATCCCGTACACCAGAATCGGCTTGTTCGCGATCGGCACCAACTGCTTTGCCGACGTATGAGTAATCGGGCGCAAACGAGTACCAGCACCACCGGAAAGAATCAGACCCTTCACAGGCGCAGACTAGTCCGTTAGGACGCGGAGGTAGCGCTCATTACTGGCGCACATAACCCCTCGAGATCGGCGATCTCCACCTCATCTCGGCGATCCCATGTCACTGGGTTGGCGTCGTCTCGAAGAAGCCCATATTCGGAGAACTCCATGTCGAGCGCATCGAAGACCAACAACCGGCCAATGAGGCTCTCGCCCAACCCCAGGATCAACTTGATTGCCTCCACGGCTTGGATCGAACCAACAATTCCGGGGAGGACGCCGAGCACACCGGCGGTCGCACAGTTCGGCGCGTCGTCTGGCGAGGGCGGAACGGGAAGCATGTCCCGGTAGGTCGGCCCCCGTACCGGGTCAAAGACCGTCACCTGGCCCTCAAAACGAAAGATCGATCCGTGCACGATCGGGATCCCGGTCTTTACCGATGCGTCGTTGAGCACATAACGGGCAGGAAAATTGTCGGCTCCATCGATGATGACGTCGTAGCCCGAAATGAGCTCCATGACATTGGAGGCGTCGAGCCGCACCGGGTGGGTGTTGACAATGACATCGGGGTTGAGGCCGGCAATAGTTTCGGCGGCGCTATCGACCTTAAGCGTGCCGACCCGGTCGAGCGAATGGATGACTTGGCGCTGCAGATTGGTGGCGTCAACGACATCCATATCAACAATGCCAAGGGTGCCAACACCTGCCGCTGCCAAATACAGGGCGGCGGGCGAGCCGAGGCCGCCGGCACCGAGAAGCAACACCTTTGCGTTGAGAAGAGCACGTTGTCCGTCCTCGCCCACCTCGGGGAGGTTGAGATGACGTCCATACCGCGACCGCTGCTCGATCGTGAGGCCATCGTCGTCGCCCCACGACAAACCCGCGTCTTTCCACGCAGTAAAGCCGCCAGCGAGGCTGGACACATGCTCGTAGCCCATGTCTTGCAACGTCTTGGCCGCGAGCGCCGAACGGGTACCGCCCGCACACATAAGAATGATCTCTTGGGAGCGGTCGCTAATCGCAGCCTCGATCTGGAGTTCGAGCATCCCCCGTGGGATTTTGACCGATGAGGCCACCACGCCCGACACCGTCTCATCGGGTTCGCGAACGTCCACGAGAATGGCACCCTGCTGGCACCGCACACCTGCGGTTGGACCATCGATCTCGGTAATCTCGGCTTTTGCGGCGGCGAGAACATCTTTGAACACGACCATACGTGTGCAGGTTACTGCCGATGGAGCAGCGCACTACGAGCCGTCGTCGCCGCCGAGAACTACGTCGAGTCGCGTGCGACGACAATCCGTGCCAACACCTCGCTGATCGAGCCACGAATCACCGCATTCGCGACGGGATCAAACGGTGTTGGTTCCGCGTTAACAATCACCAAGGCGGCCCCATTTCTGACCGCTCGCGGCACGATGCTCGCCACGGGGTTAACCGTGAGGGTCGAGCCGATCGCCATCAATAGATCGGCCTCGTCTGCTGCCATCTGTGCCCGTTGCAGATCGGCTGATACGAGCGGTTGCCCAAAGGAGATCGTGGCCGACTTGATGATCCCTGAGCATTGCGGGCAGTGGGGATCTTCCTCGCCAGCACGAACCCGATCGAGAATGACCTCCATGGTGGTGAGGTAGTCACATGACAAGCATCCGGCCTTGCGCGTCGTGCCATGAATTTCGACGACCGTACTCGGATCGATACCGGACTCCTGGTGGAGTTCGTCGACGTTTTGGGTGACGAGCGTATGGAGTACCCCGCGTTCCTGCAAAGCAAGGAGCGCGCGATGGCCGTCGTTGGGAGCAACGTTGGCCCAGAGCTTGCCCTCAGCACGCAGTGCCCAATTCGCGATTCGGACCGACGGCTCGTTCACGTAGTTCGAAATCGTCGAGGCCTTCTCCGCCTCCGGGTTCTTCGTCCAGATCCCGTTTGGTCCTCGAAAGTCTGGAAGGCCACTGTCGGTAGAGATACCAGCGCCGGTCAGCACGACGATCTTCGATGCACCCTCAACGAGCGCCCTGGCGTTGTCGATCTGCGACTCGTTCTCAGAGGTTGAGGCGTTCATGTTGGCGGCTGTTCGTTCTTGCGGACATCAATGGCGTGCCCGACGCCCTGGACGGCCTCCTTGAGCGACTTGGCGCGCCACTTGGCGAGCCGCAGACGTTCGCTACGTTGATCGCGATGGCGAATCGCCGACGCGGCAAGCGACAGCGGCGTAAGTGCCGCCAACGCAAACCCGGAAGCAACATCGCCAGTGCTTCCATGACGAACAAGCGTGAGAAGACGGTTCCGATGCTGAAGCACTTCGACGAGCTCAGTGCCCTGAACCGAACGATCCGAGTGGCGATGCTCCACCACGGCTTCGGGAACATGCACCGTCGTCCAGCCAGCGGCCTGGCCTCGAAGCCCAAGGTCGACGTCTTCGTAATAGAGGAAGTATTCGGGGTCAAAGCCGCCGATCGTCGACAAATAGTTGGGATGGAAAACGACCGCTGCACCGCACCACAAGGGGGCTTGCGGCCCCAGCTTTTCGTCGATGCGCTTGGTATACCCCCGACTGACACCCGTTCCCCGAGGGCCGATACTGACCCCAGCGTTCTGCACGACCTGTACGGTCTGGAACTGGGCAATCGAGATCGAGATCTCGCCCGGTCCGTCGACCTTTTGCCCAGCGACTGTTCCGAACCCGCTCGCAATTCCAACAACGATGCGACCAAGCCCATCGACGGGAACCCGAAGCCGGGACCCCATTGGGCACAGCCATAGCGGCCCATTGGCTCCTGGGAGGCGTTCTGCCCCGTTCGTTCCGTGGCACTGCGAGCTAAGTTCGTCGACGCCGCTGATGACCGAGTCGATCGCAATGCCAGTGCCGACGATGTCGAGTTCGATAAAGGAGCGATCAAAGACGATCAGCGGCGCCGCAGCACCAATCCGGGCGTCAGCGTCGAGGCGAGCTGCGAGGAGCCGAAAGGTATCGGGACGGACAACGGCATCGGGGTTGAGCAGCGCAATGACCCCAGCGGACCGAACATCGACCTCGAGCTCGCCACCGACGAGGTCGGCAAAACCGTGATTGTTCGCGCCGAAACCTTCGTTCGTGTCCCGATAGATCACATGGACGCCGCGAACTCCCTCGAGTACGTCGGCGCTGCCATCGGTCGACGCATTGTCGATGACCACCACATCGATCTCGCCAGGCCACTGCGACCCAAGAGCCGAACGTACTGCCCGTTCGAGTAATTCTCCACCGTTGTAGTTGACCAAGATCACCCGCAGTCGGGCATCGGCACGAATCATTTGCCGAGCTTACGTCGCCCGGCCTGCCAACCGACCTTCGCCACCTTGCTGACCCCACCATCGTCCAGATGAAGCTTCAGCCGCCCACCGAGTCGATCGACCGTTGTCCCGTCGGATCGGCCGGTGTGTGCACCAGCGCGGCGATCGACCGCAACCTGAGGTTCATCGAGCCAACGCATCAACGGCGTGAGCGTGTCTTCCCACGACAGGCGCGCGCCGAGCGCCTTTGCCGCCCGCGACATCTCACCAAGCCGCTGATCGTTGTTGATGATGGACGCCACAGCCGTACCAATCCCTTCGGCGCTTCGCACACACGTGATTGCCGCACCAGCCTCTTCGAGCTGGACACTCAACGGGTCGCCAGCGGTCGAGACAGTGGGAAGACCCGCCCCGAGATGATCGAGCAGACGAGTTCGATGCGAGTACCGACTTTCCAAATGGGCGCCGTCGGCAACGACGCCGATGTTCGCATCTTGGAGCCACGTGAGTCGTTCGCCATAGTCGACCCACTGGTTGACGAACATGACGTGTTTTCCGAAGAGACGCAGCCGACGCGCAAGCGAAATTGCTTCGCCGCGAACTCCCATCGTCTCGATCGATGTGTTGGGGTGTGGCCCAGCAAGGAAAACCAGTCGGGTATCGGGGTTCTCCTCGAGCATGTAGGGAACGGCCTCGATCACCATCAGCGGATCGAGCCAGTCGTGCAAGCCACCAGCCCAAAGCACCACCGGGTCGAAGCGACCAATACTGTCGAAGCTCGAGCGAAGCGGCGAGCCCACGCCCGCGGCTTCGCGTCCAAGACCAAAGGGCGCGATTGCGATGAGCTTCTCGAACAGAGGGTCGTGGTCATGGTTGATGTGGTTGAGACGTCCCGCTGACCCAAGCCACCCAAGCCAATGTTCGCGCTGAGCGCCGTTGCTACATAAGAAGAAGTCGCCGCGCTCTGCTTGTTCGAGCAACGTGACGCGGGCCCCTTCGATGAGATCGATTCGTCGAATTTGGTCGCTCGCCGACCGGTGCAACGCTTCGGTATGGAACGGGTCGAACCAGTCGATAACGAGCGGCATGTCCGACGCTGCAAGCTTTGGGTATTCGATGAGCACATTGCCCATCACGATCGCCGCGTCATATCGAGTGTTGATCGCCGCCGGGCCTCGCACGCTGCGCCCGTCGATTGGGCTGATCGACTGATCATTGGCTGCTAGCGCAGTCGACACGAGGGTGACCTCATGAGCCGTCGCGAGCACACGCGCAATGTGACATGCCCGGATTGCTGGGCCAGCGAGCCGCCGAGCAATGGGTTCTGGGGTGACGATCAGCACGCGTGCCATTGGCGACAACTTAGCAGCGCCGTGCTCGCTGTCAGGTGCTCACGGCAAGGACACGACCTACCAGTTGCGGGCGAGCTCGACGAGGGTGCGAACGCCGTAACCAGTCCCACCCTTACGGGTCTCCACATCTTCCCCATCGGTCCATGCAGGACCAGCAATATCGAGGTGCACCCACGGAATTGCGTCCCCGACAAACTCTTGGAGGATGAGCCCAGCAGTCAACGCGCCTCCGCCCATTGGCTTGCCGATGTTCTTCATATCGGCAATCGGCGAATCCATCTGGCTCTTGTAGTCGGCCGGAAGCGGCAGGCGCCACACCCGCTCCCCCGCGTCGCCAGCAGCGCCAGCGACCTTCTCGGCGAAGGCGTCGTCATTGCTCATCAACCCCGCGATCTTTGGACCAAGAGCGGCCACGCACGCACCCGTGAGCGTGGCAAGATCGACGATCGCGTCCGGCTTGGCCTCGCTTGCAAGACTGAGCGCGTCGGCGAGCACAAGGCGCCCTTCGGCGTCGGTGTTAAGAACCTCGATGGTCTTGCCGTTGCGAATCGTCAGAACATCACCGGGGCGGGTGGCGTCGCCGCCGAGCATGTTGTCAGTCATTGGGACATAGGCCCGAACACGGACGGGAACGTTCGCTGCCTTTAGCGCACTCATCGCGCCAACGACTGCAGCGGCTCCGCCCATGTCGCACTTCATGGTCATCATGCCCGTGCCGCTCTTGATCGACAGGCCACCAGCATCGAAGGTAATGCCCTTGCCAACAAACGCAATCGTCGCTTTTGGTTTCGCAGGCGACCAGGTGAGCTCGACGAAACGAGGGTGGTTCGTCGAGCCGCGGTTCACCCCCAACAGGCCTCCGAGCTTTGCCTTCTTGATCGCAGCGAGGTCCATCACTTTGCATTGCAATCCCGATGCCTTGGCCATTGCAGCCGTGCGTTTCGCGAACTCAGCTGGGGTCAAGGTACCTCCCGGCTCGTTGACGAAATCGCGTGCCATCATTTGGCCTGCTGCAATCGCTTGACCAACAGCAATTCCGTCTTTGACAGCCTTGGCGGTCGAACCGGCAATGGTCACTTTCTTCAAGTCGTGTCGAGGTGCTTTGCTCTTGTACGCACCGCCCAGGTAGCGGCCGAGCTCGAGACCCTCCGCGAGGCACTGCGCAGCTAGGCCAGGGTTCAAACCGTTGAACACCGATGTTGCGTCGGTTAGCAACGTTGTTGCGATCGCCTTTTGTCGACGCGATGCCTTCGCAAGGCTCGCACCAGCGCGGCGCAGCGATTGTTCGGTGAACTCCGAAGAGTCACCAAGACCAACGACGGCAACGAGGCCGTTTGCCCCCTCGACAATCATGGTCTTTCCAAGCTTGCCGTCGAATCCACGAGCGTCGAGCACGGCGCTTGGAAGATCGTCGGGGCGGTCGAGGTTGCTGAATACACCTCTACCTACAAGCAATGCTGCAGCGGGGGCGGAACGGGCGGTCGTGATCGTCAAAGCCATCATCTGAGACTATCGCTGCAATCCGGTTGGCCTTGGCATCTCCGCCTCCTCTACGTTTCGGTACGTGGCTACTCGAACCGATTGGAATCCGATCCTCCGAGCCGAATTCGAACGGCCCTACTGGTCTGAGCTGCAGACGTTCCTGCGTGCCGAACGACAACAACACACGGTGTATCCGCCCCAAGACGAGGTGTTTCGGGCACTCCACCTCTGTTCGTACGCCGAGACCAAGGTGGTCATCTTGGGCCAAGATCCGTACCACGGACCGGGGCAGGCCAATGGCCTGGCGTTCTCGGTGGCGGCGGGCGAGCGCATCCCGCCGAGCTTGCAAAACATTCACAAAGAACTCGAAAGCGACCTCGGCTTCACCCGTCCGAGCCACGGCCTACTCGAACCATGGGCCCGACAGGGCGTCTTGTTGTTGAACGCCACGCTCACGGTGCGAGCCCGCAGCGCCGCGTCACATCAGAAACAAGGTTGGGAAACCTTTACCGATGAGGTTCTACGAGCGGTAATGAACAAGCCCGAGCGGGTCGTCTTTGTGCTTTGGGGAGCAAGCGCCCGCAAGAAACGCGAACTCGTCGATACGGCTCGCCATACGGTGATCGAGTCACCGCACCCATCACCTCTTTCGGCGCACCGTGGCTTCTTTGGAAGTAAGCCCTTCTCCCAAACCAACAACGCCCTCATCGCTGCTGGCCAAGCCCCGATCGATTGGGCGTTGTAGCTCGTCCCGACTCGACGACAGCTCGTCGATCACGACCAGCACCAACGCCAACCAGATCCAGGCGAACCCACCGAGACGACCAGCACTGACCTCTTCACCAAGCACCTGCCAGCCGACAAGAAACTGCAAGGTTGGATTGATGTATTGCATGAGGCCAACAACCGACAACGACACCCGGCGTGCCGCCGAAGCAAACGCCAGCAGCGGCACCGCGGTCACGACGCCGGTGAGCGCAATGAACACGATCGTCATCGCCGATCCGTCACCAAGCACCGACTCACCCGACCCTGCCCGAACAGCCAACACAATGATGGCGATCGGAGCCAAGATTGCCGTCTCAAAGGTGAGCCCCGAGACGGCATCCCAAGGGCCTTCTTTACGGAGCAGCCCATAGAGCGCAAACGTGACAGCGACCAAGATTGCGACCCATGGCAACCCGCCCACAACAACAACGGTCCAGATGATGCCGACCGCAGAAACCGCGAGCGCCACAACTTGCAGGCGGCGAAGCCGCTCGCCGAGCAGCCCAACACCGAGCCCGACGGAGAGAATCGGCATGAGGAAGTATCCCAACGCAGCTTCGACGGCCTGCCCGTTGCTCACCGCCCAAAGGAACAACGCCCAATTCGCTCCGATCGCGAGCGCAGCGCCAGCCCCATACAGCAGCTGCTTCGAGCCAATCTTCGATCGGAGGCTCCCCGCGTCGAACAACGAGAACGCTATCCCGCTGGCCACGAGGCGCTTGCGAAATATCCTGACGCCGATAATCAGGTAGAGGAACGCAAAGACCACTCGGAATGACAACTGATCGACGGGGTTGACCGAGCCGAGTTGACTCCAAAAAATCGCCGACGACCCCCACCACACGTACGCGAA
Organism: uncultured Acidimicrobiales bacterium; assembly: GCA_938084885.1. Lineage (GTDB taxonomy): Bacteria > Actinomycetota > Acidimicrobiia > Acidimicrobiales > SHLQ01 > SHLQ01. The sequence goes on from CALKGG010000126.1 coordinate 26,845, forward strand.
GCTCACCTGCACTACGGCTCGGCGATCTCCAACCGTTCGAGCGTCTAGCACTGTGCTCGCCTTGGAACCGCTACCCATTGTTAGCTGGTCCACCCGGATCGAGGCCCAGTTCCTCGGCGGTCCGACATTGCCTCGATCCCCACCGGGCACAAATCTCGGTGACCTGCGACAGTGTTTCCTCGAAGATCTCCAGCTCGTCGGGGAAACAGTGATACTCGCCGCCAGGATCCCGCGGGTCGGTCAGTCGAGTCCCGGCATCGACGGCGGCACACTCCGCCCACGCCTCGGTACCGAGGCCATTCTTGCGGGCAGGGTCCGTCGGCTCCCACAGCGCAAAGTCGACTAGATGACCCATCTCATGATCCATGAGCTCATCGAGCCGATCCTGCGTCCATGGACGAAAGTCGATTTGGATGATGCCGTCGGGTGGGTTGTTCGTGACGAACGCGCCCACACGCCCATCGTCGATCGGCACCACTCGAATCTCGCTGACAAGGAATCCGAAGGGCGACTCGTTCACCCGGCTCCACGCTGCTGCTTCGATATCGGCGGGTTCGCGAATATCGGGGTTGGTGATGACTGCATCGACCAACGCAAACGCCCCACCGAGCGCCATCGCCGCCGCCACAAAAAGACCGAGCAGACGCGTACCGCCAGGGAGTCGACGGCTACGCGGCGCAAGCGGCTCACGACGCGGTGGCCCAAAGAACTCACGATATTGCTCATTGGTGAACTCGACCTGCTCGTGGTCGGTCACCTCGGGTTCGCCTGCTTGGCGCCAGGAAGGACCTGTTCGAGGGTTGCCACCGGCGCAAAGATATCGCCGAGCGCATCAATGCGCTCGATCACGTCGGCCGCCTCAAACGAAAGATATTCGCCGTCGGCGCAATCGCTCACTTCGTCCCAGCTAATCGGCGTCGACACCGTCGGGACGTCTCGTCCCCGCAACGAATATGGAGCGATGGTCGTCTTATGTCGACTGTTTTGGCTCCAGTCAATGAATATTTTCCCCGGGCGCACGGCCTTGGCCATGTTCGACGTGACGAATTCGGGCTGCTGCTTCTCCAACAGCTGGGCGACGGCCAGCGCAAACTCTTGGGCGTGCTGGTGGGTATGGGCAGTATTGAGCGGCACGTAGAGCTGCAACCCTTTCGAGCCCGAATTCTTCCCGAACGCTTCAAGGCCGACCGACGCCAAAATCGTACGAATCGACAAGGCGACCTGCGCGCACTCGACGATCGTTGCCGGCTCACCCGGGTCGAGATCGAATACCAGGATCGTTGGTGAGTCAATATCGTCGCAGCGGGCCATAGGACTGTGAATCTCAAGCGCTGCAAGATTCGCCGCCCACGCGAGGGATGCAACTTCGTTGAGCATTGGATAGTCAATGCCCTTGCCCTTATCACCGGGGCCACGGCAGGTAGATATCCACTCGGGACGATGACCTGGAGCCCGCTTGTTGAAGAACGGCTCCGCAGCAACACCATCGGGCCAACGCTTGAAGGTGAGTCCACGATCGGCAATATGGGTGAGCATGACCGGAGCGACCGTCACGTAGTACTCGATCACTTGGGCTTTAGTGAACCCGCAGGCGGGATACAGCACCTTGTCGAGGTTGGTGACCTTCAGGGTGCGGCCAGCCACCTCGGAGATCAGTGGCTTCGAGACCGGCATTGGGCCAGCTTAGAAGACCCGGTCCTTGCACGAGCGGCCAGGTCATGATCGGGCGCGCTATGAAGCTTTCTTCACCGTCTTCTTCGCCGCTGTCTTCTTTCTTGCAGAGGTCGCCTTTTTCGCAGAGGTCGCCTTTTTTGCAGAGGTCTTCTTCTTTGCCGGGGCCTTCTTGGGCGAACCCTTCTTCTTGGCGACGCTCGTGGACTTCGTCGCCGTCTTTTCTGCCGGATCCTCTTGATCTGCGTCGGCCTTGGCCGTTGGATGCCGGGATCGAGCCGTCTTGGCTTCGGCGACGCTCGCTTCGAGTGCAGCCATCAAGTCGACGACCGAACCAATCTCCTCATTGGCCGGAGCTGGCATCAGTACTTCTTCACCGGTGGCCTTGCGATCGATGAGTTCGAGCACGGCTTCGCGGTAGGTGTCAGTGAACTTTTCCGGTGCAAAATCTGCTTCGAGATTCCCAATGAGCTGGCGAGCCATGTCGAGCTCCCGTTCGGTGACCTCGACCTCGTCGAGCCCCTCGAAGAGTTCAACCGCCGATGGAGCAACGACCTCGTCGGCATAGACCATGGTCGAGAGCAAGAGGCGGCCATCGGCTGGACGGAGTGCCGCAATGTACTGCTTCGATCGCATCACAAAGCGAGCAATTCCTACCTTGCCAGACTCTTCCATTGCAGTAACGAGAAGCTTGTAGGGCTTCTGGGTATCCGCGCTCGGTGCCAAGTAGTACGCAGCGTCATAGAAGACCGGGTCGATATCGACGAGGTCGACAAACTCCTCGAGCTCGATCGTCTTTGCCGACGCTGGGTCAAGGGCATCGAGTTCTTCAGGAGTCACCGTGACGTACTCGCCCGTTGGCAGCTCGTACCCTTTGACGATGTCTTTGTATTCGACTTCTTCGCCGGTTGCTTCGCTGACGCGTTTTTGACGGATTCGAGCGCCGGTCTCGGCTTCGATCTGGTTAAACCGGACCGACTTTCGAGAGACCGCGCTGAAGAGCTTCACCGGGATGCTTACAAGGCCAAAGCTGACCGAACCAGACCAAATCGGGCGTGCCATAGCTCCAGTATCGTCCAAATCAGCCGCCACTGTTAGTTGATTGTGTCTTCACGTGTTCGCGAGGAGACCGGTAGCCTCGGTTCAGTGATTGAGCTCGACGCCGCCACCGTCATGATCCAGTGGGCTGCAGGTGGACTCTTTTTCCTTTGGATCACCACTCGACGACGCGAAGTCGGACTCGGGTATGGATGGCTTCAGCGCATCACGTTCATGATCTTTGGGGGTATTGCCCTCGTCATTGCCTTCTACACCGAGTGGTCACCAATCCGAGATATTGCCACCGGTGGAATGATCCTTGCGGCTGGCTATGCGCTGTGGGTCAGCTATGCCCGACGATCAGCGGGAGTAAAGGGCCAGCGCGAGGTCATCGAACGTCGATCTGTCCGAGTGGCAAAGATGACCGGTATCGACAAGGCCGAAGAACGATTCGACAAGTTGGCGCCGGAGTTCCCGCCGTACCTCGACCTCATTGCTCCCATCTTCGGCATGGTTGCAGTGATCGCGGGCGGGTTCGACGCCACGGGTTCGGCGTTTCTTGGTGTCTCTCGCACGCTGGTAGGTGCGTTTTTCCTCGGTTCAGTGAGCGACGCGATGCTGCTTGGGCATTGGTACCTCGTCCAGCCTGGGTTGCCTCGGGCGCCACTTAACGAGCTCGTGAAATGGACGACGGCTCTCTGGCCCTTCGAACTGATCGTGCTGTTGCTTCCGACAGGCATGTGGTCGGTGCTCAACGGCACGATCGATGATGGTTTCGCTGGCCAACTCGGATGGTTCTGGGTGGCCTCATCAGTTGCGACCATTATCTTGCTCGGGCTGACGATCGTCATCATGAAGGGCAAGGAATACTCGGCGGTCATGGCCGCAACTGGCATGTTGTACCTCGCAATCCTGATGGCGTTCAGCATGGATCTCGTCGCACGCGCAACCCTTCGGGTTTGAGCCGCCAGCAACTCCCCAGACCACCCCTTGGGGTCAGGTCTCATTCATAACCTCGCCGCCGATGGGGTCAGGTCTCATCTTTCACTTCGCACCGAAGAATTCCTTGAAATACCAGTGATTCCACTCTCAACTCGCCGTTGTCCAACACAAAGGAAACGCCTGCGCCGGGAGGCAGATACGACCGATTTCAGCGGGTTTCAGCATCGAACCGTTATCGATGAGACCTGACCCCTCAGGAATTGGGGTTATGAATGAGACCTGACCCCATGGGTGGAGGCTTCGGCTTGTTTTGCGTGGTAGCTGGAACGAGTCAGCGGGCTGGATTCGACGTGGCTGAGGCCAAGCTCGCGTTCGCCGATACGTTTCCACTCGTCGAATTCTGCTGGTTCGACCCAGCGAGCGACCGGCAAATGGTTCGAGGTCGGACGCAGATACTGCCCGATGGTGACAATATCGACGCCGATAGCGGCGAGGTCTGCCATCGTGGCCAGCACCTCGTCGAACGTCTCGCCCATGCCGACGATGATCGATGACTTGGTCGTCAAACCGGCGGCCTTGGCTCGAGCGAGGACAGCCAGGCTTCGGGCATACGATGCAGACGGACGGGCAACGCGCTGAAGTCGCTGAACGGTTTCGATGTTGTGGTTGAGCACGTCGGGGCGGGCGTCGTTGATGACGTCGAGGCTGTCGCCGTCCCCCTTGCAATCGCTAATCAGAACCTCGACTCGGGTTCCCGGCTTGCGGTCCCTCACCGCGTGAATTGTCTCGGCGATGTGCGCGGCTCCCCCATCGGCGAGATCATCGCGAGCAACCATAGTGATCACCGCGTAGTCGAGCGCCATCTTCTCGACAGCCTCAGCAATCTTCGCCGGCTCATTCACGTCAGGGGCTTCGGGGCGACGCGTATCGACCAAACAGAAGCCGCACTTACGCGTGCAACGCTCGCCGAGCGCCATGAACGTGGCCGTGCCGTCGTTCCAACAGTCGAAGATGTTTGGACATCCTGCTTCTTCGCACACCGTCACGAGGTCGAGGCTCTTCATGACCCCCTTTAGGCGCCGGTACTCGGGACCCATGTCGGCCTTGACGCGCATCCACTCGGGCTTGCGACTACTGATCTGCAGACCGGTCGTCACCCCAGCCTCTGCGAGCCGGCCGGAAATCCGCACCGACGTACCGTTCAGATGGGCATCCAACGGCTCAGCGACTGCGGCAGGACCCGGCACCTCCACGAGCGGAGCATTCTTCGTTCCAGCAGTTTCACCAGGACCTTCGCCACGAGAGAACGGGGTGAGGTCCTCGACGCGTTGGCGCCAGACGACATCTTCGCGCTGCACGCCGCTGGTCGCCGCCCACTGCGCCTCGGCACGAACGAGCAGGGCGTCGACGACGTCTTTCATCGACGCATCGATTCCTTCGGCTGCGAGTGAGGTCACTGCCTTGTCATCGATTCCACATGGCACCATTCGATCGAACCACGCCATGTCGGGGTCGACGTTGAGTGCGAAGCCGTGCATGGAACGACCGCGGCTCAGCCGAACGCCGATTGCTGCGATCTTGCGCGGTTCCTCGGAATTGGGGGCGACCCAGACACCCGGGTACTCCCGAAGCCGACCGACGTTGGTAAGGCCCAGATCCGAGAGAGTATCGATGATGACTTGTTCGACGGCTCGCACGTAGGCAACCGTGTCGGCCATTCCGCCGCCACGCTTGCCTGGCACCGTCAGAATTGGATACCCGACCAGCTGGCCTGGGCCGTGCCAAGTGACGTCGCCGCCGCGATCGGCTTTCACCAATTCGGCGCCAACGTCGTTGGGATCGACGAGGAGATTATCGAGATTCGCGCTCAGCCCGTAGGTGAATACCGGGTCGTGTTCGAGCAGCAGTAGATAATCGTGCTCTGAGGCAAAGAAGGCCCGCTGGAGGGTGTGCGCGTCGGTGTAACTCACACGCCCTAACCATCGGGCTCTCAGTGCGCTGTTCAGCTGACTTCAGCTTCCCAGTCGGTGTTCTCGATGATCTCGCGCATCTTGGCCAGGAAAGCTGCGGCGTACGCACCGTCAAAGGCACGGTGATCCCACGCCAGGGCAAGCACTCCGACCGAGTGGATGGCGATGCTCTCGCTGCCATGGGAGTCGCTGACAACGACAGGCTTGCGATGCACCCCGTCGGTCGACAGGATTGCAACCTGTGGCTGGTTGATGATCGGGAACTGCATCATCGTGCCGTACTGGCCAGGGTTGGTAATCGTGAAGGTACCGCCGGACAAATCGTCGGGGGTTACCTTCTTACTACGAGCGCGGGTAGCAATATCGACGACGTCGCGGCTGAGCTGACGGAGGCGCTTGCCATCGACGTTCTTTACAACCGGAGCGAGTAGTCCATCGAAGTTCAGGTCGACAGCGATCGCGACGTTGACATCGGAGTGTGTGGTGACCGAGTCGCCGGTAAGCGATGCGTTCATCAGTGGGAAGTCACGCATGGCATCAGCGACCGCCCGCAGGATGAACGGCAGGTAGGTGAGGCTAAAGCCCTCTTCTTTCTTCCATTCCGCTTTGTATTTGCGGCGCACAACTTCGACTGCTTCGAAGTCGACCTCCATGGCGGTGAGCACGTGCGGCGAAGTCGCTTTCGACATGACCATGTGCTCGGCGGTCTTGCGACGGATGTTGTTGAGCGGCACCGAATCTGGACCGGCCTCTACTGGCGGAGCAGCGGGCGCAGAAGTCGACGGCGCTGGAGCGGCAGGAGCTGATGCAGCAGGCACAGGAGCCGGCGGCGCTGGAGGGGCCGGTGTCGGAGCAGGGGCAGGCGTTGGAGCAGCGGGGGCACCACCGGCGTTGTTCGCCACGATGATGGCTTCGACATCTTTGCGGGTGATCCGGCCCCCGACACCGGTGCCAGCAATCGTTGATGGGTCGAGGTTGTTCTCGGCAATCAGGCGTCGAACCACCGGCGAGAGCACAAGGCCCGACAGGCCGCTGGGCCCGCTTGCGTCGGCGGTAGGAGCGACCGGTGCTGGCGCAGCAGGAGCAGCCGGGGCGGCTGCGGGCGCAGCAGCAGCGGCCGGGGCGGCTGCGGGAGCAGGCGCGGCAGCCGGTGCAGCACCGGCTCCTCCGACTCGGGCCAGCACAGTACCAACCTCAACCGTCTCACCCTCAGGCACCAAAATCTCGGTAATCACACCAGCCACCGGCGACGGAACCTCCGAATCAACCTTGTCCGTCGACACCTCAAAGAGGGCCTCGTCCTCGGCAA